>JBEKUT010000300.1:0-13704 GCA_049514735.1 Bryobacteraceae bacterium
TGAAATCGGATTGCGAATGGCGTTGGGTGCGCGTCCAGCCGATGTTCTCCGGCTGGTGATCGGCCAGGGAATGCGATTGGCCGCGGCCGGGATTGTCCTGGGGATCCTGGGCGGGCTCGCCATCACGCATCTGATGGAAAGCCTGTTATTCGACGTGCCATCGTACGATCCGCTGACGTTTGGCGGCGTGACGCTGCTGGTAGCCGCGGCCGCTTTCCTGGCCGGCTGGTTGCCCGCAAGGCGCGCGGCGCGAATCGATCCGCTCGGGGCGCTGCGGCAAGATTAAGCTTGGCAATTCTTCAATCGTTTTTCGCGCGAGTGAGGTGGTGAACGAAACAATAGCGTGTTGATAGCGAAAATTGGCTCCCCGAGAGACCACCGATAAGATATTGAATAACAATGGGCTTCGGTAAATTATCTTGCTAGCCGAAAAACCCGGCCGCCGGCTGGCTCCAACTTCAACACTTGAAGACCGCTCGATTTGGACATCGGACCATGCTTTCCCGAAGAATCGGTCGCGTTCGTCTTTGTCGATTTTGATTCGGTAACCCGCGCCGCTCTTGTGCCAAGCTCCGTTATTCCACCCGGTGGCGTGCATGAGCAGACTCGAATTCGTCGTCAGGCGGCCTGATGGCTAGGCGCATGGTGCAGACGCATTAGCTGTTCCGTCTTCAACGCAACCATGGCATAGGCCCTGCCGTTGTCATCGCAGAATTCGACCTTGTATACGCCGGGAGTCCAGTTCTCAACGACGGTGCCTACCTGGCCGCGGATCAGCCCCTCCGTCGGCAGGTCCTCCAATAGCGCCACCACAGAATGCATTTCAATGTCTGCCATCCCGAGCCTTCCTCCTATAGTACATATGTAGCGCTGGCGATATGAGTTCGCGATCCCTAGTCGGGCATCCGCATTACGGGCCGCCCCAAGCAGGGCCTCTCTGAGCATTTCGGGATCGGCTTGGCGGATTCCACCGGGCACAAATAACCTTGCCTTATTTCGACCTCGAGGATGATTCGTGTTCAGACAGTATTCCAGAAGCTTGCGACGATCGACAATCGCACGGTCGCAGCAGATCGTCTGTTAACGATTCGTTTGGCGTGGGTTTGTGCGCAGCTCGGGCAGTCGAGTGAGACGTTGGCTCCTCAGGTAGGACTCGAACCTACAACCCTTCGGTTAACAGCCGAATGCTCTACCATTGAGCTACTGAGGAGTAAGCCAGGCGGGTTCTTCTTTATTTAAGCAAGCACTCCGTCCAAAGTCAAATCGTGGAACCATTACTTCCGGTACCGAACGTACTGAGCCGCTGGTGTCTCACGCCGCGCAAAACTGCGCGTCGCACCAAAAGAAAACCCGGCCCTTTCGGACCGGGTCTCTTGGACAGCTTGTTGTGACTGCTTCTTAGTAATCCATCTCCGGACCGTGCCCGCCGGGACCACCTGCCGGAGCCGACTTCTTCTCCGGAATTTCGGCGATCATGGCTTCGGTGGTCAGCATCAGCGCCGCGATCGACGATGCGTTCTGCAGCGCCGAGCGGGTCACCTTCGTAGGATCGATCACGCCGGCCTTCACCAGGTCTTCAAACTGCATGGAAGCAGCGTTGAAGCCATAATTCGGGTCGTTGTTGCCACGGATCTTTTCGATGATGATGGCGCCTTCGTGGCCGGCATTGCCGACAATCTGGCGAACCGGCTCTTCGCAAGAGCGCGCGATGATGTTGATGCCAACCTGCTCATCGCCTTCGCCCTTCAGGTTCTTCAGCACCAGCGCCGCGCGCAGCAGCGCCACGCCGCCGCCGGGAACGATGCCTTCCTCAACCGCCGCGCGCGTGGCATGCAGAGCATCCTCGACACGCGCCTTCTTCTCTTTCATCTCGGTTTCGGTGGCCGCGCCGACTTTGATCACCGCGACGCCGCCGGCGAGCTTCGCCAGACGTTCCTGGAGCTTTTCGCGATCGTAATCGCTGGTGGTCTCTTCGATCTGAGCGCGGAGCTGTTTGATGCGGCCCTGGATGGAGGATTCCTTGCCGCCGCCTTCGACGAGAGTGGTATTGTCCTTATCCACGACAACGCGCTTGGCGCGGCCGAGGTCTTCGAGACGCACGCCTTCGAGCTTAATGCCGGTCTCTTCCATGATGGCCTTGCCGCCAGTCAGGATAGAGATGTCTTCGAGCATAGCCTTGCGGCGATCGCCGAAGCCCGGAGCCTTTACGGCGCAGGCGTTCAACGTGCCACGCAGCTTGTTCACGACGAGGGTGGCGAGCGCTTCGCCTTCCACTTCCTCGGCGATGACCAGGAGCGGCTTGCCGGAACGAGCAATCTGCTCGAGCACGGGCAGCAGGTCCTTCATGTTGCTGATCTTTTTCTCATGGATCAGGATGTACGGATCTTCGAGCACGCACTCCATACGGTCCGGATCGCTGATGAAGTAGGGCGACAGATAGCCGCGGTCGAACTGCATACCTTCGACGGTCTGAAGCTCGGTGACCATCGTCTTCGATTCTTCAACCGTGATGACGCCGTCCTTACCGACCTTCTGCATCGCCTCGGCGATGATGTTGCCGATGGTGGAATCGCCGTTCGCGGAAATGGTTCCAACCTGGGCGATGGTGGCGTTGTCGTTGACGGGCTTGGAGAACTTCTTGACTTCTTCGACGACCGTCTCAACGGCCTTCTCAATGCCGCGCTTCAGGGCCATCGGATTGGCGCCGGCTGCAACGCTCTTGACGCCTTCGCGGTAGATCGCCTGCGCGAGGATGGTCGCCGTGGTGGTGCCGTCGCCGGCCGTGTCGGAGGTCTTCGATGCGACCTCACGAACCATCTGCGCGCCCATGTTCTCGAGCGGGTCCTTGAGTTCAATCTCTTTTGCGACGGTCACGCCGTCCTTGGTAATGGTGGGGCCGCCGAACTTCTTCTCGAGTACGACGTTACGGCCCTTGGGGCCAAGCGTTACTTTAACTGCATCGGCCAACTGATTGACGCCGCGCAGAATCGCCTGGCGGGAATTCTCGCTATAAACAATTTGTTTCGCTGCCATGGATCTGTGATCTCCTAATTCCCTCTGCTTGTGGTTAAAACCTACGCTACTTTGCTTGCCTTTTTGGGCGCGCCTTCCATCACACCGAGGACTTCGTCCTCACGCATGATGAGATACTCTTCGCCGTCAAGCTTGATGTCGCTTCCGGAATACTTGCCGAACAGAATGCGGTCGCCGGGCTTCACGTCGAGAGCAACTACTTTGCCGTCTTCGAGACGCTTGCCCTTGCCCACTGCGACGACCTCGCCTTCCTGCGGCTTCTCTTTGGCCGAGTCCGGAATATACAGGCCACCCTGCATGGTCTCCGTATTTTCAATCCGTTTCACTACGATGCGGTCGTGGAGCGGTCGAATATTCATCTTGGAACAAACCTCCCTAATTCTGATTTGATTGGTAACAGAGCTCTTGCCTTAAGCTCCGTTCAGAATATTAGCAGACTCGACCGAGGAGTGACAAGTATTTCTTGTAAGATGCTGCAAACATGGCTCGTTGTGATCCAACCTACACAGATCGTAGGGGGCCCGGGTGGGTTTTCCTTCACAACTGAGCGCGCATCACCCGGCCCTCCTCTTCGATCGTGATTTAACAGGGCGGTCCTCCTGCAACGCGCGGGCGAGCGGAGTTTTGATAACGGCCTGCCGGCTCACGTGCAGGCGAGCCGCCCGGTCGTCAAACTCGCGTAACATCCCTTGCGTCAAGTCGACATTCACACGGCGTACTGGTCTTACGACGGTGAACTTGTTAGTGAAGTAAGCGGAAATGTCTTCGCCTCGCGACGCCTTCTCGGCGATCTCATCAGCCGACGATGTTCTCTTAGACGTTTTCGACATTAGTCTTGCTTTTCCTCCATGGTACATTTCCAGGCGGTGGCCCCACGATGGGGCTGACGCTCTGGGGACAACCGCTCCCCTGAAGAACATGTCGAAAAAATCACGGGCGATTTCCGCTCCCTGCCGGTCACGGCTCGGTTACGGTCGACGGTGGGCCGCAGGCCCGTGGGCGCTCCCTGCCGGTCACGGCTCGCGGAACGGTTGTTTTTCATAACTGAACCCGCACACCTACTGAGACTAACGCCGAGTAGGGGATCGACCCATACTCCGATTGCCACTTCTTTCCCGCCGGAACTTGCCCGTGGGTATACACGAAAAAGTGATTGCCGCATCTGCGGCCGGCGTCGAACACTCCGACGCGGCTGCCGTCGGTCAAATTCACAACGATCGAGGCCGAGACGTCCCACTCCTTCCAGCCGGGCAGCTCACGCAGACGATCTTTTCCGGCGCGAAGGAACGCGTATTGCCGACGCAGACCTCGGTCGCTGTAGAACTCGCCGATAAAAGTCACGCCCGTCGAGGTCGTGTATTTTCCTCCCATCAAGACCGCGGCCCCTTGACGCCAGGCGAATTCGCCGTGCAACTCCACGCGATCCCCGATCACGCGGGTAAAATTGGCGCCTGCGAAGGACGGGCCGCCGCGATCCTGCGCGACGATCACGGACGTGTCGAAGCCATCGAATAACTTGTTATATCGAACGGCCGTAGTCTGGCGCGTGCCGGTATCGGCCCACACTACCGTCACATCGCTACCGTTATTGGTGAAGTCGCCTTGCACCAGATTGACGCCTTCATTGAGGCTCAAACGGTCCGCCGGATCAGTCGCGTTGCGCGGAGGATCCAAAATGCCGGTCGCTGTGAACGCATACCCAGTGCCCCATCGCAACAGCTTCCTGCCGGCGCTGAAATCGAAATCTCCTAAGGACAGGCCGGCAAACGCCTCTCTCACGCGAAACTGAGAGTAGGTTTCGCCATCCGTGTCAGTAAGAGCCGCGAGGCTGGTTGAAAATCTCCAGCGATCGCCGTCTTTGTACGCGAACGACGGTTGCAACAGCGGTTCGTCTCACGGTTGGCCTCGTTCGCAGGCGCATCCACGGCATCCTGATGGAGCCCGCTAAGCGCCACCGCCATCGCAAGTAGCAGACTCAGGTTCATAACTTAAAAACGGTCCGACCGGCCCTGATGAAACAATTTATCCGGTAGCTCACGAGACGCGTATCCAGAATATTCCAGCACGCTGTGCGAGGTCTTCCGAATTTGATCGTAGATGGTCATTCTCCGGAGTAGGCGATGGCCGCCGACTAACTGGAAATCGTCGTAAGTCGCGGATTTGATGTGCTTTCCCGAGGTCAAATAAAACTCCGCCTTCACGGGACGGCTATCTTCGACACTCAGCCAATACTCGATGCGACGATAAGTCGCACCCTTGCGTTTCGCGGTGAGATCTAAGACATGGCAATCGACATCTCCGACTTTTTCCTCCCGGAGATAAACAGAGTCGTAATCGACGGCGTAATTTGTCCGCGCCACATCGCCGTTCGAGGCATTGCCGGTCAGCCGTTCGAGCGGCGTGATGCGAACCGGCCGGCTGGTGTCCGGAAGAAAGATCCACATGTCGTCGCCGAGCATCAGGAGATTGCGGCCCTTCTCGCGCGGGCTCATGAACTCGACGTGGGTCTTGTCAGTTCCCTTCTGGGACACCTCATAAAGATGCTCTTCGTCCTGTTTGCCGTCTTCGAAATTCGAGATCTTTACGCGGACCACGAAGCTGGGCCAGCCGTTACGCATGGCGTCGGCGCGCCGGACCAGGGCGTCGGCGTCTATGGGAGCAATTGTCGCGGCGCTCGCCGCAATCGTCAGAGCAGAAATTCCAAGCAGCGTTTTAAACATGAGCAAGAGCCTCCACGATTCGCATTTTCGAAGCACGCACGGCCGGCATGATGGACGCCAGCGCCAACGTGAAGATCACCAGTACGGCCGCGCCAACCATCAGTTCCGGCTGGTGCAATACGCGCAGCGGCAGCCCGCTGGTGTTTCCGGGCGGCGGCGGCAACATCAAATTCGCCCAATTCAACAACGCTCCGATTCCTTCTCCCGCCGCTACTCCGGCGACAGCTCCCAGCAGTCCGGTGAGGCCCGCTTCGACAAGGAACAGACCCACCAGCCACGATCTGGGAGTGCCCATCGCGAGCATGGTTCCGATTTCGCGCGTTCTTTCGAACATCGCCATCATGAAGGTGTTCGCGCTCGACATCACCACCATGAAGAAAACGATCACACCGAGGAACACGAAAATCCCGCTGAACATCAGGCGGACCTGATGGTAATAAGCCGCCAGCTCTACCCACTTCTTGATCGCCGTTGGCTGCGGCAGACCGGACAGGCGCGACACCAAGGCGCTATAAACGGCGCCGGTGTTCTCGGTCTTATCGAGGCCCACGACGAGCTTCGTTACGCGATCGCTTTGGAGCAGGCGCTGGGCGGAGGGCAGCGTGATTTTCAAGAGCCGGCCGTCCAGATCCTTGACGCCGGTGGTTACGATTCCCGCGACATCGATATCGATGCCGTTCAACGCGCCGTCGGCCGTGACGGCAAGCAGCGTCAAGCTGCCTCCTGGTTTGACGTTCATGGAACGCGCCAGACCCACGCCGAGCAGCGCTTCATTGCCGCTCGCGGCGCTGGCGTGAAGATCCCGGCCGGCGGTGAAGCGCGGCTCGAAACCCATGCTCTTCTCTTTCGCCGGATCGACTGCCGTTCCCATGAACACGGACGATTTCATACCGTTCGAGACCATGCCGTAAAACTCGATGCGGGGAGCGACGCCGCGAACGTGTTTCATGCTGGAGATAGTCGCGGATAGGCGCGGCACGTCGTCGAGTCCGTTTTCGAGCACGTGCGCTTCGTCGCGTTTGAAAAAATCGGCGTTATAGATCTGCAGGTGTCCCAGGCCGTTGCGGATGGTGGACTCGCGGAGGCCCCAGAACATGAAAGAAAAGAATCCCCCGGCCAGAAGCAGGCCGGCCACGCCGCCTCCGACCACAAGCAGCGTCATCAATGTCCGGCGGCGGTTCCGGAACACGTTTCTAAATGCCAACTGCAAGAATTTTCTCATCGGAAATCTCCTCGAAAAGTTTGTCCTCGATAATTTTGCCGTCGCACAGGTGCACGACGCGGTCCGCGTGATCCAGAATTCGCGGATCGTGCGTGGAGAAAACAAACGTGACCCCGAGGCGGCGATTCAAGTCACGCATCAGATCGATCAACTGCATTGCGGTGCGCGTGTCGAGATTCGCGGTCGGCTCGTCGGCGAGAACCAGCGGCGGCCGGTGTACAATGGCGCGCGCCACCGCGACGCGTTGCCGCTCGCCTCCGGAAAGCAGATCCGGCCGGTGGCTGGCGCGGTCCGCCAATCCGACGCTCGCAAGCGCAGCGTTCACGAGACGGACGCGTTCCCGTTCCGGCGTGCGATTCAACAAGAGCGGATACTCGACGTTCTCCCACGCGGTGAAAACAGGAATGAGGTTGAAGGTTTGAAACACGAAGCCGATCTTTTCGCGGCGCAGGCGGGCGGCCCGCGCGGGTGCGAGAGCGGTTGTGTCAATGCCATCGATCAGAATGCGGCCGCTGGTTGGCTGGTCGATGCAGCCGATTAAGTGCAGCAGGCTCGATTTTCCGCTTCCGCTCGGTCCCGCAATCGCGAGAAACTCGCCGTGACGGATCTGCATCGAAGCGTCGTCGAGCGCCGTGACGAAGCTATGATCGAGCGGGTAGCGCTTGCCGACCCGTTCCACTTGAACCACATACTCCATGCGTTTGTCCTCTCAGGAGCAGACTAAACGAAGAGTGTTGCGGGGAGATCGCCGATTGGATGGATGGTTGGGAAATCGGATGAAGCGTGGATTGTGGCGGACGAGTGGTGTGCGAAAGGACTAGAATTGCTGCATGGGCCGCGTACTGCGAATCTCTCTCTTTGGGGCTATCGCCCTGAGCTCTGTCGAAGCCCAGGACGCAACGCCGGCGCCTCCTCTACCACCCCCGATGCAGGCGGCGGTACAGAGGTTAAGCAAGATCCTTGCTGCCGAGTCCTTGACGGCCAAGCGCGTATTCCGGTTGGAGTCGTCTTCGCAAGTTTGTTCCGTTCCCCTATTGGAAATGCGCATCGACGATCCCGAACGATTCACGGCGCAAAAAGTCCCGGCTCCGGCGAACGTCGATCCGATGCCGCGGGCGGAACTGCCCGCTCCGCCTTGTCAGTGAGCCGCGAGCGTTGGCGAGCATTGATGAGAGTGGGTACACCGAGTTAAGTTATTGATGTCATTATATTTATAATTTTTAAACCGGTCTTGCGGAAGCAGAAATCATGTCTCTGCCTCCGCAGTGGCCGTTGTTTGACGGCGTGGAGCAGTCCGCCTTCGATTTCAATATAGGGTCAGGTCAAGCGCGCACGATGGGTCCGAGGGGTTGGGTAGTCGTCGAAGGACTTTAGTTTTCTTTGTGATATAGGGAATATTAAACTTTGATAATTTTTTTGAACGACTGAATTGCATGTCGCGTCCGAAGTTATACGAGAAGGAGAAGACGATGCGCACTTGTCTCCTCGCGATTTTTGTCGTTACTTGTCCGGCCTTCGCCACGGAACGCGTAACGGCTACTGGGAAAGTCGTCGATGCCGACGGCAAGCCGGTCGGACACGCTGCCGTTGTGGTTTACTCGGCTGGCGTGAAAAAAGGCTTCAATCTATACTGCCCCACCTGTTATATCGACTGCGGCAAGCGCACGTTCACCGCAGCCGATGGAACGTACAGCATTGACGGCCTGAACGCCGATCTTGTATTCAATCTGCTGGTGGCAAGCGAAGGATACAGCACCAAGTTCGTGAACAAGGTGGATCCTCAGAAGGGTCCCGCTGAACCAGCGGTTCTGCAGAAGCGCGTCCCTCCCGAAGATCCGGCGCAAATTGTGCGTGGAAAAGTTGTGGATTCGCACGGAGAAGCGGTGCCGGACGCACTGGTGGAGCAGCAGGGCGCCATCTTCGGGGACGGCGGACGATCTTTTGGCGACCGTGGTTGGATCGACCTGATTGCGGTTACGAACCCGCAAGGCGATTTCGAACTGGCTCACACCAAGCCGCTGACCGCCGCGATTGTGAAGGTATCGCCGCGCGGGATGGCCGGCAAACTGGCTACTGTAGCAACAGGGACCGGGCCAAAGACGATCACCGTCACGGAGGGCGCGACTATTCGCGGACGGCTGATGCAGGACGGCAAGCCCGTTGCGCACGCAGAGATCGGTCTCACCAGCCATAGCAGAAATATGAATGACTTTTTGCCGGAGGCCCGTATCGGTACAGACGAGGAGGGAAGGTTTGAGTTGACTAATGTCACGGCCGGCCGGATCTGGTATCTCTATGGC
Organism: Bryobacteraceae bacterium; assembly: GCA_049514735.1. Lineage (GTDB taxonomy): Bacteria > Acidobacteriota > Terriglobia > Bryobacterales > Bryobacteraceae > JAICMB01. The sequence goes on from JBEKUT010000300.1 coordinate 9,276, forward strand.
AAGATGGAATCGCTCGCGCCGCGAGGCTTGGCCGCGGATGCTATTTTGTGCGCGACCAAAGACGATGGCCAGGTAGTGAATGTTGGCGACATTCCCGTCAAACCGGCCTTCACGCTGCGCGGCAAAGTCACGCTCAGCGACGGAAAGCCGATCCCGCCGGATATGCGCGTAAACATTGGCGCCGATCGAGGGTCGGACACGCAGACCGCGATTATCGCTCCCGATGGACAATTTGAGTTCAAAGGATTGGTGCACGGCGCATACGACCTCTGGGCATCGGTGAAGGGTTATCAGGCGCGTGGATCGCAACAGATGGAAATATTGATTGAAGGAGACGGCGCTCATCAAGAACTGCTATTGGATCCAGTGGCTTCGAAAAAGCGCTGAGGCATTATGCCGGCTCCGGCAAGTCTGCCCCCAACAGTTGCCGGATTTTCGCAATTAGTCTCTTGTGAACCACGGGCTTGGTTTCGTAGGCGTCGCAGCCAGCCTGTTTGGCCTTGAGTACGTTTTCAGCGTTGGTGCTTCCGGTGAGCGCGATGATCGGAATATGGGCGGTTTTCGAGGACAACCTGATCCGGCGGGCCGCTTCCCATCCATTCAATCCGGGAAGACCCAGATCCATCACGATCAGGTCGGGAATGCGTTCCCGCGCCGTTTTGACACCCTCCAGGCCGTCTTTTGCAAGAAGCACGTCGTAACCCTCGTTCCTCAAGAATCTCGTCACTAGCGCCTGGTTGACCGGTTCATCTTCAACAACCAATATCAATGACATAAAGGCTTCACGGCGGACCCATCGCGGCCCAAGGGCCCTCAGATATTGCTTATCGGATGTTCGTCCGGAACTCTTAGCCGGAAAACAGACGACGAAAACCGATCGTCTGTTCCACACCCGAGGAGTCTTAGCAGCGCTTCGCGCTGTGGAGCGGAAAACAGACGACGAAAACCGATCGTCTGTTCCACACTCGGAAGTCTTAGCAGCGCTTCGCGCAGCAGCGATGTCTGTCGAGCAGGAAACAGACGACGAAAACCGATCGTCTGTTCCACACCCGGAAGTCTTAGCAGCGCTTCGCGCAGCAGCGATGTCTGTCGAGCAGGAAACAGACGACGAAAACCGATCGTCTGTTCCACGAAGCTACTGCACGGCGGTGTAGAGCGTTTGGGTTCCGACGTTGCCGTTCAAATTGATGGACACGGGAATCGCGTTGCCGGGCGCGACGTTCGGCACCACCACGTTGAACTGGTATAGTCCTACGATCCCCGGCGCGAGGCCCGAATATTCCAATGGAGCGGCTGTGTTTCCAAAGAAGATCTGGATCGGCGCGGAGATCGTGTTGGGCGTCGAAGGAGCAATCTGCCCGGCGGCAACATCCGGAGTCACGGGGCCGAATCCGACGCCGTAAAGCGTAATCGTATCGCCGACGCTGGCCGGCTTCGAGGTCACTCCCGGAATGGCTCCAGTAGGAGCGACGTAAGTGGTCCCGTCCGGAAACAGAGCCACGACATATTGTTTTCCGGCGACCTTGAACGACGGCGGCGCGAGCAGCCCCGGCTCCGTCAGATTCAAGGGGATGTAATAGGGCGCGCTGGTTGCCACTCCAGTGGTCACCGTCACTACGGCGGGGCTCTTGGTAATGGCCGATGGCACCTGGACATTCACCTGGGTTGGGCTGATGTATGCCACAAACGCCGCCGTACCGTCGATGGTTACGTAGGTTCCATCGAGGGAAGTGGGTGCACTGTTGCCGTGAAAATCGGCTTTCGTCCAACTGCGTGTGTCGCTGGCAAGATTGGCGCCATAAATCTCGAGCCAGGAGCCGGGAGCGGTGGCCGGCGCGCCTCCAAAATCCGTCGCGGTGATTATTCCGCCGGGCTGGATGGAGGGCGCGGATGGAACCGGCGTCAACTTCCGAATGGCGTCGTTTTGATTATCGGTGACGTAGACGTTTCCCGATCCATCCAAAACCACGCCGGTTGGAAAGAACAGCAACGCACTGGTCGCGGGGCCGCCGTCGCCCACTAAGGCAGGCTGACCGGTCCTGCCGGCCACCGTCACGATGATGCCGCTCGTCAGGACCATTCTGATGCGGCTATTAAAGCGGTCCGCGATGTAGATATTTCCGGCCGCATCCACGGCCACGCCGTCAGGATCGTCCAACTCGGCGCCGATGGCCGGACCATCGTCGCCACTGAAGCCGCTGGTGATGGTACCGGCCACGGTGGTGATGATTCCGGTACTCACAGTGACCTTGCGGATGGCGCTGTTCGAGGTGTCGGCGATGTACAAATTGTTGGCCGAATCCAGCGCCACGCCTTCCGGATTGTTCACGGTCGCAGAAGTAGCGGGGCCGCCATCGCCCTGATAACTGGGTGTGCCGTTCCCCGCGACAGTGCTGATGTTGGCTCCGGAGACCATACGGATGGCATTGTTGGCGCTGTCCGCGATGTACAGATTCCCATTGCTATCGAACGCTATTCCAGATGGCAGATCGAGTTGCGCGCCGTTGGCCACGCCTCCGTCTCCGGTATAACCCGGACCAAGTCCATGCGAGCCCGCGAAAGTCGTGATGTTGCCGCCCGAAACCTTGCGGACGACGTTGTTCTTCGTATCCGAGATGTATAGATTGCCCGACGAATCCACTGCCACGCCCTCGGGGCTGTTTAGTTCCGCGCTGGTCGCGGCGGCGCCGTCGCCCATGAATCCGGCCGTGCCGTTGCCTGCTACGGTCGAGATGGTCCCGCCGGGCGTCACCATGCGGACGCGATTATTGGCCTGATCGGCAATGTAGAGGTTCCCGGACTTGTCGATTGCGGTCGAGAAGGGCGAATACAGCTCCGCGCTGGTGGCGGTGCTTCCATCTCCGGTAAAGCCGGCCGTCCCATCGCCGGCGACTGTCGAGATGGTATAGACAGGTGGCGCCTGGGCCTGCCCCGCAACGGAAAACAGCAGACACACCAAGCCGCCCAAACAGACACAATTGCTCTTCATTGATAAATCGATTCTACTCCCACCTTAAGGATTGATAGCTTGTTGCAGTCGCGTGCCCAAAGTTGCAGGCACCGCAACTTCCATTATCGATGCTTTGAAAACGGTTCTCGGGTACAGGGATAGCGTTCGTGGTTCGTGGTTCGTACTGCGTAGTTCGTACTGCGTAGTTCGTACTGCGTAGTTCGTACTGCGTAGTTCGGAGTTCGCGAACCAACAACCAACTACGCTTGGGAACCAACAACGCTTCGCCGATAGCGTTCGTGGTTCGTAGTTCGTACTGCGTAGTTCGTACTGCGTAGTTCGTACTGCGTAGTTCGTACTGCGTAGTTCGTGGTTCGTAGTTCGTAGTTCGTGAACCAGCAACCAGCAACGCTTGCGCGCCAACAACGCTCGGCGGCCCGTGTTTTAAAGAACACAGTGTGAAGAGCGGGCAACAATGCCCGCTTGACATGCGTCTACGTACGGTGGAACATACAGTGAGAGGTAGCAACATGCGAACCCTGGTTTCGGGTCTGGCAATCAGCGCGATAGCATCGGTGGGTTGCTTCGCGCAGTCGGTTATTTCGGCCCATTCGGGCGTAATTCACTACGCCGAGGGCACTGTCCTCGTGAACGACAAGGCTTACGAGCCAAAGACGGGTGAGTTCACGGAACTCAAGGATAACCAAGTGCTCAAGACCGAAGAAGGGCGCGTGGAGATGCTCCTCACGCCCGGCGTCTTCCTTCGAGTCGGCGAAAACAGCTCCGTGCGCATGGTGTCGAATCGCCTCTCCGACACTCGCGTGGAGGTGCTTCAAGGCGAAGCGCTGGTCGAATGCGACGAATTACTGAAGGACAATCAGGTCACGATGCTATATAAGGATGCGAACGTCGCGGTGGCCAAGGCGGGCCTCTACCGGTTCGATGCGGTTCCGGGGCGGCTGCGCGTGTACGATGGCGAGGCAATCGTGCAGAACGGATCGGGCCAGCTTACCGCGAAGAAGGGCCAGGAAGTCGCGTTGAACGGCGGGGCCCTGATCGCTTCCAAATTCGATACGAAAGCCGGCGATGAATTGATGCGATGGGCCGCGCGGCGGTCCGGGTACATCTCGATGGCGAACGTCGCGGCAGCCCGCTCGGCGGACTCGTCGAATTATGGGTCCAATTATGGATCGAATTACGGCGGTTACGGCTATGGCGGTAATGGTTACGGCAATTCGCTTTACAACGGATGGGCCTTTAATCCGTACTTCGGAATGTTCACATTTGTTCCGATGAGCGGAATCCTTTACAGCCCGTTCGGCGATCCTTTCTGGAGTCCTTATTCGGCGTTTATGTACGCGCCGGGATTTTATCCGTACTATGGCTACGGATACGGTGGGTATGGCGGATACGGCGGTTATTCGCCAGTCACGACAGCCAGTACTTTCAATCCGCCTGGACGATCCGGATCTAACCCCT
>JBEKUT010000301.1:0-8829 GCA_049514735.1 Bryobacteraceae bacterium
CTCCATGGGATTACACCAAGTTAAAGGCTCAGGTTGGAAAAGAGAACTTCCATCAATTCACATTCACATTTTCACAAGGAGAAGGAAATGGCAGATTTTCGCAAATGGCTATTTGCGTTTGCTGTAGTCGCCCTACTGTTGGGCGGAAGCATGGCAAATGCGCAGCTGAATAGCGGCGTGTCATGCGCCGTCCAGAACGCGACCCCTGTTATCGTTCGTTCTGAAGGAATCACTGAACTCGTCGGCGACATCCTGTTGGCTTGCACCGGCGGTATTCCGACCGCTGCGGGAACAATTGTCCCGGTTACGAACGTAACGCTGACGCTCAACACCAACATCACCAGCAAATTGCTTGGTGGTGGATTCATCGATGCACTGTTGTTGATCGATGAGCCTTACCCGGCCGCACCGCATATCACTACCGGGACTGGACTTGGGTCCACGCCCGCCAATCAGCCGACACAAAAGATCTGTTTCTCGAATGGGACGCCTTCGAGTTCAGCGGCTTGCAACTACCTGACGGGTACCGGCGGCGGCGGTTATGAGACCGCAACCGATCCCTACGTTGCCGACGAAGGTGCCTCCACCGTGTACGTCGCGCAGCAATCGGCCGCCAATCAGGTTACCTGGCTTGGCGTACCGATCGATCCGCCTGGATCGAATGGCGCAACGCGCTTCCTGCGTATTACCAACGTCCGCGCCAATGCTTGCCAACTCGGCTTGTCCTCGACGTTGATCCCGACGCAGATCGTGGGCTTCATCGCGATCAACCCGTCGCAGAATATCGCGATCACCAACCCGCAAGTAGCTGTTGCCTACATTCAGCAGGGTCTGATTGTCGGCGGCACCGCTGGCGGCGACGCGCAGTGCAACGACGTCAATACTGGATTCTTCAGTAACGGAACAGGCTTGGCGGAAGCGTCAGTCACCGTTAAGGAAGGCTTCGCGGATGCATTCAAACGCGGAGTTTGGACGGGCCTTGCGGCAATCCCACCGCTTTCGGGGTCAAGCGTGGCGAGTCCGGTCGCGCAGAACGTTCCCGGTGTAGCGTATTACAGTGAGTCGGGCTTCATGCCAGACACCACGACTGTTGGAGGGGCTCCGAGCGGCGCAAGCACAGCCTTTGGATTGGCCAGCGCGGGAACCAGAATCCAGATCGTCTTCAACAACGTCGGTAGCGGCGAGCGGCTCTTCTTACCGCTTTATGTTGCGCTTCAGAACGGCACGCCGAACCCGGCATCGACGGGGTTAGGTGGTTATACGGGAGGATTCCTCCAACTGGTCGGCGCTACCGCTAGTACCGCATTTGGCGGCGCCTATTTTAATTCGGGCACCTTTGGTGGCAGTAATCCGTTCCCGACCCTCAATCCTGGCTACGCGGCTTCCGAGATCACCACCACCGGCGGCACTGGGACGGCACTTTACGAAGTAGTAAACGCCGATCCGTCGGCAATTGAAAGCGCGACGATTCCGATCGGCATCGGTTACGCTTCCAACACCGGCACCAACACGCCGCCTCCGGGCACGTTTACCTCACATACCTCGTTTGCTCCTTTGAGCACCGTTGGTACGGCCGACCCCAGTGCGCCAATTCCGCGCTTCTGCGACGACGGCACCACCACCAACCTGTTCAAGGTCAGCATTTGCCAGTGCCAGTTGCTCTTCCCGTTCGTCACTCAGGCGCCTGGGTTTGACACTGGTATCGCAATCGCTAACACATCGCTCGATACCTACAACGGAGTGGTGCCGCAGACCGGCACAATCACGTTGTACTTCTATGGCCAAGAGGCAGGAGGTGCGGCTGTGCCGACAAGCCTTGCTTCTATGACCACCAGTTCCCCGCTACCCGCTGGACAGGTTGCAACCTACACCCTGTTTGGTGGCGCTGGCAACTTCGGCGCTGGCTGGTCGGCTAACCCCGGCTTCACCGGCTACATCATCGCCGTATCTAACTTCCAGTGGTGCCACGGGTTCGCCTTCATCAGCGACCTCGGCGCACAGAAGCTGGCGGAAGGCTACTTGGCGCTGCAGCTCGACAATGGCGGCTTGATCCGTACTCCGAATCCGTCGGAAACCAAGTCGTTCTAATCGGCTCGTAGCATAAGTTGTAATAAATTGGGGAGGCTTCGGCCTCCCCAATTTTCGTTTATAGTCCCTTCTTTTCCCTCCCGCGTGCTATAACTTAAGTTCCCCCGCGCCCGCAAATCGTTCAGTGAGGTTTTCGATGAGACGCCGTAGTCTTGTTCGTGGTCTTGCGCTCGCGCCCGTGGCGCTGTTTTTCAGCTCTCTTTCGGCCCAGGATGTCTTCGTTCTGCCAACCTTATCCGGCTCGACGAATCCGACGGTGTTTACCGCCGACCCGTTCACCCAGGCCGCCGTGATCACCGCCGCTGCCGCCAACACCACGTGGGCTTTCGCGGGGCCGGGTAACACGTTCTACCTGGTGTCCAATACGAATGAGAATACCGTCCAAGCGACCGACAGCTCCTTCGCGAACCTCAGCACCATTGCCAATCTGACTGGAGCCATTTATGCCGCCATCACCGCCGACGGTAAGCGACTGCTGGTGGAGTCGGGCGGCGGTTTGCTAACCGTCATCGCTACGAGCAATAATTCGATCGTCAACACCGACCTGTTCCTCGGCGGGACCGTGATCGACCTTGCCCTCAGCATCGATTCGGCCCGCGCGTTCGCTCTCGTCAGCTCTTCCGCGGGCCTGCAGCTATCCGTTGTCGATCTCTCAACCGGGACTCTGGTTCATACATACAATTTGCCGGGCACTACGGGGAGTGGACTTTCCGTCAGTCCTTCCGGCTTGATCTATGTCTCCACGCTGAATGCAGTCCTGGAGGTCGATCCGAACACCTTCGCCGTGCGCTACACGACCGCGGTCACGGGAAAGCCTGGCCGGCTCTATTTCACCGCTGACGGAAAAACCGGAGTGGCGGCCAATCAGACGCCGGTAGATGGAACGGAAGGCTTCGTCCTCAGTCTCGCGAGCGGCATTCTTACTGCAACCATTCCACAAACGTCGGTTACGAGCAACGTCACGCTCGATCAGATCGTTCCCGTGAACGACAATCGCGTAATAGCCTATTCGAGCGCATCGCAGAGCCTTTTCGACATTACATTAAATCCGCCCAGTGCCGTGCCGTTCTCGTTCTCCAGTCCCGGTAGCGTCTCCGCCGTGGCGGCATCCAACTCCATTCCGACCGCGACGAACCCGAATACGCAATTCCTGTTTTTCACTTCAAACAGCACGGTGTACCGCGTCGACCTGAATGCCGGCCAGATCACCGGACAGCAGAATCTCTCCGGAACGGCGGGAGCGATCCTGTTCGCCGCCACGGGAGCGACAGGCGCTGCGCCCGCCAGCGTTTTGACCTACGGCGATAACCAATCCGTCCCACCCAATGCCGCCTCGGACCCGCTGGTTGTAAAAGTTGTAGATGCGCAGGGCCGTCCACTGGCTGGCGTGCTGGTGAACTTAAGCACTACGTCGAGTGGAGTGACTTTTTCCAACGCCAGTTCGCTCACCGATAGCGCGGGGAATGCGTCCACCACCGTTACCGGCGCGAAGCCGGGGATGGTTACGGTGAACGTCGCCGCCGGCCCACTCACAGCATCTTTCACTGTAAACGTGGGTGGCGGCGGAAGTGGAGGTGGACCCGGCACGGGAGGTCTTGCCATTTTAGCGGGTCAAGGCCAGGTTATAGGTGAGGGCGCCAACGCAACGCTGATGGTCCAACTCAAGGATCAGAATGGCAATCCGCTCCAGGGACAAGCTGTTGTCTTTACGCTTCAAAACGGAGGCGGGGCGATCAGCGACGGCTTCGGCCACACCGCCAAAGCTTCCGGCAGCCTAACGGTCTCGACGACGACCTGCTCCAGCGGTTCCTCCACGCCTTGCACGCCAGGTGTGGCGCAGATCAATTTCGGCGACGCAAACGTGGCCTTCTATCCGGGGTTCGAGACGAACGTGATTACCGCTTCCGCTCCCAGCGGCTCGCAGACCTTCTATGTCACGGCCACCGCCTATGGCAGCGCCACCTCCGGAGTGATCGGCTACGATCCCACCAGCCTGAGCTTGACGAATCAACCTAACAATTTGGCTCCGCTGCAGGCGGGCCAGACCCTGACGAACGCGGTCGCGGGTACTGCCGCTTATGGTTCCAGCGCACTGCAATACGTCGGCATCAGTATTAGCAATTCGGACGATCCCACGAAGCCAGCGCCGGCCTATTGCTCGGGTCCGTTTGCGCCCTACGCTCTCAGCAATGTGAAGGGGAATATTTCGTGCGATCTCATCGTGCCCGCCACGGAGGCGCCCGGACTTTATCACTTCTACGTGAATATCGGTTACGCGCGCAGGTACGGGCCGTACACTCTGACAGTGGTGGCGCCTTCGCCGACCAGCGTATCCATCGTTAGCGGCGACAAACAGTCGGGGTCGCCAGGCCAGCAGCTTACGCAGCCGCTGGTTGTTCTGGTGGTGGACGCCGGAGGCAACCCCTCGCCCAACGTGCCGGTGACGTGGGTGGTCACGCCCTCCTCGGCGGCTACCGCCAGCCCCGCGGCCAGCATGACCAATTCGACCGGCTATGCCAGCACAACGGTGACTCTCGGCAGCTCCACCGGCAATGTCCAGATCGAAGCAGAAGCGGGAAGCCTGTCTCCGCTAACATTTAACCTGACCATCACGGTCCCGATCGCCGGCGTTCAGCTCGTGTCGGGAGGAGGGCAGGCTGCCCCGCTCGATACGCAATTTGCCGCGCCCGTGGTTGTGAAGGTTTTGAATGCGAGCGGCCAGGGCATTCAAGGCGCTTCCGTCACGTTTACCGCGACCGATGGAGCCACTCTGGGCAACGCTACTGCCGCTACCGATGCCAACGGCCTCGCCTCCACCACGGTGACCGCCGGAAGCATCGCGGGGACGATCACGGTCACGGCTCAAGCCGGCTCATACGCAGCCAGCGCTGTTTTAACGGCGGGCGCGGCCACTGTGCCATCCGGCATCGTATTCCTGAATGGCGCCAGTTTCACGATGAATATTTCGCCGGGAGCGATTGTCGCGATTCAAGGCAACGGCCTGACCCCCGGCATTCAGGGAGTGATGGCCCCGTCTGGCGCTTTGCCGACCAACTTCCAGGGAGTCACGGTCACGTTCAACGGGATTGCCGCGCCGATCTTTTCAATCTCGAACGCGAACGGCGTTCAGCAGGTGGTGGTGCAGGCGCCCTTCGAGCTAACCGGGTCCAGCACCGCGACCGTCAATATCACGGGAACCGGAGGCGGCTCGGCGACGATTTCCAATGTTGCGATCCGGCCCTACGCGCCCGGGATCTTTGAAACAACGGCGTTCGGGGCGAAGCAGGCGGTCGCGACCCATGCCGACGGCAGTTACGTGAATCCATCGAATCCGGCCAAACCGGGTGAGAATGTCACGCTCTACTTGAACGGTCTCGGGCAAACGAATCCGGCCACGGGAACCAATCAGGCTGGCGTTGCTGGCGAGACCGTCCTCGCGCCGGTTGTGGCGGGTGTGAACAATGCGGGCGTGCCGGTCGTCTCGGCTCAAGCCGCGCCAGGGGTGGTGGGCGTTTACCTTCTTACGATGACGATACCGTCTAGTACGGCGGCAGGCATCGTTCCAGTGCAGGCGATCGCGTACGATAAAGCGGGCAATCCCTACTTTGCGCAGGGCTCTGTGCTCCCGGTTCAGTAAAACGTGGGTCAAACCATCGGTTTTTGTGGTCTGACCTTTTCAAGACCGAGAAGCAGACGACAAAAACCGATCGTCTGCTCTACCCGGCGGTATTGCTGACGAACGTCGAGATGGGCGGCGCGCTTTCGAGCCCCATGTTCGCGGTGTATTGATTCCACCACTGCGTGAAGCCGTTCGGGTCCACCGTTTCATAATTCGGGGGAGTGGGCGGACTTCCCTGCATGCCTCCGGCCGCCCAGTTGTTAACTCCAGTAGTGTAATCGGCGAAGCGGTTCTGGTTTGTCTCGTTCACTTGCTGCTGGACAAAATTCAAATTGCTTTGCTCGATATAGCTCATGCTGCTATAAACGCTTGGATTGGTGCTCGGTTGTGAGGAACTAGCGTAGGGCGGAGGCGGAGCGTTCTGCTGTAGAAGATTGGAGACGACATCGGCGGGAGTTATTGGTATGGGCGCAGCGCTGACCTGGACGCTCCCCGATGTGCTTGTAGAAGTGCTCGCGGACTTGCCTGAGGATGTGTTCGGGGACGTGTTCGCCGTCGTGTTCGTGGGGATCTCCGGATTCAAGTTCCTGCCAGGTATCAAAGTGGTGGCCGTTGAGGCGACCCTGGTTCCCTCGCTCAGCGTCGCGGGAATGGATGCGTCGAAATCCCGCCGGGCAGTGCCAATTCCTTGCCGGTTGAGGGTTTCCGTCAACACTTGTGGCGATGCCGCTTCGCCGGTGCGCCGGCTGCCACTCTCTCGCCCCACCAGTGCCTCACTGAGGTTATCCTGGAACGAGTTAGCGGCCATCTGTGCCGTGCCCCGCGATCTCCCTTCGGTCCCGATGGGGGAGAGTTCAGACCGGTTCGTGAGCAGTGTAGTGATCAAAATGGCATCAGCCTCCGCACTGGCTAATGCACGATGCCCTCCAAACCCTCTACTGTTTCAGTGCATGGGAGGTTTGGGGTACAACGAACTTGATATGAATCGGGATTTCCTGTCCAGTTGGCTCAACCCGTAAGGTCACGTCGCCGGCGAGCCGGTCCTGGGGATGCGTCAGGCATTCCGGGCAAGTTATGGATGGATCGTCAGCCTTAAACGCAATCACAAGTTTGAGATCCCCGCGCGCGTGAATCATAGACTTGCCCGGTTGCACGCTGAGTCCTGCTATGCCGGTGCTCGCAATCAGAGTTATGTCTCCCGGCAGCCCATTCTTAACTACCACCTCCTGCCGCGAGGATTTTGAACTATTGAAGTCGAGTGACGTATGATCCACGCGAATTCCATTGGTGACCTGGGCGATTACGGCGGCGGGATCACGGACCGGCAGGGAGGCTGCCGCGGGATCGCCTGATCCTTGCTCCGGCGGACGTTTCATGGGACCAAACGGCGTGTCGTAGGTCTGCTGTTCGGAAGGCGGCGTGACGTACCAGAACCACTCTCCATCCACCAGTTTCCATTGGCTCGAGATGGGCAGTTTTATGGCGAGCTGGCGGCCCATCATGAAATAATCCGTGTCACAGGAAACTACGGCCTTCGCCTTAGTGAAATTATCCGAATAGGCGATATTTCCGATTGCGCATGCTTTATAGCGCTTCTTTTCGGCCGCGAAGAAGACGTCCTTGGCGTCTTCAGCCACCAGGGCATCGGCGAGACGGAACTTCCCGTCGACGAACGCCTGGTAGAACTTCGTAACTCGCGCGCGCAGCGCCTGATCGACATCGGGAGGCGCCTTCTCGAATAGATTGGCGGCATCCTGGGCTATGACAATCCCCGAGGCGAAAAGAAGAGCGGGCGCAATGCGCAAGAATTTGAGCATGACTAGTTTGACGCGCGGGAAGGGCTAAAAGTCAGATGGCTGGGAGGCAGGGACTCGAACCCCGATACGCAGATCCAGAGTCTGCAGTCTTACCATTAGACGACCTCCCAGTTACGATATCGATTTTAGCACCGTTTCATCAACATCAAACACCAAGGCGCATGGACCAATATAGGCCCGATATCGCCCAGTTTGGACGTGAGGCCTCCCGGCCTGAGGTGAATGGAAATGCGGCGTCCTGTGATAGGGGCAGACGGTCGGTACCCCGTCGCTGAGATCGGATTTCGAGCGAACGTCGGCCTCATTTGATCGACATGAGGTGTAAACTAAAGCTGCGAGCTTCTTACTACGGGACACAGCAGCTTTTCGCAACAAGGATCCGGAAGCGCTCTTGCCCCAAAGGTTTGGGCTTTCACTCCAGCCGGTGCGGTTTAATAGGGGACTCAGCCCGCCTGACGGGGGGATGACAGCGCGGGAGGCACGAGAGTGTGGTGTGAACTAAACGCCGGGCGGCTGACCCAACGCAATCCAGACCAAGCGTCAACAGTCCATTGATTTCCGGAACAAGCACGACGGCATGCCCGAGGCCCGGCAGATTGGCTCTTCGATCTGCTTAGAACAGATATTCGTAGCAGAACACGCCCTAACGCCGGGCCTGCTCAAGACGGTTTTCGCGTTTCGATGGACCTCGCTTCTAGTTGCAATTCCCGGGCACGGTCTCTGCCTGAATGAAAGCAGGCGGAACGCAAGTCGTTCCGTTAATCACAAGCCAACTTGCCTTCACGTATCGTGGGCAGCTAGGAACAAACGTAATCCCAGTCCCGGAGGTACATAACGCTGTAGTACCAGCATTGCAGGCCAAGGACCCCCAGAAGCATGTGTCTCCCTGCGAGGTCACCGGTGGCCCCCAGTATGCTTGGTGTATCGATAGTAACTCCGATACAAAGGACTGCGAGAAGAAAATTCCCGCCAAAGAGCAGTTGACTTCACCAATTCCGTTGAACGCAAAATTAATGTCAGGACTAGTCGTGACGCTCTGATTGTTTTGATACGAAAGGTAACAAGTCACGCACTCGGGATTGCCGGTGCCCCAGCCTCCCGTGGATCCCAGAAGATTGTAGGCCTTTGGCGTGTGTGCGTTGCGGTATTACAAGGGCATGAGGGAGTCGGATTGCATGTGGCTGAGCCGTCGGTGACAACGGCCGTATAGATGTGAGTATCGTCATTGCTCACAGTCGAGTAAGCACTATAATGTGGCACCATCTGAATGCCGCAGCCCTGCGCCCCGCCGAAGCGAAGGCAACC
>JBEKUT010000302.1:0-12127 GCA_049514735.1 Bryobacteraceae bacterium
GTTAGTTAAAGACTCTGGCGCCACAGATTAATGGCATTGGCGAGCGACTTTTCAAGCCACGGACGGAAGCGGCGTTCCGCTTGTTCGACGTATTTGACTCGGTTAAATGCCTCTTCGGAGGCATCGTCCTTTGCTCCCTCGGGTAAGCTCTACAAGAATTCCAATGAATGCGCAGGGCATCCTTTCTCTGATGGTCGAACGGCCTCTTCCCGAAGCACGAACGCGCAGGTCCGGTCTCTTGCTTTCGAAAGACACTGCAAGGCCGGCTGATGGACGCCGCTTCCGAGCGGGCGGATGAATTCGTTGCAACTCTGAGTACTCAGATTGGCAAGGAACCCATATGCTCGGACCGAGGGTTCTCGCGGGTCCTGCCAACACACTCCTGCTGAAGCGATCGCCTCATCACGGATCGGGCGGGCTCGACGTCGGCTACAACTCGCGCAGCTTGAAAGCAAGTTCTCGTCTGCACATCGACAACGAACGCCACCAATGATCGCAAGTCTCCTTGGTCAGCACCCTCCAGCGCTTCGAGATAGCCCTCCAGATCGTCGCGAGTCACGACGACAGGAAACCAACCAGGTTTAATAAACATCACGCTTGCGAGTGCTCGCGCCACGCGGCCATTTCCATCCTGATACGGATGAATCTGTGCAAATCGATGATGGAGCCACGCGGCTTCAACTTCGACCGGCACACCACCCGCTTCATGCTCGGCGTGCATTGAAACAAGCCGTTCCATCTCTAAATCTACGTGCTCAGGAGGACAGTATTCATACACGCTGCCGTCTGGCCGTGTTGGATTGTTCGGCTGTTGTTTATAACGTCCCTTCAGCAGCGGGGTCTCGAATATTCTACCGAACTGATCTCGCGCTTCCGCCGTGTCTTCATTACGCATGAGCGCCGAGTGTAGTTCGTGTATGTATCCTTTCGAGAGCGGACGTTCGCCTTTAACAAACTGAAATAGCCCTTCAAGCACGTCCGCATGATCCTGAATGATCGCCGCAAATCGCCGCAATCCGCTCCGGCGACCACTGACCCGCCTTCCGCTGAATTAAATCCGCTTTGATTCCTTTTTCAATCAATGTCTGAGTAACACCGCGATCAAGATCGTACACGCCCTCAATTTGCCCGGTCTCAATCGCCCACTCCCGTGCGAGACGCTCCCGGAATATCTTCAACGCGCCGGTCTGCTCCAGATCGCCACGCTGCTCGTTCCAGAATTGCAGCAGCGGCCCAAGTTCGCCGTCCGTCAGACCGCTCCAATCAACCGGCAGATCTTCGATCGGTTTCCATTTGGAAGCCATAACTACCGCGACGCTCGATACCATGCCAGCGTCCGCCGCAGTCCCTGATCGAGCGTGTACTGCGGATCGTGCCCCAAATCTCGCCGCGCAGCCGTCGTGTCAGCTTGCGAGTCGCGGACGTCGCCTTCGCGTGGTAGTCCATAATTCGCCGGAATTTCGACGCCCTCAATCTGCTGCAGCGTGCTCCACACCTCATTCAACGTGTACCGATTCCCGTTCCCGGCGTTATAGACGTTTCCTGAAACGCCATGCGCTTCAGCGGCTTTCAGCATCAGCGACACCACGTCCTCGACGTACGTGAAATCCCGCGATTGCTCGCCGTCGCCGAAAATTGTCGGCGGTTTCCGCTCCAGCAACGCTGTCATGAACAGTGAAATGATGCCGGAGTAGGGGCTTGATGGATCCTGCCGCTCACCATATACATTGAAAAATCGCAGCGAAACCGCATCCAGGCCGAAGCACGAGCTGAACACGCTGGCGTACTGTTCGCCCATCAACTTCTGCGCGGCATAAGGCGACTTCGGACGCGGCATCATCGTTTCGACCTTCGGCAGCACTTCCGTGTCGCCATACGCCGAAGACGAAGCCGCATACACGACGCGCCCCGCCGACCCGTCCACGGCCGCTCGCAAGACATTGAACGTCCCGTCGATATTCACCTCGTGCGACGGAACCGGTTCACGGATGGAACGCGGCACCGATGGAATCGCAGCCAGATGAAAGACGGCGTCCGCGCCGCGGATCACGGGAAAGATCTCGTCGTAATTGCGGATATCCGCGACGTGCAGCGTCATCTTCGACCAGACCTCTTTCAGGTTCTGCTTGCTCCCCGATAACAGGTTGTCGATCACGTGTACTTCGCCATTTTCGCGCGCGATCAATCCTCGAACCAATGCCGACCCGATGAATCCGGCTCCGCCCGTCACCACATATTTTTTCATGCGTCGATTTTTTCGAGCTCCCCTTTGATATAGCGCAACGACTCCGACGCGATTTTCTCGGCCCCGGGCTTGAAGTCGAAGGCTTCGAGCGATATCCAGCCGTGATAACCGCGCCGCCGCAAGACCTCGAACACGGGTTTGAAATCGTAATCGCCGGTTCCCGGATGGCGGCCATCCATTTCATTAACGTGGATGTGGCGGATCAGATCGAAATAGCGATCGACAAGCACGGCGTGCGGTTCCACTTCATCGACGGCGTTGTGCGAATCGAACATCGTGCGTACCGCGGGACTGCCGATGGCATTGACAATACTCACCGCCTCTTCGAGCGAATTGATCACATCGCATTGCGCCTTGGGCAGCGCTTCCACCAAAATCGTGACTCCGCGATCCAACGCATGCGGCGCTACTCCGGCGAGGCCTTCCGAGTAGTTGTTCATAGCGTCAATGCGGCTGATACCGCCCGTGGCGCCACGCTGCATCGGCGATCCGAAAACCATGATGCCGCCGTCGCCGAGATCGGCGCAGAGGTCGATCAAATGGTCGATGTGCTTCCAGCTTCTGGCGCGCAAATCGCGGTCCGGCGTGGTCACGTGCAGACCTTTCGGCGAGACCATCAACCAGTGCAATCCGACGCAGCCGAGCCCTTCGGATTGAATCGTATCCCGATACTCACGCCGCTGCGAAGCAGTGATCTGCAGCGGCTCCTCAGCCAGAGTGAACGGCGCAATTTCAATCCCGTCGTATCCGATCTCGCGAATGCTCTTACACACGTCCTGCAACGGACGTTTTTCGTAAACTTCATTGCAGATGGCTTGCCGGAATTTCGCTGGCATCGAATTTTCATGTTGGCACACTCGCGCGGCGTTATGATTTGGTTTACATGAATATCACTTTTTGGGGCGCGGCGGAGGAAGTCACCGGGTCGATGCACCTGTTTGAGATCGCTGGCGCTAAATACCTGCTCGATTGCGGACAGTTCCAGGGACGCCGCCATGAGGCGGAAGAACGTAACCGCAAGATTCCGTTTCAGGCGGAAGAGGTCTCCGCGGTGATGCTCTCGCACGCTCATATCGATCACAGTGGGAACCTTCCGCTGCTCGTCAAGGATGGATTTCGCGGTCCCATCTATACGACACCCGCAACGGTGGACCTGTGTCACGCCATGCTCGCCGATTCGGCGCAAATCCAGGAGCGCGACGCGGCGTTTCTGAATAAGCGCCGTTCCCGCAGGAAGGCCATCGGAGCCAATGATGACGACGGTGAAATCATGCCCGTCTATTCCATGGAAGACGTCGAGATGACCTACCCGCTTTTCCATAAAGTTTCAATTCATGAACCGACGTCGGTTGGCCCCGGCGTAAAGTATGAAGCCTACGAAGCCGGTCACATGCTCGGCTCGACCTTCATCCGCGTCAATGCCGAAGAGTCCGGCAGAGCGGTCCGCATTCTGTACTCGGGGGATCTCGGGCGGCCCGGCCTGCCCATCATTCGCGACCCGGAATCTGCTCCCGCCGCCGATTATCTGATTCTCGAAAGCACTTATGGAGATCGCCTGCATCAACCGATTCGCTCCGTTGCGAACCGGCTCGCGGAGGTGGTTAACCGCACCTACGAACGCGGCGGCCACCTGATAGTCCCGGCGTTTGCCGTCGGCCGGACGCAGCAACTCATCCTGATCATTCACGAACTGATCGACGCGCAGAAGATCCCGGCGTTCCCGATTTACGTCGATAGCCCGTTGGCTCTCGATATCACCGAAGTGTTCCGGCGGCATGAGGAGCTGTTCGACGAGGAGGCTCGGCGGTATCTCGCAAACGGCGGCGAGCCGTTCGGGTTCAAGCGCCTGAAATATCTCCGTAGCGTCGCAGAATCGAAGGCGCTCAACGACCTGAGAGGGCCTTACATCGTGATCGCGTCATCGGGGATGTGTGAAGCCGGCCGCATCCTGCACCATTTGAAGAATGGAATCGAAGACTCGCGAAATACCGTTCTGCTCACCGGATATTGCGCCCAGAACACGCTCGGCCGCAAGATCGAAGAGAAGCGAAAGTTGGTCCCGGTTTTCGGTGAACTGATGCGTTTGCGTGCCTCGGTCGAGAAGCTGGATGAGTTGAGTGGCCACGCGGACCAACGTGAATTGCTCGAGTGGATCGGCCCGATCGCGTCAGATTTGCGAAAAATATTTCTGGTGCACGGTGAACCGGATCAGCAGGCCGCGCTCAAAGAAGCGATCGTGGACCGCTTCAAGGTGGAGGTTGAAGCGCCAAGCCGGGGGCAGACGTTTGAGCTATAGAGGCTCGTACGTTACTTTTACCTTAGTACTTGGAACACTAGTAACGTTGCTAGACTAGGGGGGATCTAGTAAGTTGAGAAGGTCATGGCCGACTCTACGAACACCACCGTTATTCTGGCTAGCGGCGAAGCCAACGAGGAGCGCGGGCGAATGAACCAATTACTGCTGCAGTATTCCTACTTGCAGGTGCTGGACTTCCTGACAACCATCGCGTTCCTGATCAACGGTGTTCGCGAGGGAAACCCGTTGGTGCGTTACTTTGTCACGACGAGTTCCAGCCCCCTCGGCGGGCTGCTCATCGTGAAGGTCATGGCCGTACTGCTGGGTCTCTACTGCTGGCGGATGGGACGTAGCAAGCTGCTCGCCCGCATCAATATTCTTTTCGCGGTATTAGTGGCCTGGAATCTGGTCGCATTGATTCTCGGCTCCATGCAGCACGCCTGAGCATTATTGCAGCGGAAGCAGTACTGCATTGCTCGTCTGTCCATTTATCGTTACAGTCAACGAGAGCGTCGTAGCGCTTGGCAGATCTGGTGTAATCTGGAACTTCGTCACCTCCATTCCGATTTTGTCCGGCGCCGCTCCTGAGAATGTTGGCGTGGGCTGAAAACTTCCCAGGCTGATCGATAGCGTATCGCTCAGAGGATTCGGCGGACCGCCTTGCAATAGGAAACCTGCAACCTGAGCTTGCTGGCAAGGCCCGAAACCGGTTCCGTAAATGGTGACCGTCTCGCCCTGTATCGCGGGACTATCCGGGGTGATGGCCGAGCCATTCTGGTGATACGCAAGCGCGATCGGTCTGGAATCAGTACTCCAAGTGAATAGGCCGGGTGCGTTGCGGGCGACGGTGAACGCTCCGGTCACGTCGGGTTGACCCGTGGCCGACACCGTCAGCGTGTAGTTTCCGTCGGTCAGACTTCCCGGTAGTTGCGCGACGATCTGGGAGGGAGAAACGGAGACCAACGGGAAAAAGCTGTCTCCCAGAGTCACCACGATACCGTCCAGAGTCTGGGTCAACGGATTTGCGGGCCCTATCACGGCATTCGCAGTCAGACTGGCGCCGGCAATCGAGATCAGGGAGCCTGGAGCGACCGCCGTGCCGGGTGTGACTCCCGCGGCGTTCTGGATGCCGGCGGGAGGAATATAAGGCACGGTACCCAGCTGCGCCATGATCGAGACCGGTTGGGACATGGTTACCTGGCTGGTTGGATAGGTCCCGTTCAAATCGCCGGTCCAACGCAGGAACTTGTAGCCTGGATTCATTTGCGCGATTACGGTTACCGGCTGGCCGTTCGGGAAGAACATGTCGGGCGTAGAGGGGAAGAACTCCAACGTCGCCCCGCCGGCCGGAGTACTCGACGCCGCAAGGTGATACATAGCCTGGTAGCTAGCGGCCAAAGTCTGCGTGTCTGCGGCCAGCGTGTAGATGTGATTCGATGCACCGCCGTCGGACCACGACATAAAATCGAAACGCGACGCGGAATTGATTGAAACCGACGTTGGCGCGGTCACTTTCACCTGGCTGCCGCCGGGCTTGTCGATGGTGCAAGGCGATACGCAGGGGACGCCGTTTACCTGAACCGTAATTCCGGGCGGCGATGTTTGAATGATCAGGCGGCTCAATATGTTGTAATTCGCCGTCATGCGGAAGCCCTTATCCACCGCCGCTTGATCCACCGAGATTTGCTGCTTTTCGGGGCCGCCGTTCGTCCACGCCTGGAAATTGTATTTGCGTCCCTTGGAATCGGTGGCTGTGGGATTTGCAATCACGGTATGCATCGAGCCGAGCGCCCAAATGAATGTCGGGGAGGGCCAGTTGCTCCGGCCGTCGACATTGAGCGGGAGCCCCGGCGGGTTCGTGTAAAGGCTAATGGCGGCTCCGGGCAGGAAATTCGCCGTCATTACGCCCATGCTGGCGACATTGCTGTCCGTTGTGTAAACCGTGTTCTGGCCACCTCCCGTATTCCAGGAATCGAACGCCCAAACCTTGCCGGCCACATCGCTCTGCGGAGTTGGCCCACTGATAATGTGCGTCGAGCCGGGAGCGAAATCGAAATCGCCGTAACACAGCGGCAAAATGCCGACTGGCGGAAGTGGTTGGCGCTCGTACGTGGGCGGACAGGTATCGACCGTTCCAGTGGTCAGGTTTAAACTGGGCACGGTTAGCACCGGGCTGTGATCCACCAGCACCTGCAGTCCCATGGGATTGGTCAAGAAGCGAACCCGTTTCGCGGGGACGAAGTAAGGTATCAACTGGCTCGGTCCCTCAAGGTCTATGCTGGTCAGGAAGGGCGTCGCCGCCCCCGCGTTATAACCCCAACCCGTAAATGCAAAACCCGGATAGGGGAAAGCGTTCAATGTGTGGGACCCCGAGGGTAGGTAGAGGATGGCGCTATTCCAGTAGGCGTTTTCGTCAATAATAACAACACCGGGCCGGACCTGATCCGGTGGCGGCGGCGGTATAGCCGAAGTGGTAGTGGGTTGACAAAATTGCGGATTCCCGGGGTTGTCGCCGCTAAAAAGGTTCAAAATCACCCGATACGCCACAGTGAAGTTGGCGATGAGCGACGTGACGCTTGGATTCGCGGTAATGGTTAGCTCGGTGGCGCCAGTGGGCTGCAGATCTCCGGTGTTATCGGTCCAGGCAGTAAAAAGAATCGCAGTGGTCGCGTCTTGCGACTGCTGCACGGCCGAGTACAGATTCGCCGGGCAGTTCTGAGGAAAAGCCCCGATATTGCTCAAAACTTGGACGGTATGCGTGCTCCCTTGCGGCCACGTGAACGTCGCGAGGCCTGTGAATTTCTGCCCATCGACCGCAAACAAGGCCCACGGGATCGTATCCGAACCGATCCGGATACTAGTGACGGGCGCGTTCTGCGCCGACACTGTGGCCGAAAAACACAAAACTAAAAATATAAGAGCGTTTCGGTTCATAGACGGAGATCCGTACCATGAATCTGATCGTCGTTATCTTTTCAGATCTTTAGTACTTCCAGGAGGTCATTACTGGTATAGAAAGGTAAGACGATCAACGGCTTACGAGACTCTAGAACAGCGCTAGGGTTGGACAAACCAGTGGACTACGTGAATCACCCCATGCGCGCAGGCCGCCGGCCGCTCTCGGCGACCGCCGCATCGAGCCGTGCGGCAATGGCGACGAAGCTGTCGGTGGGGCCGTTCCAGCGGACCCGCTCCACGTCATCGAACAGCGGAATGTCCGTCCGTAGCGTGGCGAGGGTCCGGAAGAGCAATGCGTGCTCGCGATCCTGCGCCAGTGTGTGAGCCAGTGCGCCGGCATTGGCGGCGTTCACGCCCCACGCGCTCGAGTCCGCGGGGATGGATTCGAGATGGACAAACTTGGCGAGGACGGCAGCCGTAGATTTCGCCCCCCAGCCAGGAAGTCCGGGATAGCCGTCGGCAGCGTCGCCGACCAGCGCCAGATAGTCCGGGATCGAGACGGGTGAAACGCCAAATTTTTTGACCACCCCCGCCTCATCCATCGTGCTGCGCGTCCGCCGATTCAGTTGCACTACGCGGGCGCCCACCACGCACTGCGCGAGGTCCTTGTCGGGAGTACAGATAATGACGCGCTCGACGCGCTCATCGCGGGACGCCGTCAGCGCCGCGGCTGCAAGCGCATCGTCCGCCTCGAATTCCACCATCGGCCAAACCACAATGCCGGCCGCCGCGAGCACCTCTTCGAGCAATGGGAACTGCGCCAGTAAATCGCGTTCCACGCCGGCGCCCGTTTTATAGCCCGGCCACAAATCGTTGCGGAACGACTCGATAACGTGATCCGTAGCCACGGCGATGTGCGTCGCACCGCCCCGGATCATACCCAGCACCGATTTGAGTACGCCCCGCACCGCGCCCACTTCGCGGCCCTCCGCGTCGCGGGCCTTCGGCAGCGCAAAATAGTGCCGGAACAATTCGTAGGTGCCGTCGACCAGATAAACTTCCACCGCGCGGCTCTACTTCTTCGGAGGGTTGATCATGATGTGCGCGCCCGCCGTACCGGCGTTCATCAGCCACGGCGCGCCCTCACTCGCTTTCGTCGATAGCCCGGTCGATTGGGGCGTTGCGAAAGGCACGTAAATCACCCAGCGCAGGTACGGGTCCTGCACTTTTCCGCTGGCGGCGTCGAAGCTCGTGCCAGTCAGCACGTAAAGGGTTCGCGGCTCGCGCGGCATGGAGAGTTTGCCGTCTTCTATTTCTTTGAAGCGGATCTCGTTGCGCTTCGGCCCGGTGTCTCCGCCAGGAGTTCGCGGCCGCGCGCCATGAACGGCTCCAGATCCTTGTGATAGCAGGCGACATTGAAGGCCGGTTTCGCAGGATCGGTGGCCAGACAGATCAGTTCGTTCTTGCCCTCCCGAATCTGCACCAGCTTGCCGTCCGCGTTGTAACCCATCACGGCCGCGCCGTCTCGCAGGTCGACCGGCGCCGCTAAAACCGCGCCCGCAATCTGGACCTGCGCCGGCGGAATCTCCGCCGCCACGGCTATCGCTGCAAAGAGAAACACCATCGTCGATTTCATAGATCGGCAACCCGTGGGATCTACAATAACACCGTCCTGAAGGACCTTGAAAAATACCGCCCGCCGAGCGTGTGCGATCCGCGCCGATGCGCTACTGTGCTTCTGGAGCGCAATAAGATGCCAAAGTGGAGCAGGCGAGAATTCGTGGCGGGCCTTTCCGCGTTGCCTTATGCGGTCAAAGGCGTCGCGCAACAGCGGCCGGCCGAGCGCGACCTGGTGCTGTGGTACAAACAGCCCGCGGATAAGTGGACGGATGCCCTCCCCATCGGTAATGGCCGCTTAGGAGCCATGGTGTTTGGGGGCGTTTTGTCGGAACGCCTCCAGTTGAACGAAGACACTCTGTGGTCGGGCGCACCGCGCGAGTGGAATAACCCCGAGGCGAAACACTATCTGCCAGAGGTGCGGCGATTGGTGCTCGATAAAGAGGACTATGTTGCTGCCGACGCGATGTGCCACAAACTCCAGGGACCTTTTAACGAATCCTATCTGGTTATGTCAAACCTGCATCTCGATTTCGAGCATGCTGGCCAGGTAGAGGAGTACCGGCGTGAACTGGATCTCGACACCGCGATCTCTACTGTGAATTATCGCATCGGGTCCGCCGAATATGTGCGGGAATCGTTCGTCTCGGCTCCGGATCGGGTGATCGTCGTGCGTCTCACCACCACAAATCCGGACGGCATCACGCTGACGGTATCGCTCGATAGCCCCCTCCGCTCACAAACAACGGCGCAGTCCGATGGGACCCTGCGTCTTGCCGGGAAGGCTCCGTCGCACGTCGAACCGAACTATGTCCACTCCGGCAACCCGGTCCTTTATGACGACCGCGAGGGGAAGGGGATGCGCTTCGAAACCGCGGTGCAGGCGATGACGGAAGGTGGCGAGATACAAGCGGACGGCGCGCGATTACGCATTGCGCGTTCGAAGGCGGTCACGCTGTCGATCGCCGCCAGCACCGGTTACCGCGGCTTTGAACGCGATCCGGCCGGTACACCCGAGGAAATCGGCGCGGCCAATCGCAAAGCGTTGGCGGCGGCGGGCGGAAAACCATATGCCGCGTTGAAAATGGCGCATGTCAACGATCATCAAAAGTTGTTCCGGCGCGTTGGCTTGAAGCTCCCGCAAGCTGGACCGGGTACGGCGCCCACCGACGAACGGCTGAAGAGCTTTGCGGAAACGCCCGACCCGTCGCTGGCGGCTCTCTATTTTCAATACGGGCGTTACCTGTTGATCGCCAGCTCCCGGCCGGATACGCAGCCCGCCAACCTGCAGGGCATCTGGAACCAGGACATCCGTCCGCCGTGGAGTTCAAATTGGACGGCCAATATCAATGTGCAGATGAACTACTGGCCGGCGGAGACTTGCAACCTCGCGGAATGCCATGAACCCCTGTTCGAGTTAGTTGCGAATTTATCGCGGACCGGAGCGAAAACCGCGCAGGTGAATTACGGCTGCCAAGGTTGGGTGTCGCACCACAACGTGGATCTATGGCGGCAATCGGCGCCGGTAGGCAATTATGGACAGGGTCAGCCCACCTGGGCCAATTGGGAAATGAGCGGGCCATGGCTATGCGCGCACCTGTGGGAGCATTACCAGTTCACGGGCGACGCGGAGTTTTTGCGCCGCAAGGCGTATCCAGTAATGAAATCGTCGGCCGAGTTTTACCTGGATTGGCTGATCGAGCGGAAAGACGGGCGCCTGACCACGTGCCCGTCGCTCTCGACGGAGAACGATTTTATTGCGCCGGACGGACGTGTCGCCGAGACCTCCGACGGCTGCACCATGGATATGGCTCTGATCTCGGAGTTGTTTTCGAACTCCGCGGCAGCGGCGCGGATACTGCATGTGGACGCCGCGTTCGCGGATAAACTGCAGTCCACGCGGACGCGTCTCATCCCCTACCAGATCGGCAAGCACGGGCAGCTTCAGGAATGGTCGAAGGATTTTGACGAGCAGACGCCGGGGCAGCGGCACATGTCGCACATGTATCCTCTATATCCAGGAAGTGAGTTTACGCCGCGGCGGAAACAGGAGTTTTGGAAGGCCTCGCGCGTATCTCTCGAACGGCGGCTGGCCGCCGGCGGGGCTTATACCGGCTGGAGCCGCGCGTGGGCCATCAATTTCTGGGCCCGGCTTTCGGATGGCGACAAGGCCTGGGAGTCTCTCGCTATGCTGCTCAAGCACAGCACCGGACCGAATCTGTTCGATACGCATCCCGCCGGTGATTCCTGGATTTTTCAGATCGACGGAAATTTCGGCGGAACGGCGGCCATGGCGGAGATGCTCCTGCAGAGTCACGACGGCGCTATCGATTTGTTGCCGGCGTTGCCCTCGGCATGGGCGGACGGGAGCGTCACCGGCCTGCGTGCACGAGGTGGATTGACGGTCGATATCGAGTGGGCGGGCGGAAAGGCGAAGACTGTTTCGATCCGCGCCGGCCGGGACGGCGAGTATCTGCTTCGCGCCAAACAGACCGCCGCCAGCGTGCGCCAGGCCGGGAAGAAAGTGGAAGTAAAGATCGAACCCGGCGGCGCAATGAGGTTGAAGTTGGAGCGGGGCAAGCTCTATATGTTGCAGTTCGCTTAGATGGATCGCATGACGAAACTTTCCACGGCGCAGAGGATCTCCTTGGCGATCGCCGCAATTCTCTTTATCGCCGCGGGGTCGCTGCATTTCATCAAACCCGCGCCGTATTTACGAATCATGCCGCCATACATTCCATGGCATGTTTTCATGGTGCAGGCCAGCGGAGTTCTTGAAATCCTGGGTGGGCTGGGTCTTCTCGCCGCAAAGACACGCAGGGCTGCCGCGTGGGGACTGGCCGCGCTGTTAATCGCGATCTTCCCGGCCAACATCTATATGGCTACAAATCCGCTCGAAGCGGGAGCCGCGTCCATCGCGCCCGTAATCAGGTGGGGACGCCTTCCCCTGCAGCCGCTCCTGATCTGGTGGATTCTGTGGTGTACCCGCCCGCGTCTGGCGTAAGGTTGGATCTGTGTGCGTGTGCCTGCGGTAATCCCGCTACCGAACCGATGACGCTGTGAGGCGATTT
>JBEKUT010000303.1:0-9011 GCA_049514735.1 Bryobacteraceae bacterium
TTCAATACTGGGTGGAACGCGAGAAGCTGGACAAGGTTTATCCGTTTCCGCAAGGCTATCATGCCCTGCGCATGAATAAGGACGGCGTGCTCGGCATGGTCACCGGCGTGGGAACGGCGCGCGCGGCGGCGAATATTATGGCTCTCGGACTGGACCCCCGCTTCGACCTGAAAGATGCCTACTGGATTGTCGCGGGGATTGCCGGTATCGATCCAGCGGATGGATCGCTGGGGTCGGCGGCGTGGGCCGAATGGGTGGTGGACGGCGATCTTGCGCACGAGATCGACGCTCGTGAAATCCCGCCAAACTGGACAACTGGTTATGTTCCGCTTCGCAAATCCGTGCCGTTTGAATTGCCGCGGTCGCCCGATGAGGGTCAGTGCTACCAACTCAATCCGGCGCTCGTCGAGTGGGCCTACCGCCTGACGAAGGACGTGCAACTTCCCGACACCGACGCCATGCGGAAGCGCCGCGAGGCGAACGACTGGGTCAAATACTATACCGGAGGCAAGGGCAATTTCGTGACGACGGCGATGGAGGATACCGGCACGCTGCAGGCGCTCACATTCCTGAGCCATGCTGGATTGGTCCGGCGGGACCGCGTGCTGGTGCTGCGGACGGCGAGCAATTACGATCAACAGCGGCCCGGAATCTCGGCTGCGGAGAGCCTCGCCGAGACGAAGATCGGACAATACTCGGCCTATCTGCCGGCGCTCGAATCCGCGTGGCGCGTAGGGCACGTCGTCGTGGAAGAGATTGCAGCTCATTGGGATCGCTACCGCGCCCCGTCACATTGACCGTCAACGGTGACACCACGTAACAACCTCACCCGGATTTACGTCATCTACAGCATTGAGGGTGACGTGTGTGGATCGTTAGATTAGCTCTTCGCCGGCCGTATACCTTTGTCGTCATGGCAGTTTTGATGGGCGTACTGGGTGGCATCGCCATCGTCAGCACGCCGAAGGATATTTTCCCGTACATCAATATTCCCGTGGCCAGCGTGATCTGGAGTTACGCCGGCCTGCCGCCGCAGGAGATGGCGGACCGCGTCGTGACCATCGACGAACGCGCCATGACCACCACCGTCAACGACATCGAGCACATGGAATCGACGTCCTATAACGGCGTTTCGGTCATCAAGGTGTTCTTCCAGCCCAGCGCCCAAATCGACCTCGCGATTGCGCAGATCACGGCGTTATCTGAAACCATCCTGCGGCCGCTTCCGCCTGGCATTTTCCCGCCGAACATCATCAAATACGACGCCTCCAGCGTGCCCATCCTGCAGCTAAGCATTCACAGCAACACGCTTGGTGAAGAGCAGCTCTTCGACTACGGACAGAACTTCGTCCGTACGCAGCTTGCGACTGTTCAGGGCGCGGCCGTCCCGCTGCCGTTTGGCGGCAAGAACCGGGCCATCATGGTGGACATCGACCCCGACGCGATGTATGCCAACCACGTGTCGGCCACCGATGTTTCGAACGCCATCAGCAACCAGAGCATCATCCTTCCGGCCGGGACTGCCAAGATTGCGGACCGCGAATATTTCATCCGCATGAACAGCAGTCCGACCACGGTGCAAGGATTGAACGAGTTGCCCTTGCGATCGATGAATGGGGCGACGGTCTTTGTTAAGGATGTTGCGCAGGTGCGCGATGGCTACGCGGTCCAGACCAACATCGTGCGGACGAATGGAACGCGCGCCGCTCTTTTAACGGTGCTCAAGAACGGGAAAGCATCGACTCTGGATATTGTTTCGGCCGTGAAAAAACAGATCCCGCAGATTATGGCTGGGCTGCCCAAGGCGCTGCACATTACCCAGCTCTTCGATCAATCATTGTTTGTGAGGGCTGCAATTAACGGCGTCCTGCGCGAAGCCGCGCTCGCCGCCGCGCTCACCGGAATCATGATTCTGCTTTTCTTGGGCAGTTGGCGCAGCACGCTGATTGTCTGCTGTTCCATCCCGCTCTCGATTCTGACGTCGTTGATCATTCTCAGCATGCTCGGCGAGACCATCAACATCATGACGCTCGGCGGACTGGCGCTCGCCGTCGGCATCCTGGTAGACGATGCGACCGTCGAAATCGAAAACATCCACCGCAATATGAGCATGAAGAAGCCCATCACGCGGGCCATATTGGACGGCGCGCAGCAGATCGCGGTGCCGGCCTTCGTCTCAACGCTCGCGATTTGCATCGTGTTCGTGCCGGTATTGCTGCTCACTGGCGCCGCCAAATATTTATTCACGCCGCTGGCGATGGCCGTTGTTTTCGCGATGCTTACCTCCTACCTGCTCACGCGAACGCTGGTGCCAACCATGGTGCACTACATGCTCGGCCCGGAAGTGGAGTTGTACCAGCAAGGGGAAGAAGGACACGCAGCCGCAGGCCAAGGCGTCATCTGGCGCGTACATCACGCCTTCAACCGCCATTTTGAACGCTTCCGGCACTGGTACCGCGACGCGCTGGATTGGGCGCTGCATCGCCGGGCGCTGGTGCTGCTGGTGATCGGCGGATTCTACATTTGTTCCATTTTCCTGATCTTCATCGTGGGCCGTGACTTCTTCCCGTACGTCGATTCGGGACAAATGAGACTCCACGTGCGGACGCCGCCGGGAACGCGAATCGAAGAAACGGAGCGCATTTTCGCGAAGGTCGAGCAAGAGGTACGGCGGCAGATCCCATCGTCCGAACTCGATACCATGATGGACAATATCGGCCTCCCGACGTCGGGAATCAATCTCGCATTCGGCGATCTGTCGACGGTGTCCGACTCCGATGGCGAGCTTCTGATCGCGTTAAAGCCGGACCATAAGCCGACACAAGATTATCAGCGGCTGCTGCGCGCAGATCTGCATCGGAAGTTCCCGCAAGAGACCTTTTTCTTTTTGGCGGCGAATATCACGAATCAGATTTTGAATTTCGGGATTCCGGCGCCGATCGATTTACAAGTAGTGGGCAGGGACGCGCAGGATAACTACAAAATCGCTCTCGATCTCGAGCGCCGCGTGGCCGCCGTTCCGGGCGCGGTGGACGTGCAGATCAAGCAAGACATGAACTCGCCCACGGTGGACGTGAATGTCGACCGCACGCTGGCGAGCCAAGCCGGATTTACCGAACGCGATGTATCGAACAGCGTCTTCATTTCGCTCAGCTCCAGCGGCCAGACCTCGCCCAACCAGTGGCTGAATCCTATCAATGGCGTCAGCTATCAAATCAACGTGCAGACGCCGACGTACCGCATCGATTCGCTCGACGCGCTGCAGCGGACTCCAGTCACGCCCGCCAACGACAGCAGCACACAGTTACTTCAGAATTTCGCGACGACGAAACGCGATAAGATGCCTCTCATCGTGAGCCACTACAACGTACAGCCAGTGTTCGACATCTTCGCGAATAACGACCGGCGGGATTTGGGCGGCGTAGCCAGCGGCATTTATAAGATCATGGCCGATACGGAAAAGCACCTGCCGCTGGGGACGACGCTCAAGATGCGCGGCCAGGTGGATACCATGGAATCGTCTTTCGTGAGGTTAGGGCTCGGTCTGCTGTTTGCGATCCTGTTGGTGTACTTGCTGATGGTGATCAATTTTCAATCCTGGATGGATCCGTTCATCATTCTCACGGCGATTCCCGGAGCGCTCACCGGCATTTTGTGGATGCTCTTTCTTACGGGAACCACCTTGAACGTCCCTTCCATGATGGGCGCGATCATGGCGATCGGAGTCGCCACGGCCAATAGTATTTTGCTGGTGACTTTCGCCAACGATGAGCGGCTGGAAGGCAAGAGTTCGCTGGAGTCGGCGCTCTCAGCCGGATTCACGCGCGTCCGGCCCGTGATCATGACGGCCCTCGCGATGATCATCGGCATGCTTCCGATGGCGTTTTCGATGGGCGAAGGCGGAGAGCAGAACGCACCTTTGGGCCGCGCGGTGATCGGAGGATTGATCGTCGCTACGGTTTCCACACTGCTCTTTGTTCCGATTATTTATACCTATCTGAGAACGACGCCGCCTCTGAACAAGGACGAGCAGATCGAAGAAGAAGCGCATCAAGGAGAGCCGGGTGCCGAGTTCCTATAAAGTGCCTGAAGAACATCAATTGCCCGAGGCTGCCGAGCCGCGGTTGTTAGAACCCGGGCACGAACCCAAGTTGATCGAGAGCGGGAAAGAGAGCCGCGGCCATGCGCCTCCGCACATGCGGCTGATCGTTATGGTGGTGGGAATTGCGCTGCTGGCGCTGCTGCTGTTTGGCATGCTGCGGCATTATCGTCAGCAGAAGGTTGTGGAAGCGGCCGCGCAGCAGGAAGAAGAATCCCTGCCCATCGTGAATGTTACGAAGGTGCAGAAGTCGCCATCGGCCACCACGCAATCGCTGCCGGGCAACATGACGCCGCTCACCGAATCGTACATCTACGCGCGCTCCACTGGATATATAAAGAAGCGCTACGTGGACATTGGGGATCGCGTTCAGAAAGGCCAGTTGTTGGCAGAAGTGGAAGCACCCGATCTCGATCAACAGGTGGACCAGGCGCGCGCCGCGTTAACGCAAGCGGAGCATCAGGTGGTGCAGGCGAAGCAGCAGCTCGATAGCGCTGTATCGCAGGAAAAGTTCGCGCACTTGACTTCGGACCGTTACACCAAATTGCTGGCCGATGGCGCCGTGGCCCGGCAGGATGCAGATCAGAATTACACAACGTACCAAAGTGCTTCGGCGGCCGTTGGAGCGGCGCAAGCGAACGTCTCGGCGTTCGAACAGAACGTGGAGGCGAATCGCGCGAATCTAAATCGTCTGATCACCCTGCAGGGGTTCGAGTATGTGCGCGCGCCATTCAGCGGCGTCGTCACGGCACGAAATTTCGATGTCGGAGCGCTGGTCGGCGCGAGTGGTGGAACACAAGGCGCCTCTTCGACACCGATGGGTGGCACGCAGGAATCGGGGAGCGCGGGCAACTCCGGCGCAAGCGGCAGTTCCAGTTCCAGCTCGACTACAGCAGGAACGGTTGGTTCCGCTTCCGGAAGCGGCGGCGAGTTGTTCCGCATGGCGCAGGTCTCAACCTTGCGCATCCTCGTCAATGTGCCGCAGGAGAGCGCCCCTTCAATCAAAGTCGGACAAACGGCATCGGTCTTCGCGCAGGGTTATCAAGACCAAAGCTTTCCCGGCCGCGTCACCAGAACTTCAAATTCCATCGATCTCAACACCCGCACGCTGCTGACGGAAGTGGATGTCCAAAACCCCCACGAAATGCTGCTGCCCGGAACCTACGCGCAGGTGCAGATCGAACACGTGCGGTTGAATCCTCCGTTGTTGGTTCCCGGCGACAGCATCATCGCTGGGACGGCCGGTTTGCAGGTGGCTATTTTGACCAACGTCAAAGAAGAGCCGCAAGAACGGCAGCATCACTACCCGCCCGATGCCAAGCGGATCCATATAGCGACTGTCCAGGTGGGGCGCGATTATGGCGCTGAGATTGAGATCGTCAGTGGACTCCAAGCAGGCCAGGAGGTCGTCGTGAACCCCAGCGATGTGGTTCAGGAAGGCGCGGTTGTAAAACCTCAGGAAGCGCCGGTTAGTCAAGGCAATCAATCGCGTCGCGCTCCCTCTGAGAGACAACCGTCCGGAGTCACTGCGCCGATCCGCGGCAAGGCGGACACGGGCGGCCATGGGGCGTCCGAAAAACCGCCGGGCGCTTCCAAATAGAATAAAGACAGTCCATGTTTAAGAGAACCCTTGCCGCGTTCATCGCGGTAACCCTTATTATCAGTGCGCAAACGCCAGACCAGACGCCGCGGGTTGTCGCGCCCCCGGATGGCCATTGGTTCGACCGGCTTTTTCTTCCTTATCAGCCTCGCTTCGTCCCGCCGGTATCCTTCTCCAACTCGTCGCGTCTGGAGAGCCTGATGCGAGCCGGCAAATTGTATCTTTCGCTCCAGGATGCGATTGCATTGGCATTGGAGAACAACCTCGATATCGAGCTGGAACGTTTTGCGCCCGATCTGGCGGAGTTCGATACGCTGCGCACCAAAGGCGGCGCCACCATACGCGGCATCTCTTATGCGATTAACGAACTTCCGCAGGGCATCGGCGGACCGGCGAGTCCGCTGTTGAACCTGCCCGCCAGCGGGTCCACTCCCACCACTTCCGTTCCCACCACTCTTACCGAAGTGAGCGCGATCGTACCGTCGCAGACCAGTTCCGCGATTACCGACCTCGCGTTTTCCGCCGGTCCCGCGATTCCGGTTTTCGATCCCGCTATCGTCGGAGGGCTGACCTGGCAGCACACTACGACGCCGGAAACAAGCCCGTTCATTTATGGCACGGATGCGCTTGTCTCACAAAATACTCTCGGAGATATCGGCTTTCAAAAAGGGTTCAGCCTGGGCACGCAGCTCAGCGCCACGTTTAACGCGAGCCATCAGGATCAGAATTCTAATCGCAATACGATCAATCCGTATACGAACTCGAGTCTCGGTCTGAATCTGGATCAGCCATTGCTGCGCGGGTTCGGGATCGGCGTAAATCGCCGCTATATCCACATTGCGCGCAATGACGAGAAGATTTCCGATCTCCTGTTTCAACAGCAGGTCATCGCCACCGTGGCCGGTGTTATTCGGCTCTATACCGACCTGGTGAGCCTCATCGAAGACGTGCAGGTGAAGCAGGAAACGTTGGCGCTTTCGCAGCGCCTTTATCAGGACAACAAGGAGAAGGTCGATCAGGGAACGTTAGCCCCGATCGAAGTGGTCCGCGCGCAAGCGCAAATCGCGGCGAGCCGTCAGGACCTGGCCAACTCTCAAGGATTCGAACTGCAGCAGGAGCTATTGGTCAAGACGGTTCTGACCCGGCGTGGCACCGCCGATCCACTTCTTCGCGATGCCCGCATCGTCGCCACCACGCCCATCGATGTGCCGGCCACCGAGGACATCCGGCCCGTTCAGGATCTGGTTACAAACGCTTTCAGTAATCGTCCGGAATTGCAGGAGGCGCGGCTACAAATCGCCAACAGCGAGCTCTATATGAAGGGATCGAAGAATGCCCTCTTGCCTCAGGTGGACATTCTGGCATCGGCGCAAAATAGCGGGCTGGCGGGGGCGCTCAACCCTCTAGCAAGCACCTCGAACACTTCCACCGGAAGTGCGATACCGGATCAGACTTTCGTGGGCGGCTTTGGCTCGTCTCTGGCGCAAGTTTTTCAACACAACTACCCGACCTATGCGGTGGGTATTCAGTTGAATCTGCCGATTCATAATCGCGTCGCCGAGGGCGATTATGTGCGTGACGAACTGCAATATCGCCAGACTCAGATTCGTCAGCAGCAGCTCGAAAACCAGGTGCGTCTCGAAGTGGAAGGCGCTTTGATCGCCCTGCAACAATCGCGCGCTGCGTACGACGCTTCCTTGGAAGCACGCAAGCTGCAGGAACAATCGCTGCAGATTGAAATGGAGAAATACGAGAACGGTATTTCTACGCCATTCTTAGTTCAGCAGTATCAAAGCTACGTGGCGCAGGCGCGATCCACCGAAGTTGCGGCCCGCGGCACCTACGCCAAGGCGAAAACGGAATTGGAGCGGACCATCGGGTTAACTCTGCCCAATCACAATGTCGCGGTGGACGAAGTGATGAAGGGGAAAATCACCGCTCCGCCCGCCGCGTTGCCGCCCTTGCCGGGCACCAACGGTTTACGCTAGCTGTTGTTTCACCGCGTCGACAATATGCTTGGCCGAAATGCCGAATTTCTCGAGCAGCTCTTTGGGCTGGCCGCTGTGCGCGATGTCTCGCACCGCCAGCTTGCGGACGCGAACGTTTTGATCGGAGAGAGCCGCCAGCACCGCATCGCCGATCCCACCGTGTGCATAGTGATCCTCAACCGTAACGACTTTTCCACCGCACGCGCTCGCCGCTTCCACCAACGCGTCGCGGTCGATAGGCTGCACACTAAACAAATCGATAACCCGCACCTTGACGCCCTGCTTCGCCAATGTATCGCAGGCTTCCAGCGCCTCGAAAACAGTGACACCAGCCGCAACCACGAGGACCTTATCCTCACCGCTCGACCGCAGCACTTTGCACTTGCCGATCTCAAACGGCTCATCCGGTCCATATAGAATCGCGGCCGCCGGCCGTCCCACGCGCAGATAGCTTGGTCCTTTATGCTGCCCCACCAGCACCGTGGCTTGGAACGCGCTGGTGGCATCCGATGGATAGAGCACCGTATAATCCGGCTCCGCGCACATCATCGCAAGATCTTCCAGACCCATCTGCGAGGGGCCATCTTCGCCAATCGAGATGCCCGCATGCGTGCCAACCAATTTGATATTGCTGCGGCTGATCGCGGCCATGCGAATAAAATCGTAAGCGCGCGTGAAAAAACACGCAAACGTGGAAGCGAACGGAACAAGATGACGCGACGAGAGTCCCATGGCGACGCCCGTCATGTTCTGTTCCGCGATATACGATTCAAAGAAACGGTCTGGCGCCACCTTCTGAGCCTCTTCCGTATAAGTCGAATTTTCGACGTCGGCATCGAGGACGACAACGGAAGGATCCGCCTTTGCGAGCGCCGCCAATCCATCGCCGAATCCCCTTCTGGTCGCGACTTCCTTCCCTCCGATTTGGTACGGCGGCTTTGCGACGGCCGCGGCAGCGGGCTTACTCGCAGCCTTGCCGTTCGACGCAGGAAGATTGGCCTTCCAATCGGATTCCGCCCCATTAAACTGTTTTTCGAGATTGGCCACAACTTTCGCGGCCAGATCCTTATCGAGAGCCTTGCCGTGCCAGCCTTCGAGGCCTTCAATCCCGATCAGTCCCTTGCCTTTGATCGTTTCCGCCAGTACGATGGTCGGCCGGTCCGTAGTCTGCCGGGCCATTTCATACGCCGCCAACAAATCCGGAATGCTGTGGCCGTCCACCACGAGAGCCTGAAATCCAAAGGCCTCCCAACGCCGCTGATATGTCTTCATATCGTGCTGCAACATGGTTGGCTGGCTCTGACCCAGCCGGTTGACATCGATC
>JBEKUT010000304.1:0-12127 GCA_049514735.1 Bryobacteraceae bacterium
CCTCGCGTTGGCCAGCCTGTCGCGCGGCCGCAAGAGCGCGTCGGCGCGATCGTAATAGCTAATGGCCCGTTGATAATCGCCGGTCTGCCAAAACAGGAGCCCCAGATTCGAAAACGTCTGACCCTCCAGCTTCGGCTCTCCGCTTCGACGCCAGTCATCCGCCGCGAGCGCGAGGCTGGATAGCGCCTGTTCGAAATCGCCGAGTTGTTGAGCGAGCCAGCCTCGATCGTTCTCCGCCCCGCCCTCGCATGGGATATCGCCAACCTTGTGGCACAGATCGAGCGCTTGCTCAAAAGAGCTGCGCGCCCCAGATAGGTCGGCCGCGCCAACCTCGGTTTCTCCGATCTCGATCCACGTTCTGCCGGCGGCCGAAGCATCTCCGGCTTTTGTCCAGAGATCGAGCGCCGTCTGCAGGTCGGCGCGGCTTCCGGTATGTTTCGCCTTCGTTGCCCCTTCCTCCGCGGCGCGGCGCAACGAAGACGACTGTAACGACTCCGGCCGGCGCGACATAACAAAGGTAATGGAAGCCGTTCGGTCTCGCGAGACCGGGCGTATTTCAACCTGGTATTGGCCGGGTGCAACAATCGTGGCGGTCTCCGAGCCGAATTCGAAGCCGTCGATTATCATCTCTGTGCCGTTGCCTGTGAGCCGGAGTTCGAGATCGGCGGGTTGGTCGATTGCAAGCTCGGTTGGTTCTCCATCCTTCACGGCGATCAGAAAACAGACGCTCTGGTTGGATCGGGTGGAGGCCTTCAGAGATTCGTTGTTGTGAAGCGGCACGCACGGAGGAGCGGCTGCCGATGTGTAAGCTGCGAGGAGAATAATAATGATGCGGGTGTATCGATACATGAACCGGAGTTAGCGGCTGACGTAACGGTGATCGTAGCAGAACGGCCAGCTCCCCGGCTTTTACATCTCGGCCCCAGCCTAAAGGCCGGTGCCGCTGCCCTGGATGATGTCGTCCAAAACGCCCAACAGAGCTGCCAAGAGATCCATTTGAACTTACCTCCGCCTGAGATCGTATCAGAAACGGCGGGAACGGTGTGGATGAAGCCGGAGAGCGTTTGGCCCGCTCCCCGGCTCTTACATCTCGGCTCAGGCTTAAGCGCCGGTGCCGGTGCCCTGGATGATGTCGTCCAGAACGCCCAACAGAGCTGCTAGAAGATCCATTGAACTTACCTCCTGCCAGGGCTAGCTGGCGGGAGGTTGGTTGTGACAAGGATTTTTTTGCGGGGTCCGATGTAATGAAGCGCGCGCCTCGCGTATAAGACAACACGAGGGCACGTTGAATGAGAGTCAGAATCGCGACACCACTTCTGACGGCCGCGGCCGCCGGAGTAGGCAGCATCACGCAGACATTCGAAATCGGCCAGAGCACGGCGCGTGTGAGGGCCACGCTGGGCAATCCGGAAAGAATTTTAAAGCTTGAGAATAAGTCGATTTATTGTTACAAGGATTTCAAAGTTATTTTCATCGATGGCAAACTTAGCGACGTGCAATAACATGAGACAAATTAACTGTATCTGTGGCGCAATCCTGATTGGAATCATGCTTCCGGCATTTGGCGTGGGGCAAGGTTATACGGCTTCCATCGTCGCTGGCGGCGGAAGCGGCAACTGCGACAACATTCCTGCAACTCAAGCACTAGTGGTGCCTGGGGGCGTAGCAATCGATGCTGCTGGAAACCTCTATATCACACAATATGTCGGCGGGACGGACCTCGTCTGCAAGGTATCGCCGAATGGGATCATCACGACTTTTGCCGGGAACGCACAAAATTTCGCAGGGTTTTCCGGAGATGGAGGCCCCGCAACCAGCGCGCAACTTAACTTCGGTCAGCTTCCTTTCCCCGACGGCCTGGCAGCCGATTCTCACGGCAACGTCTATATCGCGGATACAGGAAACAACCGGGTGCGTAAGGTGGATCCGAGCGGCACGATAACAACAGTAGCTGGCGGAGGTAGCGAGTTTACTCCGATGGATGGCGACGGTGGACTGGCTACGGCCGCCTACCTGTTCATCCCAGACGCTGTTGCGCTGGATTCGGCGGGAAATCTCTACATCGCGGATAACCAAAGTGTACGAAAGGTGGATTCCAGCGGCATAATCTCGACCGTTGCTGGCTGTAATCTGGCCAATACCAGTTGCGTGTTCCAAGACATACCGACCGGCTCTATAGGGGATGGCGGCCCAGCCACGAGCGCCTACCTGCAAGCGGTAGGAGTAGCGGTCGATAGGGCCGGAAATCTATTTATCGCGGATTCCGTGAATAATCGGATTCGCAAGGTATCAGGCGGAATCATCACGACGGTCGCTGGATCGGCATCTGGAAACTATCAAGGCGACGGAGGGACGGCCACGTCGGCAGGACTAAATATGCCAAACGGGGTCGCGGTGGATTCTGCCGGAAACATCTACATCGCCGATAGTGGCGATTACCGCATTCGAATGGTGAACTCAGGCGGCACAATATCCACCATCGCCGGGAATGGAGCCCAGGGGCAGTACGGTACGACTTCCGCAAATAATGTTCCAGCCACCAGTATCAGCTTGGGTCCAACACGCGGAGTTGCGATTGGTCCGGGAGGGGCCCTATATGTCGCGGATGTGAATTTCGGCGTCTGGCTCCTTTCGACCGGCACACAAACGGGCGGCCCAGCTCCTTCCATCAAAGGGGTAGTAAGCGCCAGCGCGTTCGGGTCGTTTTCCGCCGTCGCGCCCGGTTCCTACATCGAGATCTATGGACAGAATCTCGCCAGCGACACGCGCGGGTGGGCGGGCTCCGATTTCAACGGCGTCAATGCTCCGACGTCTCTGGATGGAACGTCCGTGACTATCGGAGGACAACCCGCCTATGTCGCTTATATAAGTCCCGGACAAGTAAATGTCCAGGCGCCTTCAAATATTGGGACAGGTCAACAACAATTAACTGTTAAGACGTCCGTGAGTACCAGCAGCTATATGGTTACGGTAAACACCACGGAACCTGGGCTGCTGGCGCCTTCCTCCTTCAACATTGGAGGGCAACAGTACGTCGTTGCGCAGTTCCCGGACGGCGCCTTCGCCCTGCCGCCCGGTTCCATTGCCGGAGTAAATTCCCGCCGCGCGCAACCAGGCGACACGCTCACGCTGTACGGCGTCGGCTTCGGATCGGTGACTCCCTTTATTTCTGCCGGTCAGATTGCGGAACAGACCAGCATGCTGACTTCGACGCTGCAGGTCAATTTCGGATCTGCCCCCGCATCGGTCACCTACGACGGCCTCGCGCCCAGCTTGGTCGGCTTGTATCAGATCAACGTGCTCGTTCCAAACATTCCCAGCAGCGACGCGGTACCGCTGACCTTCACGCTCAATGGCGTGACGGGAACTCAGACGCTCTATACGTCTGTCGAGGAATGATGAGGACGATCGCGTCGTTTCCTCGCTGGCGGGTATCACCGACGCAATCGCGGCCGCGAGTTGCGCGAGCCCAAAGCCACAGGCAAACTCAAGTGCAAGTCCGCCGATGGGCATCGCCCGCCCTCGCGTATCACGCGTAGCAGCAGTTGGCGCTGCTGCGACCCGATTGCCAGGCTTATGCCAAACGCCCGCGTGCGTACGCTGACCGAGAATGCAGCCACGCCGGTCACACAATGAGCAGGGCGACTCCGGCGAAAACGGCGGACAGCCTTAGCGACGAGATTATCGGCGCAAATCGATTCGCCCCTGCGATCGTTCTGGAATCAAAGGCCGTTGGCTATGGCGGAGAATCGGCTGGCTGTTAGATTCCGGGATGCCCGGTTCGGAACGGGTCTGACAAACGCAGAACGTGGAACGTTTGAAACCACGAACCAACCGCCCCCCGCGCGGCTGCCAGCTCTATCGGCCATACTACTAAGTGCCAACGCGCTAATGCGAACCACCAACGCTATCTATCAAGAAAGAATTAACCGAGTGCTCGACTATATCGCGGCGCACCTTGACGAAGATCTGCCGCTGCGGAAATTGAGCCGCGTAGCTTGCTTCTCTCCCTTTCACTTTCATCGTCTGTTTCTCGGCTTCACTGGCGAGACTCTGAATGAACACGTCCGGCGCACCCGCCTGGAACGGGCCGCTGCGCTGCTTCGCGCCTCGCCGGAGCGCCGCATCACCGATGTCGCGCTAACGGTGGGCTTCGCTGGCGTGGCGGAGTTCTCCCGTGCGTTCAAGCGCCATTTCGGACTCAACGCCAGCGCCTGGGACAGGCGCGCACTGCTGCCGAATAGCAAGATCGGCAAAGCGCCCCTGCCGTTTCCCATTTATTCTGTTGAAGAACTGGAAGCTTGGAGAAGGTCGAAGGGACTGCGAGTGCGGGTGACAACTTTTCCGTCCGCGAGATATACCTATATCCGTGTCCACAATCCGTTCGGGAGCGAGCGGTTGGCGCAGGCATACCGCGATCTGATGCAGTGGCTCGCGGAGCGGGGTGTGCCGTTGCGGGACACGGTTATTGCCGGAATGTCGCAGGACGACGCCGCGATCACGCCGCATGAGAAATACCGCTACGACATAGGCGCCGCGTTTGCAATCGCAGACGAACCCGGCATCCTGCGGGACGCGCTACGCGAACGGGGTGGTCGCCATCGCGAACCTCCCGCGTCAAGAAGCGGGTTCAGCAACCGGATTTTTCCGGCGGGGCGCGTGGCGGTGATGCGGGCAACGGGAAGTCTGGATGATGTGGGCCGCGTATGGCAGTATCTCTATCGCTGCTGGCTGCCGGCGAGCCGTTATGAGCCGGGCGATTCTCCAGCCATGGAGATCTTCTTGAGTCTGCCGGAGACATTGAATTCGGAGCACTTCGATCTGTACGCCTGCGTTCCAGTTCGAGAAATCTAAAAGGGGGAAGAAGTGATTCGGCGAATGATAATTGCAGCCGTACTGAGCGTCGTTATGCTAAGTGCGGCCGAGACAGTCAAATTTGGGACGTTCTCAGTCAGCTTGACGGTGAAGGACATGAAGAAGTCTCGGGAGTTCTACGAGAAATTAGGCTTCCAGATGATCCCGCCGGCCGGCACAGGCGCCGCTTGGAGCAAGTACGGCGAACAGTGGGTGATTCTCAAGAATGGAGAAGCGATCATAGGTTTGTTTCAGGGCATGTTCGAGAAGAACACACTCACCTTCAATCCAGCCGATGTCCGCGGGATTCAGAGCGCTCTAAAAGAGCAGGGAGTCAAGTTTACGGTGGAGGCGACACCGGGAAAAGGTCCGGCCTTCGCGCTTCTGACGGACCCGGATGGAAACCCGGTACTGCTCGATCAACATTGAGATCCCTCATTGACAAAGGTTGCAGGAGTTGCGCTGTCAGACCGGGGGCCATAGGCGCGTCAATCCCATACCGTGGCGGCCACAGCTTTTTCGGCAGATACCAGGTGCCGAAGAGTTTATCCATGAAGGGCAGCATGGAAGCGTAGTTATTGTTGATGTGCTCGTCGTTGGTGTGGTGCCAATGGTGAAACGCGGGAGTGGCTAGCAGCACCTCCAGCCAGCCAAATCGCCACCGCAGATTGGCATGGATAAAGAAGCCCCACGCCGTACCAACCAGCAGGACGAGCACGGGCGCGAGGTCCAATTTCCTCCCCGACAGCGGTTGGGCCAAGCCCAGCGCATACAAGGGAAGAAGACCACAGAGGCGGACGAAGACCAGGTCGAAGGGATGCCCGCGCGAGCCGGCCAACCAGTCGATCTCCTCCGCGCTGTGATGAACGGCATGGAAGCGCCACAGCAGGGGAATTTCATGCGTCCAGCGATGCCCCCAATAAAATCCGAATTCTCCCACGAACAATGCCGCTCCTAATCGCGCCCCGAGCGGCAGGCCCTCTACCCATGAGTGCAGGTTACCCGGCAACACATGACGCAGGCTCCCCGCCAGGACTGCGGTGGGCACTATCAGCAGCATATTGGGCACAAGACCGTTGAGAAAGTAATAGCCCAGATCCACCGGCAACGATTTGCGAAAGATCTTCCGTGGATGAATGGCGAAAAGTTTTTCCAGCGGCACGAAGACGGTTATAAGCAGCAGCAACCAGATGCACAGCCGTACGATATCTACAGCGAACGGAAGGACCTGAAGTTGGAGGGTTTCCATACGGGACTAGCGCTTGGACCACTTCCGCGCCATTAGACCCAGACCAATCAGAATCGGGGCCGCCGATCCTGGTTCCGGGACAGCATTGACCGAGACACCGTCCAGGAGGCTGAAGGGCGGAACGCCATTCGGTGTGCCGATGGCCAGGAAAGAGAGGATGTCGCTGGTGTTATCCGCGGTGAAATCGAAGGTCTGGTACATCCAGCCGGTGAAGCCATTACTGGCGTTGTTCGCCACTGCGGTGGACTGCGACTGGCCTCCAAAACCGACTTTCCACTGCTCCGTATTGACGCCGTTGAAGCCCTTCTGTTGTGCCCCCGCCCACCAGAAGCCGACCGCGTAAGTTTGGCCGGCGGACAGGCCATTGATGGTCTGCGAGATCGCCCCTTGCTCGAAGGCGCCGTCGGCGCCGACAAAGTTGCCGCCGTCGGGGCTGCTGGCTGTCAGGCCATTATTCGAACCGTCGTTCGGGCCCCAAAGAAGTAAGTCGGTATTGTACTGTGGCGTGTAGGAACCGGTGGTGTCGGCGGTCCCGGAAGCGAAGATGAAGTTATAACCGGTCGAAGCCCAGCCTGTAGGTGTCGTGAAAGAGTTGAACTCGCCAGAGCCGTTCGTGGTCAGCTCAAAGCTGCCGTTGGTAACCAGGTCCGCGCGGGCGGAGATGGCCAGCGCCGACAGGGCCAGCGCTGAAAAAGCGGCCACGGCTGCCTTACGGCGCAACATCGCCAAGTGGATTCTGAAGGTCAAGTTAGGGGGCATTTCGTCATTCTGGCCAACTGCTCAAATTGAACATGCATGATGGTTTATCGGACAAGTGGGCGATTCACATTAGGACGGCACTTGCAATTGATCGGCGAGATCTTATGGACGGCGACGCAAGCGATGCGGCCGGCTTCGATTTCAGTGGCGACGCGGTCTTTTCGCGAAAATGCCGTGGCGTTCAACATCGTAGTCTATCCTTGAGACCGTCACTCCGGCGCAACCGCCCGGCTTGTGCGTGAACAAGGGTGCCTGGCACGTTGCCGGTAAGCCCACTTCGCGTTCCTTGGTGGCTTGGCGCAGACGCAGCGTCGCGAAAAGTGGTCCTCCCCCTCCGTTCACGGTTGGATGGTTATGGTCGGTCGCCGGTCGCAGTTAATGCGTGCCTTGGGTAAGGCTGTGTTGGGATTTGGCGGCTCCGGCGAGGTGATGAGCACTCAGTTACCGGCCCCATAGTCGCGAGCCCGCGGGTGCACGGGAACGGAGGGCCTAAACCTCCTTCGAGCCGCAGCCAATGTTACGCTACCTGAGGTTGTCCGAGGACAGGAGTAACCGATGCGCCTGCTTCAAATCTGGATGGCTCGAAGTTCCAGAACGCAGCTCACGACCTTCTTTGTGCTTCTGGCACTCAGCACAGGCCTGAGTGCCTGGATGGTCGTCGCATTTACGAGCGCGCCAGCAGGGTACGCGGCCGCCTACACTACTGGCGGAGCGTACTTATTCGCCAGCATCATTGGCCTCGCTGGTTTGGTGCTTATTCCATGGCGACAGACACGTTGGTTCGGGCTGACGTTGCTCGTGTCTGCGGTGTGGTTGATCGGATCGTATGCGGGGCTGATCAACATCCTTTACCGGCTGGATTTGGTACGGTGGAAAAGCGAGCGTGCGGTAAGCCTACTCCCCGAACATGGAGATGGGTACCACATCTATTTTCAGCACGGTACTTCTAACGCGCAGATTGAGAACTTTTCTGATCGGTTACTTCATGAGCCTCAATCTTCACGCGGCCGAGATCTCCAAACAGGAATTCGAAGCTATGCGCGGCTAACTCCTGTGGACGGCCGTGAAGTGATTGCGATCGGCCTGCAGCCCAGCCTAACCGTGAATCAGCGGCGCGATCTTTGTCTTCGAATTCGATCCGAAAGTATCGTCGCCGAGATTACTGAAAGCTCCTTGTCCGGCCACGCGCGATGAGCACCTACCCGTGGCCGTAGCAGATCCTTTCCGCCAGCAGGGCTACATCATGTTCCGGCATCCGCCACTTGCGCGGAGGTATCTTTAATCGTAGACTTCACGCCTGTGGGCAATTCGCGTTGCATCCACTGTCGGGGCGATATCGTCAATCTCGTCTTAGCTGGCAGCCCATCAATTCTTTTTCCGCGCTTGTGGCCAACGAAACACGGTAGCTCACCGGGCAAGCTTGCCGCTCTTAACCAGGCCAGCTTTAACTTGTGCCAAGGGAACTCGCT
This sequence comes from Bryobacteraceae bacterium, assembly GCA_049514735.1. GTDB lineage: Bacteria > Acidobacteriota > Terriglobia > Bryobacterales > Bryobacteraceae > JAICMB01. The sequence continues at coordinate 8,332 of JBEKUT010000304.1, forward strand.
TTTCATGCCGCCGCGATCGCGAAACAAGAACATCTTCGATGTCCTCCCAAAGTTCCCGATGTTTTTTCAGATCGAGTTGAACGGCGACTTTGCGGCCTTTAGCGTCGGTGACGAAATGGATTCCGTTCACGGCGCGCTTACCAGTTCATCGCCAGATTCGTAAACGTCCGCACTGGCGTCCCCGTTGGGCCCTTCGCCATCCATGCTTTGCTCTCGTCCAGCCACGCCGTGCCCGCAATATCGAGGTGGACCCAAGGCAGGTCGCTGCTGAATTCTCTGAGAAACCACGCGGCGGTGATCGACCCGCCGGCGCGCCCGCCGATATTCGCCAGATCCGCAAAGGGAGTCTTGAGCTGCTCCTTATATTCTTCGTCCATGGGCATGGCCCACATCTTCTCGCCTTCAGCCTTGGCGGACGATAGAACATCTAAATGTCGTTAGGCTCCTCCGACTCGTCCTTATCTAGCTCCGCCACATCATCTAGCTCCGCCACATCGTCCTCGACTTCGAAATAAATGCCCATCAAACGGCTGCGCTCGTCCTTGTCACTCAGGATCATGCGTACGTGTTCGTTGAGGTCAAAGTCTGGCGAAAAGTCCCGTGTGGGAACAGCGTCGCTGTTCATTGTGCAGATGTACTGAAACCCTCTCGTTTCGGATTCCCGCGCAGCCAACTGAAGTGCCAAGGCTCGTTGGCGCTCATCGACGCCGTCAAAAATAATACTGTCGTGAATTAGAAAGTGCGGAGACGTCAGCCGTTGTGACCAGAGCTGAGAAATTGTCATGTCGTAACAGAAAATCTTCATGTTTCCAACGCCTTCGCTCGAAGAACGATTGATTTCCACGTTGAAGCGAAAGCCGCTCTCGTCGACGTCGACCACCAGAGTTCCAGGAGCCTCGTAGAGCGCTTGAGAGTCCGCGTTGAACAGTTCGATTGCTTTGTCGCGGATCTCCGCGCGTTCCGATAAATCGCGACGGGATCTCTGTACAAGAACCTCTCGATCGATTTTTAAGGAGCTCTCACCCTCCTGAAGTTCTTTGATGTTCTTGATCCGCCCGAGCACAGATTCGAGCTCGGCCCGTGTCTTTAGGTGTCGCTGTTGTAGTCTCGTGTACTCGTCCAGGGCACCGTGCGTGCTGAGTATCTGCATCAGCCCGGCACGTTCAGTTGTAAGCCGACTGATCGCGTTGGAACGGGCCTGGGATGCTTGATCGAGTCGTTTGATCTCGGCGGTCAGAAAGGATCGTCGATTCTCGACCAAAGTATTGTGAAATGTCACGACATCTTCGAGCCGTTTCCTTACTGAGCCAGGAAGCTCTACGCCCGCGCTCGCATAGAGTGCCGCCACATCGGACGATTCCGGCGCTCTCTCCTCGGTAAACGTCTGTTGGTAAAGCTCCGACAGCCGCTTATCGACGATGTTCTCATTGGTCAGCCGATGGATTTCTTCGGTCAGATCGTTTGCAGCGCGCGAAATCTCTTCGTATTGAGGATGGACGCGAAACTCTTGCAGTTCCTGCTCCTCCCGCTTGACCTGCCCTTCTAAACGTACCTTTAGGGCTTCGTATTCACCGAGTGATCCGAGAAACTCCCTGGCCGTTCTCGAATCGGTGAGCAGCCTTTTCAACTGCTGGAGCGTTTCTTTTCTGTCTTTCAATTTCTGAAAATCGATAGCATCCTGAAAATCAAGTCCGAGCAGGAACGAGTTGAGAACTTGTTTCGAAACCGCCGATTGTTTCCGAATGAACTCGAATGGCTGAACGTACGCATCTTTGCTACGTCTTGCGAAGTAAGAGATCAAGCTTCGAAATGTGGGCCTGTATTTGCTCGTGTCCTTAGGTGGCAGACCAAACATCAGAGTTCCTAGCACGTCAGCCCAATCCTTGTTTGACAATTCTCGGCCCCCCGTGGTTCTGTTCTCCTTCGGTTCCTTCGGCCAGCCGCGACTCTCTCCGTCTATCACTACCCGTGCTGGGGCAACTGTGTTGCGCGATATCGATATGGGGTGACCGTCAAGGACTAGGTCTAAAGTGAACGTCCAATCTCTGAGCGATGGAGCTGTGACGGGCCCGCGGAAGTCCCCGCCTAGGCAGAAGTGAACCAGCTCAATGAACGTAGATTTGCCCAGACCATTTCGCGACTTCTTGCTGGTCTCATCATGGGTGCGATCGGCAAGAATCACATTCAGCCCAGGTTTGAACGAAATATCGTGAAAGCCTTGCCGGTCACAACGAAGGGCCGTGATCATGGGCGCTTCCTTTTGACAAATCCGCTATCTAAATAGATAGCGTCGAGAGCATAGAGAAGGTCCAGAGACAGAAGAAACCGTTCATAGTTCGGCAGTTGGGATTCGGTTCGAATTCGCTCCCACAGACGTGTAAGAGTAACGGGCTTATCGAGCAGCTTGAGAACTCCGGCTCCTTCGCCTAAGAGGCTCTGGGCCACGGGAATGTGCTTGGTCGGTAAGATCACGGCGTGAAGACCTCGCATTTCTCGAATAGATAAACAAGTACACTGAGCCCTGCGGCTTGCCTTAAGAAACTTGGGCTGCCCGAGCTGGAGAACTCCCGCATTGCCTCGAACAGGGCGTCTCCGCGGAGACCGTCTAAGAAACGACGGTTGTACTCCACTAAGAACCCTGCTTTCAACTGCTCGACGTAGTTCGGCTGGATTGCTGAAAACGACTGCACAAATCGCTCTACCACTTTCGCGTTCGCAAGACCCAACATCACCAAGCCTCTCGTTTGATTCAGCTCGTTGCGGTCCATCTTTTCCCTGGGTGGCGTAAGGGCGAAGCTATTCGATGCCGTTTGATCCCCAGCTAGGAGCGCGTTTGCAACCATCTCCAGTTCTGTGAAGTTCACGTTGGTCATCTCCTCCTTCAGCCTTATGGCGACCCAGGTTTCATGCTGCAGTTTCCAGTGGCGAAGGTCGGAGCAGGTGAACGTGTTCGGTTGCTTGTCCACCATCGAGTGATGCGTGTCGCACAGCAGAATGAGATTCTCGTGCGTGTCCCGAAGATCTGCCTGGAAGCTCGGATCGGAACGCGGCCCTTTGTCCCTGCTGAAGGCAATGATGTGGGCCATCTCTCCAATAGTCGCCGCTGGATCTTTATCCGTCTTTTCAAGAACCAAAGGGCGACGGCAGTCCGGATACGAACATCGAGCTGCGGCAAGGCCCCACAGAATCTTGATCTCCTTGTCCTTAATCTGCGGTCGGCCCAAGTTAATTCCTCTTCTAAGAACATCTCGAGCGAATGGGCTGATGTTCCGAATCTTAACGTTACCAAACAGCGACCGTCTCCGTCCTCGGTTTGCCGCCAGGATCAGTTTGGCCGAAGCCATACCGGCCTTGGACGCAGATATGATTTTGAACTGATGGGCCGCCGGGAACTTCCTCAAGAAAGGGATACAGATTTCTAAGTTCAAGTTATGCGAGCAGAACAGCAATGTCCGAAGACCTGCGTTCGATTTAAGCTGAACGACCAAACCTGGATACGATGGCGCGCTTACCAGTTCATCGCCAGATTCGTAAACGTCCGCACTGGCGTCCCCGTTGGGCCCTTCGCCATCCATGCTTTGCTCTCGTCCAACCATGCCGTACCGGCAATGTCGAGGTGCACCCAAGGCAGGTCGCTACTGAATTCTCTGAGAAACCAGGCGGCGGTGATCGATCCGCCGGCGCGCCCGCCGATATTCGCCAGATCCGCAAAGGGAGTCTTGAGCTGCTCCTTATATTCTTCGTCCATGGGCATGGCCCACATCTTCTCGCCTTCAGCCTTGGCGGACGATAGAAC
>JBEKUT010000305.1:0-8745 GCA_049514735.1 Bryobacteraceae bacterium
TCTCCTCATCACTGGCGTCAAGAACCGCCGCGAAGCTTATCGCTAGTCGGTGGATGGCCTATTGCTGTTCCCATCGCCAGCAATCCGGCGAATCCTTTGCCTTCACCTCATACCTGCCAAGGGTCACTTTGGCGTCGACACAACAGCAAATAATATCGCCGAATCGGGTCGAATAGGAATTTCGAGAACGACAATACTGGGTTCCGAGAACGGCATTCTAAGTTAGTCACACCATACGGCGTAAACTCCGTTGCCGGACGCCGCGTGCGCGCGGCTTTTGGTCTTAGCTCCAGCTTAGGATTCTAGTTTGCACCTCGTCTCTAAGTTCCTGCGGATCGAAGGAAAAGCGGGTGCGCGAGGATTCCGGCAAATCGTGCCGGACGTCGTCGAAATCTGGGACTGGCGCGGTGGCCATGACTCCGAAGCCTAGCGCATCGGCCATGCGGTCCGCGATTTGAACCAACTGGAGCATTCGGAACGGGCCACCCGTAAGCGGCTCATGATGCCAGGCAACAATCTCATGGAGTTCGGGGAACGGCAGCCTTTCGATCAGCCATGCGCCGGCGCTGCAGTGATCGATGTCAAACAACTCCCGCTCGGCGGCCATGAGATCGATCCCGCGTTCGCTCGAATCGGCAAGCAACTTCGCGTACGCATCGGGATGTTTCACCAGCAGAGCCAAGCGGCCAATGTCTCGCATAAGACCTCCCAGGTACGCAAAATCGGGATCCATGCGGCAGCAGAAAGCTAACTTTTCCGAAATGACGGCCCCCGCGAGGCTGTTTTCCCAACATGCTCGCAAAGTTTTCGAATGCAGCGCCGGGCTGACGAAGTCCCCTAACGCCTGGGTAGTTGTGATCGCTCTTATGTGGACCAGACCCAGCAACAGGATCGCATCCGGGATCGCCTTGATTTCCTGAAATGTCCCAAAGAGGGCCGAGTTGGCCAGCTTCAATACCCGGCTGGCAAAGACCGGCTCAACGGCAATGATTTTGGCCACCTCGGCGACATCGACATCCTCGCCGGAAAGCGCTCGCAGCAGCCGCATGGCGACGGCGGGGAACGGTGGAATGTTCTCGAGCGCCCAGGGTGTCTTGGCCGGCGTGGCCCTGCTGTCCGCTCGTTTTTCGCCAGTTATCATGGATCAACCCGTTTATCTTATCGGCAGGTTCGACGCAAAATAGAAGGGCCTGGCTTGTTGATGGCTCATGATTGGCTGAAAGGGGCACTATGCCAGCAACCCACGACTCACTCCTTGGCCGGATCACGCTCGACCCTGACGTGCGGTTCGGTAAGCCGTGCATTCGCGGCCACCGCATTACCGTTCAGGAGATTCTGGAATGGCTGGCAGGTGGCGCATCCCAGGAGCAAATCTCAATTGATTATCCGCAACTCGAGCCGGATGACTTCCTTGCTGTGTACGCTTACGCCGCCGATTTGGCGGCGGGGAGTAAAGCCTCGAGAGGATGAAGGTCCTCTCCGATGAAAGTCTGCCGCCGAAGCTGGTCTTACTATTGCGCGACCCATTCCCTGAATCGAAAAGCTCACTTCAAAACGGGTTCGCTCGGGACGGGATTCGTTTCGAAATCTTTGGTGAGTAAAATTTCCAGACCCAGCAGGTCTTCATGAATCTCGACGCCGTGAAACTCCGTCTCCGCAATCATCTCTTCAAACTCACTCTTCGTGTACGCGCGCTTGAGCAGCATGCAGCGGAACGTAAGCTTGGTCAGGACTCCGTTGACAAGCCCGAGTTTCATGCCATCTATAGCCTGCCGGATGGAGTCTTTGGTTGCATCTCTTCGCAGGTCGATAATCAGGGCCTTGCCGCCGGGCTTAAGGACGCGGTTCATCTCCTGAAGCGCGCGCTTCGGTTCGCCGAAGTTTTTGAAGGCAGCGCGGCAACAAATGAAGTCAAAGCCGCCGTCGGGGAACGGCATTAGGGATGCGTTGCCGTGGTGAAAATCAACATGCACGTTGGCTTTTGCGGCATTCGTTCGAGCTATCTCAACAAAGGTGGAGCTGATATCTAATCCCGATATTCGATAGTCGCCGAGCTTCGCCAATTCGATTGCGAAATATCCCGGACCCGGAGCGACTTCGAGCACGCTCCCACCCGCCTGAACCTGCGCCGCCGCGCGGCGGGCCAGCGCCTTAAAATCCTCCATCGCCTTCTTAGTGAGAGAGGCATACCACTTCGCGACGGCGCCCTCCATTCCCAAACCTTTATACGGCTTTACAGTTGAAAAGTAAGTCGACACAAAACCGTCCTCTGGAGCGATCTTAGCCGTATCTGAGTGAACGATAAAGTCCCGGCCGGCGAACACAGCCCTTCCATCGGCGAATGACGATTGTGATAGGAAGCGACCTCCATGAGATTCAGGCGAAGCGGAAATGCGTGCCGAAACAACCGGGTGCCTTGCAGAGACCACCTCAGTCGATGCATCTATTTCTTCGCAGTTCGTTCTTTACTATCGCTTGCATCATCCAGTTGTGTGATGTTCCGATGTGAGCCGCCCTGACAAATTTTGCTGCGCTTCGTCGGAAGGCGCCGTAAGGAAACGCATCAGCGAGCCGGACCACATACCCTTCTTTGACCGTCAGATCCATCGTGTCAGCCAACTTGCGTGCGTAGCCCTCATCCCATACACCGTCGAAGATGACGGGCACAGTAATCAGATCGAGCACGCCCGCATACAGCAGGGTCTCGTCCCACGACAGACAGATGTTGTTCTCATCCCAAATCGAGAAAACCATGAAAAATGAAGGGAGATCGGCATAACGTAGCGTGTGCTGTGCGAACAAGTTCTCACCGCAGATTCTCCAGCCGGGGCTGATCGTGTGTGATATCTGAGCGTGGAGGTTCTTCACCCATCCCCTGCTTGGATGCGCGCTGCCATCCAAACTTCGGGCGTGGATGTAGTCCGAATACATCGTCGTGTTCTCCCCGTCCATCTTCTCAGTAATGACGACCCGGCGACCTTCGAAGCAACTCGTGTCGCTGAGCACCCGGTCGTCGTCTGTTTTTCCGGGAGACCATGGGAGGTGAAATGTTCTGGGGTACTTCATCCGATCCCGGAAGATCGACAGCATTCCGGCTGACGCTAGCACCTTACGAACGGACTCATCTCCGAAGAGTTCACCTCTAGTGCGTGTGCCGTCCGAGTTGATGATGTTCGCCCATTTATCATAAAGGGCATCCCGATAAAGATGGTCGGGAAGAATGACTTCACGAATGCCTGCCGCCGCTCGAATTTCCTCACAGCTTATGACGGTTTGCTCAGCTTTGCGATGACATCCGACACGGCCTTGGCGATCGTCACAGAGGGTGGCGCCGTTCTGAAGGTAGTAGCCGCCATCATCCCACAACCGTCGTTCGAGAATATGGTGAGCATCAAGCGGTGGTTCGGTGGAACCACACATGACGCATCGATACCCGTCTCGCATGAACACGCGTTCACGAAAGGAGTCCCGGTCCAACAATTCCGTCTTGTCGTTCTGGATAGACATCGGCCACCAAGAATTTCGCCCTGTCTTTCAAAGATAAACTAAGCGACCGCCGGAAATCAGGACTCCGGCGCTTGGTAATAGATCCGTCCCGACTTCATTCCCGCCGAGACCGGGATTTCAACTGAGGTCTTCTTCATCAAGCGGGGCAAACTGGGCCCGCATACGCCTTCGATCTGTTTCGACCGGCGGCCTACTGCTACTGCGTCTTGACGGATGGTTATTATGACAGGCTGTCATCTACGGGTGAAGCAAAGGCAGAGTCATCTGACCGTTTCGAGATCGAGTCCTACTGCCTGTAAACTCTGGCTTCCCAGGCCTTGAGCTGCAGCACCTGCGTTTTCGATTCTCTCGACGCGAGATTCGAAATCTGCAATTCGCCAGCCGTGATGCCGCCTGGCAGTGTGTAAGAGACGTCAGCTTTCGAAAAGTTCAGCACCACTAAGTATTTCTCCGTCCCCAACGTCCGCGTATACGCGAAAATATGCGCGTTCCCCGGATCGAGATCTTCATAGACGCCGTAAACCAAGGCCGGCGTCTTCTTCCGAAACTCGACCATTTTGCAGAAATAATTATAAATCGACGAAGGATCGGCCAGTTCCCGCGCCGCGTTGATGTCTTTATAATTCGGGTTCACCCGCAGCCATGGCGTTGCCGCCGTAGTGAATCCAGCACTGGACGAATCGTCCCACTGCATCGGCGTTCGCGAATTGTCGCGGCTGGTCTTGCGCAGGTTGGCAAGGTACGGGCCCGCTTTCATTTTGCCGGTAAGAACATCGGCCTTCCATCCGTTCTTCACCTGGATATCGTCGAACTCCTCAATGCGCGTGAAGGGATAATTCGTCATCCCCAATTCGTCTCCCTGATAAATGAATGGCGTTCCCTTCAGCGTCAGCACCATTGTCGCCAGCAACTTCGCGGAGGGGATTCGAAACGCCGCCGAATCGTCGCCGAATGCCGACACCACGCGCGGATTGTCGTGGTTCGAGAGGAAAACCGTATTCCAACTGTGCGCATCCAACGCCTTGTCCTCGGTCGTGTAGATCGCTTTCATCTCCGGCAACGTCCAGTCCCGCCACTGTTCGCCGTCGCGATTCAACCGCACCACGTCGAAGTTGAAAATCATATCGAGCTCGTGACGCCGCTCGTCCACCAGCGACGGCGTCTGCTCCAGCGTGACTCCAAAGGCCTCACCCACCGTCATGGCGTCGTATTTCGACAGCACCTCGCGATTCATCTCGCGCAAGTACTCATGAAGGTGCGGACCCATGGCATAGAAATACTGCGGACGCGTCATGTAGTCCGGCGGCAGATCGGGCAGACCAGGGCGTTTGGAGATGAACGGAATCACGTCCATGCGAAACCCGTCGACGCCTTTATCGAGCCAGAATTTCATAAGGCCGTAGACTTCGCGCCGGACCTTGGGATTGTCCCAGTTGAGATCGGGCTGCTTCGCAGCGAACAGGTGCAGGTAATACTCGTTCGTCGCGGGATCGAGCGTCCATGCCGAGCCTGAAAAGAAAGAGACCCAGTTGTTGGGCTCATGGCCGTCTTTCGCCGGACGCCAGAAGTAATAGTCGCGATAGGGATTGTCTTTGGATTTTCGGCTTTCGGCAAACCAGGCATGCTCGTCGCTCGTATGATTCACGACAAGGTCCAGGATCAGCTTCATATTGCGCTGCTTGATCCCGTGCAAGAGCTCATCGAAATCCGCCATGGTCCCGAAATCGGCCATCACCTTGCGAAAGTCGCGGATGTCGTAGCCGTTGTCGGCATTGGGCGAATCGAAATGCGGGCTAAGCCAGATGACATTCACGCCGAGACGCTGGATGTATTCGAGCTTCGATGTGATGCCTTTCAGGTCGCCGACGCCATCGCCGTTCGAATCCTTGAACGATCGCGGATAGACCTGATATACGACGGCTTCTTTCCACCACGCGTGCTGGATCGTTTCCGCGGCCAGTGTCATAACAGGACTGGTAGCAAGGATAGCGAGAATGACTCGCGAAAAGTTCATCGGATGTCCTCGATGACTGCGATTCTACACGAGTCCTGTTGGGCTGCGTGCTGCACCCGCAATCGGGCCGCGTGCTAATTTGTGAAAAGAGAATGCAAATCGCAATTCTGAGAACCGGCGTCCTGGCCGCTGGTCTATTATCCGCCGGCCTCGGCCTGTATTCACAAATCACGCCTGCCAAGGAAACGCACGAGATCGAGGGAATCCCGCCCCGCGTTTCTCCGTCCGATTATCTGTCGCACGGCCAGGTTGGCGCAGTTTCGATAGGCGCCGAGTTCCTGGGACACTTCGCCCCCACGCCCCAAGGGACTTTCTCCACGGAAGACTACGTCGCGGTGGAAACAGGATTGTTCGGCCCTCCCGGCGCGAAGCTCAAACTGTCTCGCGACGATTTTTCTCTTCGGATCAACGGCAAGAAGACCCTGCTGCCAACCCAATCCTACGTTTCGGTTTTCAGTTCACTCAAAGATCCCAACTGGGCGCCGCCGGAGCCCGCCGAGAAGTCGAAAACGACGAGCATCGGAAACGGAGGCAGCCAGGACAACACTCCGCCCCCCGTGCCCCACATGCCGATCGAGTTACAGCGCGCCATGGAACAGCACGTTCAAAAATCCGCCTTGGCGGAAGGCGACCGCACCCTTCCGCAGGCCGGTCTGATTTTCTTCGAATATCGCGGCAAGGCAAAAAACATCAAATCGGTCGAACTGGTTTACAAGGGTGCGGCCGGACAAACCACTCTGGCCCTGCAGCCATAAAGCCCCGTAAGCGGTTCTCTTCTTTTCGTGCATCGCTGGTAGGCCAAACGTCTTCGCCCGCCGATATGAGTAGCTTAGTCTCCCTGGAGCTGGTGCTTCTTTTTATGCCGAGAACAAAGATTGTAGCGACGCTGGGACCCGCGATTTGCGGAGCTTCCTCCTTAAAGAACATGTTCGAGGCGGGAGTAAATGTATTTCGCCTGAACGCTAGCCACGGCACGCCGGACGATCGGCTTTCGTTGATCGCGAGCGTCCGCACGGCCGCGGTTGAACTGGGCGTCCAGGCGGGAATCCTGCTGGATTTGCAGGGACCCAAGATCCGTCTCGGAACATTCGAGGGCGGCCACTGCGAGCTGCGGGCCGGCGATCTCTTCAGCATCACTACTGAAAAGGTTCAGGGCACCGCGGCGTTGGCGTCTACCGGCTATACGAATTTCGCTAGGGATGTGAAGCCCGGCGATAACGTCTTCCTCGCCGACGGAAGCGTCAAACTCAAAGTGCTCGACACCGGCGCGGTATCGGCGCGCTGCGAGGTGGTCATTGGAGGATACCTGAGTGACCACAAAGGGATCAACCTGCCCGGCGTGGAACTGAGCACGCCGTCGCTGACGCGCAAAGACATGGAAGACCTGCAGCGCGGCCTGCAAGCCGGGATCGATTTCGTGGCGCTCTCCTTCGTGCGGAAAGCGAGCGATCTGCAAAGGGTGAAACTTTACCTGGAAGAGAAAGACGCGCAGGTTCCGGTAATCGCCAAGATAGAAAAACCGGAAGGCTGGAAGAACCTGGAGCAGATTTTGGATGAGAGCGAAGGAGTCATGGTGGCTCGCGGGGATCTGGGCGTAGAGTTGGCGCTGGAGAAGGTCCCGTTTATCCAGAAGCGAATCATTGAACGCGCGCGGGCGAAGGGAAAATTCGTCATCACTGCGACTCAGATGCTGGAATCGATGATTGAGCATTCGTCGCCCACGCGCGCGGAAGTGAGTGATGTGGCCAACGCGATCTGCGACGGCACCGATGCTGTAATGCTGTCCGCGGAAACCTCCACCGGCCGCTATCCGGAGTTAGCCGTGCGCATGATGGCGCGCATCGCGGAGGAGACGGAGCGCTGGTTGGGTCCGCAAGGTTTCACCGAACCGTTAGCGCCGCTGACGCCATCGAATGCGGAAATCATCGCGGAAGCCGCTTATCGTGCCGGCCGGTCGGGTGGGGTCGCGGCGATCGTCGTTTTCACTTCCAGCGGAGCCAGCGCACGCTTGATTTCAAGATTCAGACCACCGGTACCGATTTATGCTTTCACCCAAACCGAATCGAGCGCACGACAGTTGAGCGTCTCCTTTGGGGTGGAACCGATCCTTGCGCCGGACGTGAAATCGACGGAGCATATGCTGCTCCAAATGGAACAAATTTTGGTTACCACCGGCCGTCTAAAACCGGGCGACAACGTCGTGTTCGTGGCCGGACAGCCCATAGGCCGGATTGGCAGCACCAATCTCATCAAACTGCACCGCATCGGAGACAGCAAGTAGACCGCGCGTCAGAAGTATTTGCGCATCGCCCGCGTCACCGCTAACTAATGGCCCTGCGGGCCACCCGAGTCGATGAACAATCTCGACCGTAACCGAGCCGTGACCGGAAGGGAGCGGTCTTCTGCGCGCATTCCAGAACGGCGCGCGTGAGCAAGCGGACATCCGCCAGGAGTTATGGCGTTACGTTTAGTCCACAAGATCAACCAGGCTTACCTGACATAAGAAGTTAGGGGTTGCCCTGGTTGGAGATCGTCGCGGCAGTTCCATCGAACTTCGTCAACCGGACCGTGAACGGTTCGTTGTATATCTTCGCCCGATCTTTGAGGAAACTGAGCGCCACAGCCTCGCCCAACATCAACGACGTGTCGCTGTCGCTGCGCCAGTGGATCCCGGAATGGATTCCGTGGCCAAATGTAATATTGTGGCCGAGTTTGTTGAGCTCTCCGTTGACAGTAAGCTGTCCCGCGTCTGAGCCGGCGTAGGATACGAGCGACAAGCCATCGCTCGTAGGAACCACCGGGTTCGGGATCGCGAAGTCGCCGTCGAAGAAGAACTTCAACATCGTGATACACGCGCCGCCCACTGTGCCGTGTCCCGTCGGGTAAGCTGGGTGCATCGGCGAGCCTTCGGGAAACGCCTGCGAGAGTAACCAGGTCCCGTATTTTGCATAGCTCTGTTGAAGTCCCACTGAGTTCAGAACTACGTTGCTCGGCTTGACATCCGTTGCGTTCCCCTGTCCTGTCTTCACCAGATGAACTTGCCCGCCGGTAGCCTCAGGCCTGGGACGCATATGAACAAACCACTTCTGGTACCACACGGCATTCAGGGCTCTGGTGGCCACTTCGGCCACAGTCGACGCAAAATCCGGCGGGCCAAACGTGCCGAAGCCGTTTTCACACCGCGATCCTATATAGGGGTTGCCGGGGTTTAACGGCGCGCCCAA
>JBEKUT010000306.1:0-8739 GCA_049514735.1 Bryobacteraceae bacterium
ATTCAAACCGGCACCGCTTCCATCATCCCCACCATTACCGACGACGCTATCGACAGCTACACCAAGCAAGCGATCGCGAACTCTCCGTACAATGACTTGAAGCTCGACGATCTTGGTCCGCTCCCCAAGCCCAGCGCCGTTCCGACGGCTCCGGGCGGCCCGACTCCGATCGAGCACGTGATTTACATCGTCAAGGAAAACCGGACGTACGATCAGGTTCTCGGCGACATCGGCAAGGGAGAGAGCGAGCCCTCACTCGCGCTCTTCGACGAGAAGGCCGGTCCCAATCACCACAAGCTGGCGCGGGAGTTTGTGCTGCTCGACAACTTCTACGTCAACGCCGATGTCAGCGCGGACGGGCACAACTGGTCCACGGGAGCGATCGCCAACGATTATGTCCAGAAGCTCTGGCCGAACAGCTACGCCAAGCGCCGCAAGCACTACGATTACGAAGAGCAGGATCCCACTTCGCTCCCGCCCGCCGGCTACATCTGGACTGCCGCGGCGCAGCACGGACTCAGCATCCGCAACTACGGCTACATGGTGACCAATCGCGCCACCCCGGGAGACGACGGCGTTCAAGTGGATTCCGTGCGCGACCCGATACTGAGCGGCGCAACAAACATGTCCTATCGCGGGTTCGATCTCGATTATCCCGACGTAAAGCGCGCCCAGGTGTTTATAAAAGACCTGCAGCAGTTCGAAGGGACGGACAGTTTGCCGAAGCTGATTGTGATGCGGCTCGGGAACGATCACACGTCGGGAACGGCGCCGGGCAAGATCGCGCCGCTCTCTTCGTTTGCCGACAACGATTACGCGCTCGGAATGATTGTGAACGCGGTGTCTCGCAGCAAATTCTGGAAGACTACAGCGATCTTTGTTTTGGAAGACGACGCGCAAAACGGGCCCGATCATATCGACTCACATCGCTCGCCCGCTTTCGTCATTTCGCCCTACACGCACAATGCGTCGATCGACAGCACCATGTACAACACCGTGTCGATGCTGCGTACCATGGAGCTGATTTTGGGATTACGCCCCATGACGCAGTTCGACGCCGCGGCTCGTCCCATGTTCAACGCGTTTACCAACCAACCGAATGCAGCCGGCTACGATGTCGAGTCACCCCGCATCAGTCTTGAAGAACGCAACCCGCTTGAAGAACGTAAACAAGCACCGAATGCCAGTGCAGCGCGCTCCAGTCATCTCGATTTCAGCGACGCGGACCGCGCCGACGACGACGAATTGAACGATATTCTTTGGCGCGCCATCCGCCACAGCACGCCTCCCGCGCCAGTGCGGAGTTACTTTGGCGGCAAGTAAGAAATAATGTCGAACATTTTTCTTTGCTTCGTCTGGCACATGCACCAGCCGTTCTACAAGAACCTGGTGACCGGCGAGTATCGCCTGCCGTGGACGCGCATGCACGCGCTCAAAGACTACTACGGCATGGTGAAAATCCTGGAAGAATTCCCCGAGATTCACCAGACGTTCAACCTCGTCCCGTCGATGGCGGTGCAGATTGAGGATTACGCGCAAGGCACGGCGGTCGACCCGTTCTTGCGTATCGCTCTGACACGCACCGAGGAATTGACCGAGGAAGAGCAGGAATTTCTGCTCAACTATTACTTCCACCTCACCCCGCAGATGATCGGACGCTTTCCGCGCTACCGCGAACTGTACGACGTATGGATCGTCTCGGGACGCGTTGCAAGCCGCGGACGCCGCATCTTCGGGACTCGCGATATGCGGGATCTGCAGGTGCTTTCGCAGCTTGCGTGGTTCGACGAAGAATTCCTGGAGCACGACAGCGAAGTGGTGAGACTGGTTAATAAGGGCCGCGATTATACTCGCGAAGACCAGTTGCTAATCGGCGTCAAACAAAAAGAGATACTGGGCCGCGTTCTGCCCGTGTATAAAGATTTCGCGGCGCGCGGACAGATTGAGATCTCCACCACGCCCTTCTATCACCCCATTCTGCCGCTCCTGTGCGACTCCAACATCGCGGGCGTTTCGCATCCGTACGTGCCGCTGCCGAGCCGCTTCTCATACCCGGAGGACGCCCGTGAACAACTGCATCGCGCCCGGCGATTCACGGAGCGGGAGCTCGGCCAAACGAGCCTCGGACTGTGGCCGTCGGAAGGTTCTGTCTCCGACGAGGTGTTAGCCATCGCTTCGGACGAAGGATTCAAATGGATCGGCACCGACAACGGCGTCCTCGCGCGGACGCTGCATCGTTCCGCGACCCCCGACGTCAGCTATCGTCCTTATATCTGGACGCAGCATGGCCGCGAGATGCATGTCATTTTCCGCGACCATCACCTCAGCGATCTCATCGGCTTCGTGTATTCCAAGATGGGCGCTGCGGAGGCCGCCGAACACTTTCTGCACCATATCCGCATGAACTCCGCCAATTGCGGCGATGTGCTGGTTCCCATCATCCTCGACGGCGAGAACGCCTGGGAATACTACGATCGCAACGGCCGGCCTTTTCTGCGGGCGCTCTACTCGCGAATCACTGCCGATCCGCAAATGCACGCGCTAACGGTGTCGGAAGCGATTGGCCGCGTGCCGGCGCATCAGATCGACCACATCTTTCCGGGCTCGTGGATAAACGCGAATTTCGATATCTGGATTGGAGCCGAAGAGGACAATCGCGCCTGGGAGTTTCTGCTCCGCGCTCATCAGGCTTACGACCAGTTGTCCGCTAATGTATCGGAAGAAAAACGCAAGTTGGCTTATGAGGAATTGCTGATCGCCGAAGGCAGCGACTGGTGCTGGTGGTATGGCCCCGAGCATTCCTCCGACAATCGGCCCGATTTCGACCAACTCTATCGCGATCACCTGACGAATGTCTATCGCGCTCTGGGCGCACGTGTTCCAGAAGAGCTCGCACGCCCGATTCTGAAGACTGCCCGCATCGAGTTTCACCAGCCGCCGGTCAGCCCGATTCGCGCGCGCATCGACGGCGAGGTCACTTCTTATTACGAGTGGATGGGCGCTGGTCATTATCGCGTGGACCTGCGTTCCGGCTCCATGCACGGCCATGTCCCGCGCGTTCTCGACCTGATGTATGGCACCGACGGCAGTCGTCTGTATCTGAGATTGGATCTGGTGGAGGATGCCCAGTTCACCCAAATCAATCTGGGAACCGACAAGCTGTGTCTGCCGCTACTTCACAATCCCGACGCCGAAGTTGCGCGCGACAAGATTCTTGAAATCGGAATTCCGCTGAGCGTGTTGGGAGTGCATCGCGGCGACATGGTCCGTTTTCAACTCACGCTGATGGAAGACAGTCTGCCGCTGGACATAATTCCGCAGCAGGGCTACATCGAATTTTCAACCGCGGACCCTACCGAATGAAGGCTCGGGAAGACGCTTGAGGAAGCTGATCGTATTCGCCATTTTCATTGCGGTCGCGCAGCCGCACTTTAAGGACCCTCGCGCTGCCGGCGTTCAACAGAAAATCGACATCATCGAATCCGGGAAAGCCAAGCCCGGATCGATTTTCATTTTCCCGGTCGCGGATCTGAACGCCTGGGCCCGCGCCAAGCTTCCCACCATCGTTCCTGAAGGAGTCCGCGACCCCCGGCTCGAATTAGGAAACGGCACTGCCACTGGTTACGCGGCCGTCAATTTTCTCAAAGTGCGCCATGGGCAGGGTATCGAAACGGGCTGGTTCCTGTCCAAACTGATCGACGGCGAGAAGCCGGTCAAAGTGAACGTGCGGATTGAGTCTTCGCGCGGACGCGCCACCGTTTACCTGCAGCGAGTCGAGATATCGGGACTGGCAGTCAGCGGCTCCACGCTGGACTTCCTTATCGATAATTTCTTCAAACCACTCTATCCCGAGGCGAAGATCAACCAGCCGTTTGAACTTCAAGACAGACTGGATCGTCTCGAAATTCAGCCGGCGGAGGCGCGCGCGGTGATGAAGCGATAACGTATGATCTTCTACTTCGGTAAACTCGCCGCACTCGTATTCGGACCGCTGGGCCTGACGTTGATCCTGATGCTGATCGCGTTGTGGTTTTACCGCGGCCGCGCGATAGGCCGCTGGACTCTCGCTTTCGCCTTTTTGATCCTGTGGTCGCTTAGCACGCGAGTTGTCTCGCAGTCCTTATTGCGCGGGCTCGAAAATCAGATTCCCGGCTACACCGTGGAAACCGCGCCACAAGCACCGGTGGTTATCGTTCTGGGCGGCTTCATGCGAAGCGCTAACGCGGCCCATCCCCGCGGCGAATTCAACGACGCGGCGGACCGGCTGATGCAAGCGTTCCGGCTCTACAAAGCTGGCAAAGCGCCGCTCATCCTGGTGTCCGGAGGAGATGTTCCCATGTTCGGCAAGGGCATTCAGACCGAATCCGAATCGGCCCGCTCGATTCTGGAAGAGTGGGGCGTTGCGGAGTCCGCGATTTTGGTGGAGACGCGATCAAAGGATACGGAAGAGAACGCCCGTTTCTCACGTGAGCTATTGGCCCAACGCGGGATTCATCGCGCGCTGCTGGTCACCTCCGCCTCGCACATGCCGCGAGCCTTCGCGACGTTTCGGAAGCTGGGGCTCGATGTTCTCCCTTCGCCAACCGATTACTTGACGGGCTGGCCTGCCGGCGACCTGCCGTTTCAGTTTCTACCGGTACCCGACGCACTGAACGATTCCGCGCATGCGCTTCGCGAATACGTGGGGCTGCTGGTTTACCGGATTCGCGGTTGGGCTTGAGCGGCGCATTGTAAGATGATCCTATGTTCAAAAACTTGAGCATCGCTACCTTGGCCGCCGCCACACTGCTAAGCGCGCAAACTCCGACGCCGCAGACCCTCAGCCAATCCGAACGCGATTTCGCGGTCAACCACCTTCAATCCACGCGCAAGTTGTTCCTCGACTCCGTCACCGGTCTCACGCCGGAGCAGTGGAGCTTCAAAGCCGCGCCGGATCGCTGGTCCATCGCGGAGTGCGCCGAACATATCACTATCGCCGAGGATTTTATTTTCGGACTGGTCCAGAACCAGGTCATGAAGACCCCCGCCGATCCCGCCAAGCGCGCTGAAGTGAAAGACAAGGACGAGGCCGTCGTGAAGATGGTCCCCAACCGGTCCCAGAAATTCCAGGCCCCCGAACCGATCGTCCCGAAAAACCGCTGGCCCGATCCGGAAGTCCTCATTGCTCATTTCAAGGATGCGCGCGACGCCCATATCGCCTACCTCGAGAACACCCAGGACGACCTCCGCGATCATTTTCTCAAGCACCCCGCCATGGGCACGCTGGACGGCTATCAGTGGATTCTTCTCATGTCGGCGCACACCGAGCGCCACACCGAACAGATTAATGAAGTAAAGGCGGACCCCAAGTATCCGAAATAAGCTCGATATTTCCCCTCAATTCCGTCCCGTTCTCGATCCGCAATTTGTCCCGGCCGCGCTCTGGAATCGCGCATACCGGTCGCTGGTAGATGAATCCGGCCACGCGGAAAACCTCGCCCTCGCCCTCGAACGCAGCGACGGCTCCGTGTCCGTGTTCCCTACGGCCATCCTTCCGCACGAAGGCTCGAATATTGGGCTGAACCAGCGTTATGCCGAAAGGTTGCTGAAATTTCTCTTGTGGCAAAAGGGCGGCTATCGCGTGGTTGTGGCCGGCAATCCCCGCCTCGCCGATTTCCTTCATGCCGTCTACTCGCCCGGCGGCCTCCGCGAATTCGACCATCAATTTATGGGCGAAAGCGTCTACGGCCGGCCGTTCTCAATCGAGGACACGACTTACGACAACGCGCCCGAGCCCTCCGAAGCTACGGCGCCCCTCGGACGTCATTTGAACGGCTGCCGCATCGGCTTCGATCTGGGTGCCAGCGACCGCAAATGTGCCGCGGTCATCAATGGCGAAGTCGTCTTTAGCGATGAGGTCCCCTGGGACCCCGTGCCGCAATCCGATCCGCAATATCATTTCGATGGCATTAACGATTCGCTGCGCCGTGCGGCCGCGCACCTGCCCCGCGTCGATGCCATCGGAGGCAGTTCCGCTGGCGTCTACGTCGAAAATGAGGTGCGGGTCGCGTCTCTATTCCGCTCCGTTCCCCGCCCGCTCTTCGACAGCCGTGTCCGCCGGATTTTCTTCGATCTGCAAGCTGCCTGGAACGGCATTCCGTTCTGGGTCGTGAACGACGGCGAAGTCACGGCGCTGGCCGGCTCGATGGCATTGAACGATAATGCGGTGCTCGGCGTCGCCATGGGAAGCAGTCTCGCCGCCGGCTACGTGACGCCGCAAGGAAACATCACCACCTCGCTCAACGAACTGGCATTCGTGCCGGTCGATTATCGCGACGGTGCGCCCACCGATGAATGGTCGGGAGACCACGGCGTAGGCGCGCAATATTTCTCGCAACAAGCTGTTGGGCGTCTGCTGAAACCCTCCGGCATCGAGACGCCGCAAGGCATGCCTCTTCCCCACAAGCTGATCGAGGTACAGAAACTCATGGCGGTTGGCGACGAGCGCGCACGCAAGATCTACGAAACCATCGGAGTCTACTTCGGCTACAACATCGCCCACTACGCCGATTTCTACGACTTCCGCAATCTTCTCGTCCTCGGCCGCGTCCTCACCGGAGCCGGCGGAGACCTGATCCTCGGCATAGCGAAGGACGTACTAAAAGCAGAATTCCCAGACCTATCGGAACGCATCCACTTCCACATCCCCGGCGAAAAAGAAAAACGGCACGGCCAAGCCGTAGCCGCCGCCAGCCTCCCCATCGCCTGACCAACGCAGTACGCGGTACGCCGCACGCCGCACGGCCTTCCGCCTACGAACTACGAACTACGAACTACGAACTACGAACCACGAACCACGAACTGCGAACCACGAACCACGAACCAACAACGCCTCCTCCCACCACCACACGCATAACCTCGAACGTAGAACGTAGAACGTCGGAACGCGGAACTACGAACGCCGTCCCCCCACCAGCGCCTCCAGCGCCGCCACCATCCCCCCCAATCCCGCGGCCTGCGAATTCAACTCCATGCACGCCGCCGCGCCCTCTTCCGCGGTGGCCGCCGTCTGTTGCGTCGTCTGCTCCATGGAACTGAGAGCCCGCGCAATCTGGTCCGCGCCCCGCGACTGCTCTTCATTCGAGACCGCCACCTGCTCTACGAAATCGTTGACGCGGGCCGACTCGGCCGTGATTTGCTGGAACACTCCGGAGAGCCGCTGCGTCAAGCCCGCCGCTGCCTTGGTCCGCTCCAGTGAATCCCCGATCAACGCCGCTGTCTCCCGTGATGCCGTCCCGCATCGCTGGGCAAGCGCGCGCACTTCCCCGGCAACCACTGAAAATCCCATCCCTGCTTCTCCCGCTCTCGACGCTTCTACCGCCGCATTCAGAGCGAGAATATTCGTTTGGAACGCAATATTGTCGATGGTCTTGACGAACGCCGCGATCTTATCGGTAGAGGCGCTGATGCCGTCCACCGCTTGCGACACTTCCGTCACATGCTTGTTCCCTTGCGCGATGGCGGATCTCATCTCGTGCATCTTACTCTTCACCCCGCGCGCCCCATCCAACCCCTGAACGGCCATCGCCCGGATCTCATTGCTCGATGCCGACGTCTCCTCAATGGACGCCGCTTGCTGTATCGCCCTGTCCGCCAGCGCCTGCGAAGACTCGCTAATGTGCCCCGCCGTTTCCGTCACCGTCACAGAGCTTTCCGCGAGGCGCGATGCCAATGCACCCAGCCGCCTGCTGAGCTTCGAAAGTACTGCATACACCAAAAGACCGACCAACAACGCCACCGGCAACACCCCCAGCAGCGTCCGCTCCAGTCCCGCATGCACTACTTTGTCGAGATGGTCGAGACTCGTCCGCAACACGAAAGCCCCGTGGATTTGGCCTACCCGCCAACCCTCCATACGCATGCCCAGAATGTCGCGGCCGTCTTTTGTCGCGCTGGTGGCGGGATCGCCGTGACACATCAGACAGTCCTTGCTCAGCAGCACCGGCCGCGCATATACGATCTGCTGGCGCTTCTCGTCGATACCGAAATACTCGCTGGCTCCCCCTTCCAGCCGCTGCAGAATTTGCTCTTCTCCGTCCCCCACCGCGTTCTTGGCGTTTCTCGGCGCTCGCGCCGCAATATGAAACTTGTACCCCTCCGCCGCGGCGACGTTCTCAATGGCGAGCCACGCCCTGACCACTGGAACCGTTTGATAGAGCTTCGAATTCCGGTAATCGCCGCCGCCGTCCGCCGTCAAGTCCCCCGCGAAAATCCCGCGCTCCCTCATCGCCGCCACCGATTCGCGAACGTTTTGGGCGCTCAGCAGTACCCCCCGCATCGCACTCCGCGTCAGTTCCGCCCCCTCTTGCCGGATAGTGAAGCGTTGAATGATCAGACAAGCTACTGCCGTGACCGCGATCGCCACCAGCGAGATCGAGAGGAGCCGCAAACGCAATGACAAGGAAATTGTCCCCCGGTGTTCTCATCGGGAAGTAAATATGAATTGTGAATGGAAGATGTTCTACGTTCGCCGAACAGATGCACATGTGCCGAAAACGGCACGGCACATGTGCGCCCAAATAGCTAATGGGAATCGCCGTCGTGATCGACGTCCCCTGAAGATTGAGCCTTGGAACTCAACTCAACTTTATCCTGCGGCGGACTGGCTGGCTTTGGTGTGACATGCGCCGGGGTTCGAGTCTGAGCGGAAGCCTGAGCGGCGGCGCTGCTGGAAGTTACTGGATCGATCATATTCCCTCC
>JBEKUT010000307.1:0-8737 GCA_049514735.1 Bryobacteraceae bacterium
AACGAGGAACTCAACACCGTCAACGAGGAGCTTCACAACCGCAATCGCGAACTGCGAACCTTGAGTGACGATCTGGCGAACCTCCTGACGAGTACAACGATTCCTATCGTGATGGTCGACAACGAACTCCGGATCAGGCGTCTCACCACCGCCGCGGAGGGCCTCCTGAACGTGCGGCCCAGCGATATTGGCCGTCCCGTGAACGAAATCCGGATGGGGCTCAGCCTCGACGACATCGCGCCCGTTGTACAGGGCGTGATCGCCACTTTGAAAGCCGAGGACATTGAGGTTCGCGCCGGCGACGGGTGTTGGTATGTGTTGCGTATCCGTCCTTGCCGGACCGCCGACGATCATATTCAGGGCGCCGTGTTGTTCTTGATGGACATCGATCGGGCGCGCCGCGCCCAGAACGCGGCGAATATCGCGCGGGAATTTGCCGAGTCCGTGGTGGAGTCGCTGCAGACGCCTCTCTTGGTTCTGCGCAGCGACCTGCGCGTCCGGCTAGCGAATCCCGCCTTCTTCCACGCCTATAATCTCCAGCCGCGCGATGTGGAAAATCGCTTTTTGTACGAGATCGGCGGCGCGGCGTGGGATCTGCCGGCGCTCCGAACAGCTTTGGAGCGTGTGTCCGCCGAGCAACTTCCTGCCGAAGCTCTCGAGTTGGAGCAGGACGTTGGATTGAGGAAGAGGACCGTTCTGATCAACGCTCGCCCAGTCCAACGCGACGGTGAAAAACAGATTCTAATGGCCGTGGAAGACGTCACCGTCCAGAAACAGGCCGAACGGATTCTGTTCGAGGAGCAGGAACGCCTGCGGCGCAGCGTGCAAGCGGGCGCGGCCGAGTTGGCTCAAACGGTGCAGACGCTCCAAACTGAGTCGATCGGCAGGAAACAGGCGGAAACGGCATTGCATGAGAGCGAGACAGCTTTGCTTCAGAATCGCGGGGAACTGCGCGCGCTCACCGCGAATCTCTTGCAGTCGCAAGGCGAAGAGCGCCGCCGTGTGTCGAGGGAACTGCACGACGACTTGAGCCAGAAAATGGCTAAGCTGCAGTTCGATGTCGAGACTTTGGAGCAGCAACTGCCTTCCGAGTTCCAACAATGGAAGACTGGCCTGCTCAGCATCCGCGATGAAGTGGGAACGCTTTCGAACGATATCCGGCGAATCGCCTACCAGCTTCACCCTTCCAGCCTCGATCATCTAGGCCTCTCCGTAGCGTTGCGTTCGCTATGCACTGAGTTTGCGGAGCGCGAAAAACTGGATGTGAATTTCAATGCCCGCAAGGTCCCCAAGCGAATTCCGCCCGACATTGCCAGTTCTCTCTACCGGGTGGTTCAGGAAGCTCTTCGCAATGTCGTCAAGCATGCCGGAACCACGGAGGTTAGCCTCACGCTGACCGGCGGTGCAGGCCAATTGTCGCTCACAATTCGCGATAATGGAGCCGGATTCGACGCGCGCTCCGTCCAAGGTAAAGGCGGCCTCGGATTGATCAGCATGCAGGAGCGAGTGCGCCTCGTGAACGGGGAGTTTTCAGTTAAGAGCACGCCGGGACACGGCGTGTCGATTACCATCCATGTGCCGATGGAGTAAGTGAGGCTCTTATGATGCGGCCGCGTTTATTACTTGCCGATGACCACACGTTGTTGCTGGACGGAATCCGGATGTTGCTGGAACCGGAGTTTGAGCTGGTAGGTTGTGTCGAGGATGGCCAGGCGCTCTTGACGGCGGCGATGGATTCGAAACCCGATGTGATCCTTATGGACATTTCCATGCCGGTTCTAAATGGGATCGACGCGGCGCACCAACTTAGGAAAATGCTCCCTTCGGCGAAGTTGATATTCGTTACGATGCACGCCGACGCCGATTTTGTCACGGAAGCGTTTCGAGCCGGCGCGGCGGGATATGTTCTGAAGCGCTCGGCCGCCACGGAGTTACTTACGGCCATTCGCGAGGTACTGAAGGGTAACCATTATGTGAGCCCTCTGGTAACTCGCAACGCTTTGGACTTATTCATCTCCGCTTCGAAGACCGGAAGCAAACTCGGAGATCGCCTCACCACGCGCCAGCGCGAAGTTTTGCAGTTAGTTGCCGAAGGGCGCAGCCGCAAGGAGATCGCCACGGCATTGAAGATCTCAGTTAAGACAGTGGAGTTTCACAAGGCGGCGCTCATGCGCGAGCTCAATTTGCGAACGGTGGCGGATTTCACTCTCTACGCGGTGGAGCACGGCATGATCGCGTCCCAGCGTTCCTCCTGAGTCTTTACTACCTTTCGCTACTGGGTCGGTTTGAAACTGAGTTTTTCGCTACCACGGCCGGGAATGGGCCGCGAAGATGAAGGAAACCGGCCAGAGCGCCACCCGCTACATCATCTCCGGAGGCGCTTACGCAACTGCATATGCGAAGCTCAAGCGCCGCGGCTTCCAGCTTCACTGGCAATCGGCCCCGCAGGGCATGAGGCGAAGGTGAAATCTGCCGGATGCTGGCCGAGCCGAGCGACAAAGCCGCGTGACGCCCCCGCCGATCGGTGATAAAACGCTACGATGAAAGAAATAATATGGAGCACACCCTGCTAGGGGCATGAAATGACAACCGTACAAATCACATTGCCGGATCAACTCGCGCAGGAAGCGCAGCGCGCTGGACTGTTATCGCCCCAGTCGCTGGAAAAATGGCTACGCGAGCAACTTAAGGCGCAACATGTCGATCAATTGTTCTCGGCCATGGACCGCATGTCCGCCATAGACGAACCCGCCATAATGTCACCGGAAGCGGTGGCCGAAGAGATCGCCGCTATGCGCGCCGAAATGTGCCTGCCGATTTTTTCGCCAACCTCCCAAAGGCCTACGATCTATCCAAGGCGAACGCTCCCAATCCGAGCGTGGCCATTCGCGCACGGATACAGGGACAATACCCCATCCGGGAAATGATAAGAAGGGGATGGCTCCAAGATGGCGATGCCTCTTTATTGCAGGGTCAACTGAGTCGTTTTTTTGAGGTTCAATCGCCAGAAGACATTCCCTTTCTTGCACACGCTGCCAAGAAATCCAGTTACGAAGAAGGGGATATACGGCCGGCCCAACTTGCATGGCTGTTCCGGGTTAAGCAAATAGCCCGCTCCGTCAGCGTCCCGGCGTATTCCGAGAGAGCGCTCCGGAAGTCTGTGTCCCGATTGGCAACACTCCTACACGCCCCAGAGGAGGCGCGGCATGTCCCGAAAATACTTACGGAAGCTGGAGTCAGGGTCATTTTTGTGGAGAAGCTTCCACAAGCCGTCATTGATGGAGTCTGCTTTTGGCTAGACACAAATGCCCCTGTGATCGGCATGTCGCTCCGCTACGACAGAATCGATAATTTCTGGTTTGTGCTTCGCCATGAGATCGAGCATGTGTTACGCAAGGACGGCCAAAAAAAAGAAATCATTGATGAACTTGACGGGAATCGCTCCTCGACAGACTCTTCTCTTCCAGAAGAGGAAAGGATGGCGAACGCAGCGGCGGCCGACTTCTGTGCCCCATCGGATAAGATCGATTCTTTCATTGCGAAGAAACGGCCGTACTTCTATGAGAAGGATGTTTTGGCGCTGTCCGGAATCCTTGACAGGCACCCTGGACTTGTCGTCGGCCAAATGCAGAAGAAATTGGACGATCGCGCATATCTGCGGAAATACCAAGTAAAGATTCGCTCATGCGTCCTGCCTGGCGCTATAGCGGATGGGTGGGGGCAAGCACTTCCAGTCAGTTTGTAAAAGTGAGGTTGAAGTGACGAGGCAAGAACGATTGCAAGAAGCTTGCCGCCATTTCAACAATCGGCGGAGGCATCTGCCTTCGAGGACGGACGCTGCGGTCCGCGCGACTACTCTTTCCTCTGGCGTGAGCTTGGCTGCCTTCGCGGCGGACAAGAATCCCGCAGCCGTCGCTCTCGGGAAACCGGGCGGCGCGAAAGGCGTTGCCGTCCGGCTTCTCCTCAAAACCGCTCCCATGGCCGAAGTCAGACCTTCCCAGGCTCTTTCCTCTCTATAACCAGGGTCCTGCTGGATATTCAATCAGTTGCACGCGCTGTTACTGTAAGGCCACGACTAGGAATACTTTCGATTTCCCGCTCGTAAGGAGAACCAACCCCATGCACCGATACTTGAGCGCCTGCCTTCTAAGTGCC
Organism: Bryobacteraceae bacterium; assembly: GCA_049514735.1. Classification (GTDB taxonomy): domain Bacteria; phylum Acidobacteriota; class Terriglobia; order Bryobacterales; family Bryobacteraceae; genus JAICMB01. The sequence goes on from JBEKUT010000307.1 coordinate 4,156, forward strand.
TGCCTGCTATTGCCTGTGGCTCTGAATGCCCAAGATCGTCACGACGACAAGCGCTACTACGACAAAGAACATCACGATTATCACACCTGGAACGATCGGGAAGATAAAGCGTATCGCGTGTATTTGGGAGAGCAACATCGCGATTACAGCGAGTTCGGCCGGGAGACGCCAGATCGCCGTCGGGAGTATTTCAGATGGCGTCACGATCATCCGGATTCGGTGCTGTTCAAGGTTGAGGTCAGATAACTGCGTGTTAGAGGAGCGACAACAATGCCTTTGATGAATATCGTAATCACATTAGTCCTGGTTGGACTCGTCTTGTGGCTGATCAATAACTACATCCCGATGGCAAGCGGCATAAAGGGGATTCTGAATGTCGTTGTAGTCGTGTTTGTCGCAGTATGGGTGCTCAAAGCGACCGGCATGTGGGGGCAAGTAAGCAGTTACCGGTTCCACTGAGCGCCGGGAGATCGAACAATGATTAATAGATATGTCTCCGCGGTTTCATTCTTTCTGGCAGGGCTGTCCGCCGGGGTCGCCGTGGCGTTTCTTGCCGCTCCTTATTCCGGAGCCGAATCGCGGCGCCGGATCGGCGGCAAAGCGGCGGAGGGCGCTGGTCTCGTGCGCGCCGGCGTGACGGCGGGGGAAGAATACATCAAGAGTTGTGGCACGGGATTGCGCGATATGGCCAAAGAGGTAGTCGCGTAACCAGAATGATTGTTTACAAGGATTGAGGTAAGAAGATGAAGACGATGAGTGCGCTCCTAGTGTTCGGGGGGCTGTTGGCGGCTCAACCGGCGCAGGCGCCAAATCCGGCGCAGATGCTTGTTGAAAACACGGCGTCCATGCCAATCTATCGCATCACCGTAGTAGCGCGCACCACCAAGGCGATTAACTACAATCACCGCAGCGGACCCACCACCATTGGCTTTCGTGGAACGGCTTTGATGCCTGAGGCCCGCGGCGAAGTGAAGGTGGAGAGCAAACAAGGTGTTATCAAAATCGACGCCCGTATGCAGAAAATGCAGCCGGCCACACAGTATGGCCCGGAGTATCTGACTTATGTCATGTGGGCGATTACGCCGGAAGGCCGCGCGACCAACGTCGGTGAAGTACTTCTCAATGGCGACAACAGTAAGTTGGATGCTACCACCGAGTTGCAGTCCTTCGGCCTGATCATTACGGCTGAACCCTATTTTGCCGTTACCCAGCCGAGCGATGTGGTTGTCATGGAAAATTTCGTAACGCCAGAGACCACGGGTACCATCGAGCAGATCGACGCTAAGTTCGAATTGCTGCAAAGGGGTCAATACACGCTGAACGTGAATCCCTCCGAAACTTCGCTCGTCATGCTGGATAAGAAGATACCGCTGGAACTTTATGAGGCGCGAAATGCAGTGAGGATCGCGCGCTGGACTGGCGCGGCAGTCTATGCGCCGGACACTTACCAGAAGGCAGTGCAAGGCCTGGAGAATGCCGAAGGCTATTTAGAAGGAAAAGCGGGCAAGAAGCCGATTGGCACTGTAGCTCGTGAAGCGGTTCAGATGGCGGAAGATTCCCGCATCATCACCGTCAAGAAGATGGATGAAGAGCGCCTCTCGAATGAGCGGAGCGCTGCCGCCGCCCGCGAATCGCTCGCGAACGATCAACGCGCTGCCGCGCAATCCCGAACCGAGCAGGTCACGCGTGACGCGGAAGCTGCAAGAGTCGCTGCGCAAGCCGACGCGTCGCGTCTGAAACTGGAAGCCGACGCCCGGCAGGCCGCTTCTCAAGCCGACGCGGAACGCGCCGCAAGAGACAAGGCTGTTGCGGAGGCCGCGCAGGTTAGCTCCCAGGCCGATAACGACCGCCTTCGAAGAGAAGCGGACGCTCAAAGGGCCTCCTTCCAAGCTGACTTAGACCGCGCCGCGAAGGAAAAGGCGGACGCCGAGGGCGCGCAACAGGCCGCTGCCGCTGAAACGGAAAAAGCGCGCCTCGCCCTTGCGGAATCCGACCAGCTACGCCAGAAAGCCGAAGCTGAGAAGGCGGAACTGCGGTCCCAACTGCTGCAACAATTCAATCTCGTCCTCCAAACCCGCGACACCGCGCGCGGCCTCATCGTCAATATGTCGGATGTCCTCTTTGACACCGGAAAGTATTCATTAAGGCCGGGTGCGCGTGAGAAGCTGGCCAAGATCAGCGGCATCGTGCTGGGCCATCCAGGTCTGAGACTCGAAGTGGAAGGCCACACCGACAACGTCGGTGGTGACGAATACAATCAACGGCTTTCTGAAAACCGTGGCACTGCGGTTCGCGATTACCTGACCCACGCCGGCATCCCGGAGACCTCCGTCACTTCGCGAGGTTTTGGAAAGACCGATCCGGTGGTCTCGAACGACACCGCCGCAGGACGGCAGCAAAATCGCCGCGTGGAGATGGTTGTGTCGGGCGAAATCATTGGTACTGAGATCGGCTCGGCCGACCGGGCCAGGTAAATCTAGTTTCTTGTAAGTCGCGACGCAAAGTGGGGGTGGAAGTGGAATCGAATGGGGCCCGATAGTTAATGGCGTCACCAATCCAAATCCGCTCAACTTTATAAATCGCGATTCTTTCCGGCGGCGCCTCCGCGGCTAGCGTGAAACATACACAAGCTGACAGCGCCGCCGAATCTTTGCTTAGCGGCAATCGCCCCGCACCCGAATATCGCGGAAGCGATCGCGATGGCAGATCTCACGGAAGCGATCGCCGCGCGTGTTCCTGACATACTCCGTCCTGCGCGGCTCATGGCGGAAAGCGTCGTTACGATCCTGCGCGGCAACCGTCAATGGCATGACGGCCAACGTCGCAAAAAGCAGTCCAGCGAGTCCAAATCTTTTTGGAGGAAGAGCCTGTCTAAGTGATCGCAAAGATATGTATCGATCTCATTTAGGTTTCTTCTTCAAAAATCCACCCAGCACGTCTTTGACGGCCGCATGCACGTCCGACTTCACCATCTTGCCGACTTGCGGATGAACCTTCGGAGCATCCACGGTACCGGTCACCAGCAAGGGAACGTCGGCGTCCAGAACCTTCGCGAGACCTCCTTCTTTAAGGCGGGCAACTATCGAAAAGTTTATGCTCTCGTCGAAGCCAATCACTCCGCTGCCGGTGAGGTGAAGCCCGGGCGCATCGAGAAGAAGATTCTCGATGTTCATTTTCGCTTGAGCGATATTGACGTCCCCCGAGAGCGACGTGAACTGAGTTGTACCTTTGCTGCCATCGGCAGCCTGCTGCGTTCCCAACGCGCGTTGCAACGTCGCGGGAAGATCCAGCGCGCCCAGACGGCCCTGCGTCACCGAGATCTTGGCGCTCCCTTTTAGCGAGCTGAGAATATCGGCCGAGTTGCGGCCGGAAAATTCCAGCGCGGACGTGGGCATCGCGAGCGATCCATATACCTTTCCGCTGGACGAGGTGAAACTGCTCAGAAACTCGTTGATGTCGATATTTCGAATGGAGCCCTGCGTTCCGCCGCTCATCGCCTGGCCGTGCATGGTAAAGTTCGCGCTGCCGGCCCATTGTCCTTTGCCCAGTTGCAGGCTTGCGTTCGGGATCCGGAGCCCGAACTGCGGGCTCGAAAGGAAACTGGCGGCACTGATATTCGCGGGCGCCCGTCCGGATAACGCCAGCAGATGATCCTGATGGCCGCCGATCATTATATTAGTCAGAACCAAAGTTGCGGGCCCGCTGACGGTTCCGTACACATCGCCCTTGATGTTCGCGGTAATGCTGGCGCGCGCGGAACTGCCCGGCGTCGCGAGCATCACTCCAAACTGCTCGCGCCGCATGGCGGCTGGAAGCTCGGCGGGAGCGACAGTCAGAGAAAGCGTGCCATCGAGAGGCAGTGAAGTAGGTGTGAACGGTCCGAGTTGTCCCTCCACTTTGAAGCTCGATGCTTTGCCGTTGAAGAGCGTGGCGGACTCCGTCAAATGGCAGGGACTGTCCAGCGAGAAATCGTGCACGTCGAGGTCCACGTTATGCAGGCTGATGTTCTCCGGACCCGAGTAATTGAAGGTGCCCGATGTCAGAGCGAATTCTTCCACAGCGTAAGAAGCAATGGCGCTCCCGGACGATGAATCGGCCGTGGCGGAGCTCTTCGAACCTCCGGACAGCTTCTTGATGAATGTCTCGACGTTGGTCATCCCGTGGGCGTCGGTCTCGATATCGATACGCGGCTGGTCGACGCGAATCGACTGGATCTCGAGTCTTTTCTTGAAGAGAGGAAGCAATGCCACCTGCGCCGACACACGGCTGGCCTGCAACATATTCTTCGTGGCGAAGCCAGGCGGATTGCCGACAGTCACGTCGTCGAGCGACACAGCCGGCCGTAGCCGAAACCACTGCGCCCAATCGAATTCCACCGCCGACAGGGAGACCGGAACGCCGATCCTTTGAGAGACCGACGCGATCAGACGATCCTTCTCCGCGCCGTTCACGAAGGATCGCAGTACAAGGCCCGCTCCCAACATCAGCACGAAGCCAACAGCAATGATCCACAACACTGCCTTGAGCCAGGTTTTCATGTATGGGGCAATGATACCCCAACGTCACATGCTATGCAGTGGTT
>JBEKUT010000308.1:0-8702 GCA_049514735.1 Bryobacteraceae bacterium
GGAAGCGAGTCCATCACAACGAACTGCGCCGGGACCATGTAGGGCGGAAGCTTGTCGAGTAAATGTACACGCAGGTCGGCCGGTGACGGGTGATGACCGTTCGACGGAACAACGTAAGCCACAAGCCGTTTCGAGAGCGTGTTCTCTCCGAACGGAACCACTGCCGATTGGCTGATGAGCGTGTGCTGGTTGAGCACCGTCTCGATTTCTCCGGGCTCGATGCGGAATCCGCGCAGCTTCACCTGCGAATCGGCGCGGCCCAAAAACTCGATGATGCCGTCTTCGCGATAGCGTGCCAAATCTCCGGTGCGATACATGCGGGCGCCGCTCTTAAGTGAAAAGGGATCGTCGATGAACTTCTCTGCCGTAAGCTTCGGCATATTCAAATAGCCGCGCGCGACGCCGTCACCGCCGACGTACAACTCGCCCGTTGCACCAACTTCGACCGGTTCCAGATTCTTGTCGAGAAGGTAAACCGTAGTGTTTGAAACCGGCGTACCGATAGGAATAGGCGCGTCCGCCGGGTGGTCCCGAGGAACCGTGTAGCAGCAAGTGAACGTCGTCCCTTCGGTGGGACCGTATCCATTAATAAGACGCGTGCCTTTCGCAGCGTCCAGAAACTTGCGAACATGCACCGGCGAGAGCACGTCGCCGCCCGCGAGCAGTTGCTTTACTAGAATCAAGCTTTCCAACTGCTGATCGGCCATGGCGTGGAATAAGCCCGCCGTCAGCCACATTGTGGTTACAGAATGCTGCCGGATCGCTCGTCCCAGGCCGGCAAGCGACACGAGTCCGGGGGGCATCAAGGCAAGACTCGCGCCGTTCAGCAGCGCTCCCCAGACCTCGAATGTGGACGCGTCGAATGATAGCGGCGCCAGTTGAAGGAAAACATCATTTGTCGAGAAATCGGCGTAATTGGTGTTCTGAACGAGGCGCACTACGGAGCGATGCTCCACCATGACGCCTTTGGGAACGCCGGTCGAGCCCGACGTGAACATTACATATGCCAAGCTAGAAGGCGATCCGATTTTTTCTAAGTTATGCTTGGGCTGGCTTTCAACCAGTGGCCTCTCCGCGACGACGGTGACCGGCTTCAAATCGTCGAGAAGCGCTTGAATACGGGTCGGCGGATCGTTGATGTCGAGTGGCGCATAAGCCCCGCCGGCCTTTAGCACTCCGAGTATCACCGCAATTGTTTCGGCCGATCGTTCCAGCATGAGCGCGACTAGAGAATCCGCACCGACACCGAGGGCTCGAAAATAGTGCGCGTATTGGTTGGCGCGCTCATTGAGTTGCGAGTAAGTCCAGCGCTCGCCCCCGAATATCAGGGCCGTCGCAGCGGGTGTCGAAGCCGCGTGTTGCTCGAAGATTTCGTGAATGCACAAATCGCGCGGGTAATCGGTCTCTGTTCGATTCCAACGCTGCAAGCGGTAGCTTTTGGTTTCTATTGGCATGTTCACACGAATCGTTGTAGAACTAACTTAAAGAAAGTTTCCGCCATGAGCCATGGGCCCGTAGTTCCGCACTCCAAACCAACGTTCTAAGGGAAACGCTCTAAGCGTTTAGAGGTTTCGAATTCCAATTGAGGCGCCTCGCGTACCAACTCGCGATAGATCGACGCGGTTTTGCGAAGCATTACATCCGCCGTAAATTCTTTTTCAAAACGCAGACGCCCCGCAGCGCCCATGTTCCGGCGCAGATTTGTATCGGTCAACAACTGGACCAGACGATTTCGGAAGGCATTGCTATCGGCAGCCGGAACCAGATAGCCGGTAACGCCATCCGACACCGCTTCGCCAACGCCGTTCACGTTCGACGCCACAACCGGAAGCCCCGCGCGCATCGCTTCGAGAATGCCGATCGGAAAGCCCTCCCAGTTCGTCGCCAGGGCAAAAATGTCGGAGGAGGCAAGCAACTCTGGAATATCGAGCCGCTGTCCGAGGAACTTCACGCGATGTTGCAAACCCATTTCGGCCGCTCGTTGTTCAAGTGCGGAGCGGTCCGGACCGTCGCCCACGAATAGAAGCTCGAATGGAGCCTCGATGTCGCGGACCGCGTCGAGGAGCAACGCTTGCGCCTTCTGAGGGCTGAAGCGGGCCACCATGATGATTCGGGGAGCGGCCGCCGTTCTCCATTCCGAGCCGTGACCGGTAGGGAGCGGTTCTTCCATACCGAGCCGGCGGGGCGAATCTTCAATCCCGTTGTGAACTGTTGCGAATTTGGCCGCTCCAGCGATACGATGGCGCAACGCCAATTCGCGATTCGAATCGGATACCGTGAGAATCCGCGCGGAACAACGCGCCGCCAGACGCTCCAGCGGAATCCCGATGGCCTTCCACTTCCACGACGTGCCTTCCGCAAAACACCAGGTGTGAGCCGTGAAAATGGCCGGGACGCCCGCCAGCCGCGCGGCCAACCGCCCGATGACGCCGGCTTTGGAAGTGTGCGTATGGACGATATCCGGCCGCACGCCGCGTATCAATCGGACGCAATTCCGGAGCGCGCGCAAGTCCTGCCAAGGCCGCATCGGCTGGACCAAGTCCGGAACGATGTGACAGGGAATCCCAAGCTGCCCGGCTGTTTCGGTCAGGTAGCCGCGCTCGCCAGTGCCAACCTCGAGATCCATCTCACTCCGCAATCCACGCAAGAGATCGACGACATGGGTCTGGGCTCCCCCTAATTCGGCGCGCGTGATGAGAAATAGAACCTTCATGCTTGTCCCTAAAGAAAGCCGGCGAGCACCTTGCGCGTTTCCTTCGCGCTTCGCTCCCATGTGATGTTTTTAGCGCGCGCCAGGCCGAGCGTTCGAAGCCGCTCACGCAACGTTGAATCCTCGACGACCTGACGAATCCCATCGGCGATCGACATTTCATCCAACGGGTCCACCAGCACGGCCGCGTCTCCCACTACTTCGGTCAAGGACGTGCCGAACGAAGTGACCACCGGTGTCCCGCATGCCATCGCTTCAAGCGGCGGTAATCCGAAGCCTTCGTAGAGCGAGGGGTACACTAGCGCCAATGCGCCCGAATGCAGCGCGGGTAGCTGATCCTCTTCCACGTAGCCGGTGAAATGAACTCTGTCGGGTATAGCGGCCAGTCCTGCGTCCGCGAATACTGAAGAGGCTCCCACTTTGCCCGCGATGACGAGGATGATTTCAGACGGCAGTTGCGGGCTGATCTGTTGCCACGCGGTGAGCAGCCGCCGAAGATTTTTCCGCGGCTCCAAAGATCCCAGACACAGCAAATAATTGGAGCTGGGAATTTTCAGGTCCTTACGCATCAGCCGCACTTCTTCGAATGGTCTCGGCTGATATCGCCCGTCCACGCCGTTCCATACGACGGTTACCTTTGACGGCTCAATGCCGAAGCGCTCCAGGACTCGCGTCTTCGTGAATTCCGACACCGCGATAATGTGCTCCACGCGGCGTACGAGCCGGGGCAGCAGCCAGCGATACCAGGCCGAGAATCGCGCGTTGAACCATTCTGGCCGTTCGATCGGAATGATGTCGTGGATGGTGCAGACCTGTCTCGAGACCGCGACGGGTCCGGTGTTGTTGGGACTCCATAACAGACGGCCGCGCGAGGCTGTCGGTAGATAGAGTTGCTCCCAGAGATGTCCTTCCGCGCCGCTCATGGGGCGGCCCGGACGCACAATATCGAGGTCGGCGTAAAGCCGCTTGGCCATCTCGATCCCGTAGCGCTGCATGCCGGTGGGCACGTGCGTGTAGAAGCGCGCGTTCAGTGCGATGGCTGCCATTGCGGCTCCTTTGCTGCGATATTCGCGCCGATCGGTTTATGGCTGTTGTAATACGAGCATGCGAGCGCGATGCCCGTGAGGACGCACATGGGTAGCAGCACCCGGCCCTCGGCCCAATAGACGATGCGGCTCAGCTCGATGACGCTCGTGAAGGTGATGGGATAGAGCAGCAGGCCGGCGGGACGTCGCTGTTGAAACATGCGATACAAAATTCCGCACATCACACCTGCTAGAACCCAATAGAGCAAAGCCCCCGCGAGACCGAAATCGATGATCGGCAAAAAGAATCCACCACCGTTGTTGAACTCCGGATTGGCCTCTGCCGTGAGATAGCGCATGTAGGGATCGGTCTCGACGGAAGCCAAGGCCAGATTGGGATACAACGCGTTCATGACGCCGCCCAGCAATGGGGCTCTCCAGAGCACGTGGAGGCTCAAGAACGGCGCGCCGGTGGGCTCGATTCTCTGGATCAACAATGCCCCGTTGTTGAGCGCGGTCACGTAGTATCCAAGCAGCCGCAAGCTGACGAATTGCCAAAAAGACAGGTCGCCACCCTGGTAAAAATTGATCCACGAGCGGAAGTATTCCGAAGCGCCGAAGACCCCGATCAATCCCGTGTACCCGACTACTGGCGCGGCTTTGAGCAATGGCCAGAGCCGCCCCTGGAATCGTTGGGAACCCAGAACGATGAGTTGCATAAACAGCGCGATCGCAGGAACCAGCAACTCCATCACTGCCAGGCGTTCGCTGTTCATGAGCGCGCGTACCAGGGCGAGAAGCAGTACGATGGCGCATTTGAAAACTACGCGCCGCCATCCGAACACTCTTCCGATCAGCACGGCGAGCACCATACAGACGATGCCCAATTGGGTGAGCGTGGTGACGCCGCTCACGGTCCCCATGTAAACTTCCTTCATCACGTAGCTGGCGCCTTTGTCACCGTGCAAGACGCCCAACGCCAGCGCGAGATTGGCGCCGCGCGATACGGCCACGCCAGCCCACACCACGTAGCCGACGATAGTCAAATAGAACGAGGCATTAAAGACGCGCAGCGTCAATTTCCATGCGATGCCATCGGCCCATGCGTCTTCCTGAGGCGCCGCTATGTGCGAGCGGCGAAAGCTTCCTACAACGGCGCCAAAGACGAACATGCCGATGCAGGCCAGCGTTATCAGCGCGGCGTGCGGATCGAAGTATTTTGGCGTCTTCCAATAATTCCGGTACATCGAGTCCGGGACGATGTAGGCGGCCAAGACGAGCAGGCTTCCCATGATGCCAACCACCCACGCGGGATTCAGCCACCAGAGCTCGCGTTCGCGGGTCACCTCAGCAGTTCTCCTGGGGCACGGTCACGCGTGCGGGCGCCCAAAGCGGTGCGCTACGCAGAACGGCAATCACCATACAGGTCGAAACGAACGCCTCGGAACAGACCACCGCCCAGGCCATGCCAACGTGCGCGAATCGGGGCGCGAGCAGGAACGACATCGTAACGTTGAGAACGCCGGCCGAAAGAATAATTCGATTGATCAACGCGTCCTTGCCGTGAGGCAGCAGCCACTGAAATCCGATCGAGTAGGTGATCGACAGGAGAACTGGCAGCGCTGCAAGAATGCGCAATGCCGCGACAGCAGGCTCGAAGGCCGCTCCCATCAGCAATCGGATTACAACAGGGGCGAACAGGAAAAGCGCGATGCCGAGCGCAACACCTCCGCCGATCATTGCGGCAGCCCCGAGTCTCGCCAGGCGTCCAGCCGCTTCCCGCCCTTGCAAAGCCAGGTGACTCAGTCGAGGAAAAATGGCGTCGCGAATCGGATTCAACAATCCAAAGGCGGCCTTCGAGACTTTCTCGGCTGAAGCGAAATATCCAACAATGGCCGGTGGGGCAAAAAGTCCGAGCAGGAACACGTTCCCGACGCCGTAGAGACTCTCCGCGCTGCGGAACACGAACATCCGCCAGCCCATCTGAAGCGCGTTTCGAACGTGCGCGATGGACGGCGCATGCAGCGGAATGGTGCGATAGGCCAAAACAAAGCAGGCGAGCGTCGTGACGGCGGGCGCAATCCCCGCGAGCGCCATTACCTTCCACGCGTCGGCAGCCGAATGGACAAACAGGAACAGCCCACAGAGTCCCGCAAGCTTTCCGCTAATCTCGAGTGCCGACGACACGCGCATGCGTTCCAGCCCCTGAAAAAACCACAGCGGCGAGCTTCCCTGCATCACTCCATAAACCAGCCCGCCCGCGAGCAGATCGTGATTGTCATTGAGCAGCGGAATAAACGGCGACAGACAAAGCGCCAGCGAGACGCCCAGAATGGCGAGCAAAATCTGCGCGCCTAAGACTCCAGCCATGATCTCGCCGCACTTCGCGGGAGAGCCGCGATGCCGCGCGATCTCGCGGGTTGCCGATAAGTTGAAGCCAAATTCGATCAGGATCACGACGAACTCACTAACAGCCGTAACGAACGCCACCTTGCCCCAACCGGCCGGCCCCAGCACTCTCGCGAGATAAGGGATGGTGATCAGCGGGATGATTTTTCTACCCGCTTGCACGCCATAGAGCGCGGCGACATTTTGAAGCAGTCTGCTTCCGGCCAGACGCCGTGGTCCGATCTTTTCGAGCGCTGCGGCGAACATCGCCTTATGGCAAGCCCATGCCCAGGAAGATCGCGGAAAGGCTACCCTCAGTGAGCCGGACATACGGCTCGATGCGCGAGATGAAATTCCGAGGCACTACGATCATGTCGCCGGATCGCAGTTGCACATCCTCGGTGATGTTCGAAGCCGACATGAGCTTCCTCAAGTCATAAACTTTTACTTCCGCCATATCGCCGGCGGTTTTGCGAAACAAAATTACCTGCGTTCGTTTGGCGCTGTCCTTCACGCCGCCGCTAACAGCTATGCCTTCAATCAATCCGACCTGTCCATGCAGTTCGAAGCGGCCGGGGTGCGAGACTTCGCCGGCGACTACGAAATAAGGCTTCACATACTCTTTCAAGAGCACGGTGACCTCGGGATCCGCTAGACGCTCCCCGGCTTTTTCCGCGATTGCTTTGGAAGATTGCTCCAGCGTAAGTCCCATCAGTTTCACTTCGCCCACTAACGGGAGCGAGACGAACCCGTCGGGTTGCAGAGCGACGGTGGCGTTATATTCCGGCGTGTAGCGATACTGGACTTCGACCTTGTCTTCGGCCTGCAGACGATAGTGCGGGTCGCGCTCCGCAAAGCCGCCCGTTTGAGCGGCGGCAGAGCCGGCCAGCAACGCGATAATAGCGATCGCTTTCATAAAAGCTTGTAGAGAAGATCGGGAACGGGATAAGTTCGGCGATTCAAGACGATTCCTTCGAGACGAACCGAGGCGTGCCGAAGCAGTTTCTGGGCGTGCTCGATTTGTGCGCGCGTCGTTTTGCCAGCCGCAACCACCAGGAACGCCGCATCGACGCCCGGACCGACTCGCAACGCATCGCCCGCCTTGTTCAGAGCCGGACAGTCCACCAGCACGTACGCGAAATCGTTGGCTGGAACGTTGAGCCACACGTGATTCAGCAGGCCGACCGGTAACTGGTCGATCAACCGATCGTCCAGCGCGACCCAGATGTGGGGCGCTCTCTCGACGCAACCCGGCAAGGTGTGCCGCAAATCTTCGTCCGTAGTTCCAGCCAAAAGCGATGAAGACACGATCAGGATGCGGCCATCCGCTTCAAGCGACAAGCTTCTCGCGATCACCTGCGTGACATAACTGACTCCGACACCCTGTGTAGGTCCGGTAAACGCGAAGACACCGCGCCCCGCTTCGGAGTTCTTAATCTGGATCATCGATTGCACCAGCGGCTGCAAAAAGCCGGGATGTTCCCAGGCGTTTTCGCGGGGCTTCGGCGCGGGCCGAATGGGACTAATGGTTTTTGGAAAATATTTATCCGGGAGAGCGCTCATCCGCTTACCCTCCGTTCGATCTCGACTTTTCTCTTGGGGTACATGGCCACCGTGGCGAGGACTGGCGTACCGGCAAACGTCTCGAGTTCCCAAGGCGTTTGGACCGTCCGGCGCCAGTGCCCCACCACCATTCCTCCGAGCAAAATCAGCACATTTCCGAGGACGAAACTCGCTCCTACCGCCATGTTGAGCTTGGGCTGCGCCAGGGCGGGCACTCGCGGCGGCTCTGCCAGAGCGGCGTTCGCGATCTTCTGTTGATCCATCGCGTCGCCGATGCGCGCTTCTTCGCGTTTTTTTGAATACAGCAAATAATTTTCTTCAGCGACCTTGATTTCGCGAACTAATTCCTGTTCGCCAGGCAGGATGCCCTCCACTTTTCCCAACTCCGACTGATACTCGCTGTTCTGATGGGCCAGCGTGTCTACTCGCGCGGCAAGGCCATCGGCTGCGGTTTGATCCCGGGCCAATTCCGCTTCAAGGGTTTGCCGCAGAGGGTTTACATCGGTAGCTTCTTCGGTCGAGTGGAGTTTCTCGGCGCGCTGCATCGCGTCTTTCGTATCGGCGATCTGCTGATCCACCTGCTTGATCATGCGGTCGCCAGCCTTGAATTTCGAGAGCAGCTCCGTTCTCTTGTTCTGCAATTCGGCAAGCAACGTGTTCAGCCGTTCCACCGAGTATTGATTCGGCATGACGCGCTGTTGCGTCGTGATGCGCGGCGCTAAGCCCGCCAATTGCTCCCGCAGATTCGCGATTCGTTTCCGTGTCTCCGCGCTGGTAGCCTGAGCCTCCCGCAGCGCCGCTTCCTGCTCCAGAAGCTTGCGCAGCATGAGATCCTTTTCAGCCGGAGCGCTGGCCACGCCGGATGTCTGTTGGTAAGTTACCAGTTTGGCCTCGGCGTCCTGAAGCTTCTTTTCGTACACGTCCGCTTGATGTTGAAAGAATTCGAAGGACCCGGCGTTGCTGTGCAATTGAAGATGCTGTTCGAAATAGACGTCCGCGATGGACTGCAACACGCG
>JBEKUT010000309.1:0-8664 GCA_049514735.1 Bryobacteraceae bacterium
GCTGTGCGCCCGCGCCCGATCCGATAGTGGCGACAATCAGCGTGAGATTGATGGCGTGGAACAGCCACATGCCGCCCGCGCGTCCTGCCACTTGAGCGTACGCCGTCTCGACATCTTTTGAGGCGAACTGTTGGCCGGCGGGCTGCACCAGTTGCGCCGCGTAGACTTCCACGGCCGAGAGCACACCGATAATGAGGCAGATCAAAACCGTCGCCACCAGAATATTGCGGCGTGGATTTTCCACTTCTTCGGATAGCGTCGAGATCCCGTCGAACCCGATGTAAGTCAGAACCGCGAGCGATGTTCCGGTCGAGATGCGTCCCCATGTGAACGTTTGCGGATCGTAAAACGGACGCGTGAAAAATCCCAGGTTTAAGGCGGGCAATCCCGCGACATAACGCACGGTGCAGACCAGCATCGCTAGAATCACAACCGACATCGCGATGGTAAGGAACTCGTTGATGCGCGCCGTCGCACGGATGCGCCGCAGGTTCATAAACGTGAAGAGCCCCGCGAAGAAGAGCGCCCATAACGTGTAAGGAATCATGCCGAGCTCGGCCTGTGCGGCTTTGGCGCACCAGATGGTGCAGATCACGGGATTGAGCACGTAATCCATCAGCATGCTCCAGCCCGTCGCGTAGCCCAATGCCGGATGCAATTCCTGACCGACATAGGTGTATGCCGACCCGGCGCTTGGATAGGCGCGCGCCATTCGTCCATAGCTGATGGCCGTGAACAGCATGGCGACCATGGCGATCAGAATCGTCGTGACAGTGTGGCCGTGGGCGATGTTTTGAACCACGCCGTACAGCGGCATCGGCGCGGTGGGCTGCACCAGGATGATTCCGATGAACACGAGATCCCACAAGCGGAGGGATCGCGCAAGATGAGGCGCTGCCATGGAGTCACCAGTATCACATGCCATCGTTCCCTGTGCGCTCAAGGCCCTTGACTTCTTCCCTGGTCCGGGTTATACATAGTCTGGACTGGGGACACACATGGCCGACGACTCACCACAACTCTTACCGGGCACGCTTTACTTGCTCATCCTGCGAACTCTGGCGGCGGGGCCGCTGCATGGATACGCGATCGCCCGCCGCATCAAGCAATGCTCCTCCGATGTGCTCGATGTTGAGGAGGGGTCGCTGTATCCGGCCTTGAATCGGATGCTGCTTAAAGGCTGGCTACGCGCCGAGTGGGGCACTTCGGAGACGAATCGCAAGGCGCGGTTCTATGAGCTCACGAAAGCGGGACAGAAGCAGCTCGCATCCGAAGCAAGTGAGTTCAACAAGCTGGTGACCGCGATCCAAATGGTGATGAAGTCTGCTTGAAGGAGTGAATCATGAAACAACTCTGGCTTCGATTAGGATGGCTGGCTGGCCGATCGCGCTTTCATTCCGAGCTCGATGACGAAATGCAGTTCCATGTCGAGAGCCGCTCCGACGAGCTCGAACAGGGCGGGATGGCGCGCGGCGAGGCGCTGGCCCGGGCGCGCAGGGAGTTCGGGTCGCGATTGAGAGCGTCTGAAGACACGTCCGGCGCATGGCAGATGAGATGGTTGGAGGATCTATTCTCCGATCTACGCCACGCAGCCCGTGCTCTCCGCCGCAATCCCGGCTTCGCGTTGACCGCCATTTTTTGTCTCGCGTTCGGGATCGGCGCGAACACTACGATCTTCAATATCACGACCAGCCTGCTCTTGAGCCAGCCTTCCTGCCGAGACACCGCCTCGATGATTTCGATATGGGAGGGCGGCAACAGCGGATCGTCTATCAGCGATTACAAGTTCATAAGGGATGCGAACATCTTCGACGGCATGGCCGGTATCAATATCGAACGCGTGGTGAATTGGCGCGATGGCGACCGCACCAGCCGGTTTTATGCGGGAGTGATAACGGACGACTACTTCACTACGCTCGATTACCCGTTTCTTTTGGGACGCGGCATTGGACGCGGTGAATCGAATACGACGGTACTCTCATACCATGCCTGGCGCAGCCGATTCGCGGCTGATCCGTCGATTATCGGCCGCAAACTGATTTTGGATGGCCGGATTTATATAGTCGCCGGCGTACTTCCCGCGAACCATCGCTCCGTGGCTGGCTTCGGCATTTCACCCGATGTCTATATTCCGGTGTCACATGAGAACGAAGACGTGCAATTCTATGCACGCTTGCCAAAGGGCATGACAATTCCCATTGCGCGCGCCCGCCTGCGAAGCGTATTTGAGCAACTCGACCGCATTCATCCCAAGGATGGCTGGAAGCGGAGCAGCCAGGTAGTAGTGGCGGGAGTTACTGGATTCGACTTACTCAATCAAGAAATACCCGGCGCAGTTACTGCATTTTTCGCGATGTTACTGATTGTCGTCAGCCTGGTGATGCTGATCGCTTGTACGAATGTCGCGAGCCTGTTGTTGGCGCGGGCATCGAGCCGTTCGCAGGAGTTGGCGATTCGTTTGTCGCTCGGCGCGAGCCGCCGGCGAATCACCCGCCACTTACTCGCCGAGAGTTTGTTGCTTTCCGCGCTGGGGTCGGGAGCTGGACTAGTTATCAATTTGGCGTGCGCCAAGCTGATCGGGCAACTAACTCTGCCGGTGCCCGTTCCGATGCATCTGGTGGTTTCGCCGGACTGGCGCTTGTTGTGGTACTCACTCGGCACCGTGCTGGTGAGCGCGTTATTGTGCGGGTTGCTGCCGGCGCTGAAAGCCGTGAAGAGAGATGTGAGCCACGACTTGAAGCAGGACGAGCAT
Organism: Bryobacteraceae bacterium; assembly: GCA_049514735.1. Classification (GTDB taxonomy): domain Bacteria; phylum Acidobacteriota; class Terriglobia; order Bryobacterales; family Bryobacteraceae; genus JAICMB01. The sequence goes on from JBEKUT010000309.1 coordinate 2,753, forward strand.
CAGACCGCCCGAACGTGGAATCTGCGTAGCGTTCTGGTATCCGGACAGCTTGCCGTTTCGATCGTGCTGCTGGCGACAGGATTTCTCTTCGTGCACAACCTGCTGCGAGCCACATCGATGAACCCCGGCTTCGATGTTCATCACACGATCTGGGCCTACATGCGCCTGGTGCCCGATGAATATAAAGATCAAGCTAAACAGGAGTCGCTGGTGCGCACTGCGCTGGAGCGGCTAAGGGCTTTACCCGGCGTCGAATCGGCCGCGATTGCTCACGGCGTGCCGTTGAATGCCAATTGTGTGATTGGAACCGCTCTTCAAACAGACGTTTCTTCGAGCGCGGTTCACTTAGAGTATCAATGCAACAATGTCGGACCGGATTACTTTCGCACTCTCGCGATTCCAGTGCTGAGCGGGCGCGAGTTCTCCGGCGTCGACGTAAAAGGATCGCAGCCGGTTGTCATCGTGAACGAGACATTCGCACGGGCTGTGTTTGGCCATATGGACCCGGTGGGCCACACGATTAAGCTGGACTTCCCGGATGCTAAAGCGCAACTCATCGTGGGCGTCGTGAAGGATAGCAAGTATTTCACCCTTGGCGAGAAGCAGCGTCTCGCAGTATACGAGCCTTACTTTGCTAACGAGGAGCAAGCCGATCTACACTTCTTAATTCGGACCAGCGGTGCGCCGTCCGGATATGTTAGGTCGATCGACGATATTCTGGGCCGCTTGGATTCGACCGCTGCCATCGAAACAAAACCGATGTCGCAAGCGTTGGGATTGGCGTTGCTGCCGAGCCGGGCGGGAGCGTTCACGCTCGGAGCCATGGGTATACTCGGACTCTTGCTTGCCGCGATCGGTCTCTATGGCGTGCTGCTCTATTCGGTATCGCGCCGGACGCGGGAGATTGGGTTGCGTGTCGCTCTGGGTGCGACGCCTGGGGACGTGTTGCGAATCGTCGGCAAGCATAGCCTGGTGCTGGTGGGAAGCGGTGTGATCGCCGGTCTCGCGCTGGCCTTTCTCGCGATGCAACCGCTCGCTTTGTTCCTGGTTCCAGGATTGAGTACGCTGGATGCAACATCGTTCCTCGCTGTGATTGGCGTGCTCGGCGCGGTTGCCGCGCTGGCTACTTTGGCGCCTGCGATTCGGGCGTTGCGGGTGGATCCGATGGTCGCCTTGCGGTATGAGTAGTTACTCGCTCTCGAGGCCAGCCTTCTTAAGATGCTTTCGTAGATCGCCGAAACCTTGATCGCCTTCCATCGCGGACGCGACGGTTCCATCGCGGTCGATCACGATGTAGGTCGGAAAGACGCGGATCTGATAGGGACGCGGCATTTCGTTTTCCGAGGACAGAACCACGGGATACTTATGCTGATGCTCGCTCAGGAATTTCTCAACAATGGCGCGGTCCTCGTCGATGGAGATCCCAACGATCATTAGGTCCTGCTCGCCGTACTTGCTGTATAACTTGTCGAGGGCGGGGCCGTCGGCGCGGCAGGGCCCGCACCAGGTGGTAAAGAAATCGAGGAGCACGGTTTTCCCCTTGAGAGCGGATAGCGACACCGGTTTCCCGTGAATGTCGTTGACAGATATTTCCGGCGCCGGTTTCCCCGCCAATTGCTTTTTGATCTTCGCCGCGTTCCATGACGAAAGCTCTTTTACCTCACGCATGTCCTCGGACGGGAGCTTGAAAAGAGTTGCGTCCGCAGGCCCTCCGAATCGCATGCGCTTGAGCGAATATGTGGTCTCGGAGAGATAGCCACCGTTCGCGCCTTCTATGGAATCGAGAGTTTTGGACGTGATCAACAGCCCGGTTTCAGTGTCCATCACCAGGCGCTCGGCTCCGGATAAAAGCTTGGTTCGCTTGTTGGGCCCGCTCTGCTTCGTCCATGGCTTCATAGGCACGTCGATGACGACGCATTGGTGGTCCATGCCCGGAAGCGCGCAAGGCTTGCGTTCCACTTCGACTGCTTTCGACCAATCCGCATCGGAAGCTCTGTAAGGGGACGGCACGGGGTCCTCGTCTTTGGAGTTGCGTTTGTTGCGCACGTATTCGTCGCCGCCTTCTTCCATGGAGAAAAGGTCTTTGCCGTCGAAAATTGTTATCTCGGTGCCAGATCCGGCGATCGATTTTTCGCGCCATTGTGCGGGGGACGCATCGACGACGACCTGGCGCTTCGAGGATTGACTGTGTTGAGAATTCTTGGACGTATGCGAGACGTCGAATTCCTGATGAAAGCTGGAAAGCTTTCCCCGCTTGGCCTGAAGATCGTTCCACAACGCCGGCGCGGGTGTCGACTCGGCAGCATTCAGCGCCGCGAAGAAAGTGCACTGCAATATAAGAAAGCGCATTGAGTTTCTTGTATCGATTGTAAACAAATCGACACATAGCCAATTTGGGCTAAAGGTACTTAAGCTAACCAGAAGATTTCCCGCCGCTGAGATTGCCCAGAAGATTACCGGCAATCGCCAATAGTCTCTCGTTGGCGGAGCCGGTTGTCTGCTTAGATACAGCGAAAACGACTGGTAGATCAAATAAACGGTCAAGTACCGTCCGAGAAAATTACTGATGGGCACGCCAAAGTAGAAGCCGCCGTCATGCCACATCCATCCGTGCACGAAGTTGGACCAGATGGGATCCATCGAGAGGTCCCAGGCAACCATCACGCAGGCGGCGACCAACGGCGTGGTAAGAATGCGCAGGCCGGTGAGCGGCCTTCCGACAATCAGGAAGGCCGGTGAGAGTGCTCAGATTTTCGAAGAGATTACCAATCACCAGGCATAGTCCTATAAAAACAAGAATCCCGCGCACGCCGTAACGCAGAGCCTCGTGGATGAGGGCAAAGAGCAATGGCGGAATTACGTGTAGCGCGACGAGTACGACCATAGGAAGCTTGTTGGGATATGCCTGCGACACCCTGGCGGCCGCATACAGTAGCGCTAGCGTCCACAGCAAGAGCAGACGCCACGCCTTCGCGTTTGCGATTGGAATAAACTCGGCTATACTGGGTTGCACTCGATCACGTCCCTCGCAACGTTTGCGGAAAGGAAACACCCTTGTGACCCAGCCACAGCAAGTGCAACAACCACAACCTCCCCGGCAGTGGTCCGACGCCGTAGTGGGCGGTACAACGTATCATCTCATCGCGTTCTATTACGATGGCAAGCTCACGGATTGGGATAAGTTCTATCGCTTCGAGGAATTTGGAAACTTTTGGATCTGCCCGCAGGACCTGGCGCTCACCATCAACGGCGTGCAGGGGAAGTTTCAGACGGCGGAAGCGGCTTTTCAGGCCACCAAATGGTGGCAGTACCCCAACATCCGACAGGCATTTGAAGACGCAGCGGACGGGAATGCGGCTTATATCGAGAAGGGGAAAGCGGAGAAACAGCACCATGCCGATTCGAACCCGACACATGGCTATGCGGGCCTGGGTCAGATTGGCGCGATGAAGGCTGTGCTGGACCTCAAGTATGCGATCCCGTCGCTGCAGAGTATTCTGCTGGAATCGGGCGATGCGTACTTGCTCGAACACAACGCCGCGACCAACAGGGACTCTTTCTGGAGCGACAACAACGATGGGACCGGGGAAAATCATTTGGGCAAAATGCTGATGGATCTGCGGGCATCGTTCAAAGGTCCGGGCATCCCCGCCGGAGCCGGCGACGTGAGCGCATTTACAAAACAGGTTCAGACTGTTTAGGGCCAATCTACTTGCCGACGCTCGCCTCAGCCATGGTGAGGAACACGTTGCGCATGCTGTCGGTGGCGCCGTCGGATCGCTGAATTAGCAAAATCGAAATGAGTTGATTTTCCGGATCGATCCAACCCTGTGTTCCGAATGCGCCGCCGTGGCCGTACGTTCCTTTCGAATGGCCGGCCAGTTCGCCGAGCGGATCGGTGACCACTTCCCAGGCTAGTCCATAATCGGTTCCGATCATCCAACCGACCGGACGAATGCCCGTGGTTTGCGCTTCGGTCATGATGTGAACGGAGAAGGGCGAAAGATAACGGCGCCCCTCGTAGACGCCATTGTTCAGCATCATGCGATAGAAATGCAGCAGGTCTTCGGCGGTGGAATAAAGGCCCCAGCCAGGCGCGGGAAAGATCGCTCCTTGGCGGTATTTCGCGGGATCGCCGCCGAGTATGCTGCCGGGCGCGCGGACGAGCTTTCCATCCTTCTGCACGTAGACCATCGCGATGCGCGCGATCTTATCGGGGGTTGGATAGAAAAACGTGTCCTTCATGCCGAGCGGGCGGAGGATGCGGCTGGCGATGAAATCCTCGTATTTCTGTCCGGAACACACTTCGATCAGACGACCAAGAATCTCAATTCCCGGGCTGCTGTAGCTCCATTGTGTGCCGGGCTGAAACAGGAGCGGCTGCGCGGCGAGCTGACGCACCACCTGATCGAGAGGGACGTTCATCAACTGCCGATAATCGTTAATTGCGGCCGGGGCAAAATCCTGAATGCCGGCGGTGTGCGTCATGAGATCGCGAATCGTGATGGGGTGGTCCGGCACGCTCAGACGGGCCGAGGCGGGACCAACATTGACGGCGACATGTTGATTGTGAAACTCCGGCAGATACTGCTCCACCGGATCGCGCAGCGCGAGCTTGCCTTCTTCCGCGAGCATCATAATACCGACCGCGGTAAAGGGCTTTGTCATGGACATGATCTGAAAGATGGTGTCCTTCTGCATGGCGTGGCCGGCTTCAATATCCGCCATGCCGAGCGCGTCGAACTCGTTCACTTCATTTCCGCGGGCGACGAGCGTGACCGCGCCGGCCACGGTTTTTTCGTCGATGAAATGCTGCATCCGCGGCGGGATCTGAGAGAGGACGGCGCTGTTCATTCCGGCGGGGCGAGCCGGTTGCCCGTGGATGGCAGTTCCGAAAATCGCGAGAAGAATTAGAGAGTATGCGTTTCGCACGGCAATCAGGATATCTAAAGCGCGGTGCATGGCGCAATGCGAGAGGACATCGTTAGCTCCGACGCGACGCGTTCGATTACGTCGGCCCATTCGCGTGGACTGTTCTGGCGAAAAATTTTCATGGAAGGATACCAGGGCGTGTCTTCGCGATGGAGCAGCCAGCGCCAGTCGGATGCATAGGCCACTAACAGCCACACGGGCTTGCCAAGCGATCCGGCTAAGTGGGCGACAGCAGTGTCGACCGTGATTACCAAGTCCAATGCCGAAACTACCGCGGCCGTCTCGCCGAAATCGATCAGTTCTTCCGCCAGATTCACGACGCCATCGGGAGTGTCTGCGGCACTCGGTCCAACCTGCAAGCTCCACCAATCGATTCCCGGCATACGCGTGAGAGGCGCCAATAGATGCGCTGGAATGGAGCGAGTCGCATCCGTGTAATTCGTCGGATTTCCGGCCCAGACGACGCCGACATTCATGCGCCCACTTCGCAATCGCGCAGTCCACTTTTCAATCAAGCTGGCGGGAATCGAAAAACAAGCTGGCGGAGGAATGTAATCCAACTCCGTTCTGAAGCGGCGCGGAAGGCTCATCAATGGACACTGCACATCGAACTGGACGCCGGCAGTGAGCGCGTTGACCGCTCGATATTCGCCGTCCATCCAACTCACTAAGCGCTCCATATGCGGAAGGACTTCGATAATCACAGCGCCACCGGCGGCGCGTACCAGCGGAGCGTAGCGGACGAATTGAATCGCATCGCCCACGCCCTGCTCGCCATAAATCAGAATGCGGCGTCCCTGTAGCGGCTCGCCGTTCCACAGCGGCTGCGAAAATTCGCGGCGCTGTTCTCGAAATTGCGCAACTTGCCAACGCCACTCATACTCTTCGAAACCCTCGCGGAGTCGGCCCGCGCGCAACAGCGTCAGTGCGAGGTTGAAGTGCGCCGCGGGATCGTCCGGACGCACCACGCAAGCACGGCG
>JBEKUT010000310.1:0-8646 GCA_049514735.1 Bryobacteraceae bacterium
CGGCGCGGGTCGCGTAGAGGAACCCGAGCTTCTTCACCTCGTCGAGCATTCCCACGGTGATCTGCAATCCGAACTTCAGGTAGCAGTAGGAAACGAGCTGTGAGAGACCCTTCTTCTTGAGCAATCCATTGACGTAGGGCATCTCGTCAGGCACCACATCATTCAAAATGACGCGGCCGACGGTTGTGTCCATGTACTGCTTGTTGAATTCGATCGGCTCAGTGTGAAGGACGTTCTGGCTGTCGAACGCCTTGATGAGATCGATCACTTTGCCGGTGTAGCGCAGGGGATCGGCGTCAGCGTTTCCACTTCGCCCATCTCGAGCGCGATCAGCACGTCGTCCATGGAGGCGAACGTACGGCCTTCGCCCTTGGTGCCCGGACGCGCTTTCGTCAGGTAGTAGAGACCGAGAACCATGTCCTGGGTCGGAACCGCGATGGGCGAACCATGCGCGGGCGACAGGATGTTGTTCGACGCGAGCATCAACGTCGAGGCTTCGATCTGCGCTTCGGGCGAGAGCGGAATGTGGACGGCCATTTGATCGCCGTCGAAATCGGCGTTGAATGCCGTGCAGGTCAGCGGGTGCAGCTTGATCGCTTTGCCTTCGACCAGCACGGGCTCGAACGCCTGAATGCCGAGACGGTGCAGCGTAGGAGCGCGGTTGAGCAGAATGGGGTGATCCTTAATAACTTCTTCCAGGATGTCCCAAACCACCGGGTCCTGCTGCTCCACTAATTCCTTGGCTTGCTTGATGGTGGTGCAATGGCCGCGCTGTTCGAGCCGGTGATAGATGAAGGGCTTGAACAACTCCAGCGCCATCTTCTTCGGAAGACCGCACTGGTGGAGCTTCAGCTCGGGGCCGACCACGATGACCGAACGGCCGGAGTAGTCGACGCGCTTGCCGAGCAGGTTTTGGCGGAAGCGGCCCTGCTTGCCTTTGAGTGTGTCGGAGAGCGATTTGAGCGGGCGGTTGTTGGCGCCACGCAGAACGCGTCCGCGGCGTCCGTTGTCGAACAACGCGTCGACGGCTTCCTGCAACATGCGCTTTTCATTACGCACAATGACGTCGGGCGCGTGCAGCTCAATCAGTTTCTTCAGGCGGTTATTGCGATTGATAACGCGGCGATACAGATCGTTCAGATCGGAGGTCGCGAAACGGCCGCCATCGAGTGGCACCAGGGGACGAAGCTCCGGCGGAATGACGGGGATCACGTCGAGAATCATCCACTCCGGCTTGTTGCCCGATTTGCGGAACGATTCGGTGACGCGCAGACGCTTGGCGTACTTCAGCTTTTTCTGCTGCGACGCTTCGGTCTTCATCTTCTCGCGGATCTCGAGGCTGAGGGACTCGACATCCACTTTCTTCAGAAGTTCCTTGATGCCTTCGGCGCCCATCATCGCGACGAATTTACCGGGAAATTCCTGGTCGAGTTGGCGTTTGCGTTCGTCGCTAATCACTTCGGCGCGCCTGAGCTCCGGCACTTCGCCGGGATCGACGATTACGAATGCTTCGAAATACAGGACGCGTTCCAGTTCGCGCAACGTGATGTCGAGCAGGTATCCGATGCGGCTGGGCAGTCCTTTGAAGAACCAGACATGGGAGCAGGGGCTGGCAAGCTCGATGTGTCCGAGGCGCTCGCGCCGGACGCGCGACAGCGTTACTTCGACGCCGCATTTATCGCAGATTACGCCGCGGTGTTTCATACGCTTGTACTTGCCGCACAAGCACTCCCAATCGGCGATCGGCCCGAAGATGCGCGCGCAGAACAGTCCATCGCGCTCGGGCTTAAAAGTCCGGTAATTGATCGTTTCCGGTTTGGTGACCTCGCCGTGCGACCAACTCCGGATTTTCTCCGGAGACGCCAGACTGATTCGAATGGAATCGAAATCAGCGATCAAATTCGCACGGTCATATGGAGAAGATCGATACATAATTCCTCTATTCTTCTTTCCGGCTAATGCTTCAGCTGCTCTTCAATTCGGGTAAGGCGATTGTCGACTTCAATCACCTTACCCGTTAACAGATCAAATTTAGCTTCGATGGAAGTGATGCGCCCGTCCAGACGGTTCTCCAGCGAGTAGATTCGCGTGTCAAGACGCGACTCCAACGACGTGATACGCGCGTTGACGGTGACGAAATACCCGATGTTAACGAACATTCCGATAAGCACCAGCACCGACGGAACCCCGATCGCAAGATAGAGCTGCAGATCCGTCATATCGGCCTTTAATCCGCCGCAAGCGCCGTGTCGGCAACCTCCCGCGGCTTCTTCATCAACTCAACATCGAGACACAACGACTGCAATTCCCGAATCAGCACGTTGAACGATTCCGGCACGCCGGGTTCGGCGGCCGCTTCGCCCTTCACAATCGCCTCGTAAATCTTGGCGCGTCCATAGACGTCGTCCGACTTGGCCGTCAGCAGTTCCTGCAGAACGTAAGCGGCGCCGTAGGCTTCGAGCGCCCAGACTTCCATTTCGCCGAATCGCTGCCCGCCGAATTGCGCCTTGCCGCCGAGCGGCTGCTGCGTGATCAGCGAGTACGGTCCGATAGAGCGGGCGTGGATCTTGTCGTCCACCAGGTGCGACAGCTTCAACATATATATGTATCCGACCGTCACCGGCTGTTCGAACGGCACGCCCGACAGGCCATCCCACAACTGCACCTTGCCCGAGGTCGGCAGGTTCGCCGCCGTGAGTTGCGACTTGATATCTTTCTCCGTCGCGCCGTCGAAAACGGGCGTGGCGAAGTGCAGACCAAGCGCCTGCGCGGCCCAGCCAAGGTGCGTCTCGAGAATCTGTCCGACGTTCATACGGGACGGAACGCCCAGCGGGTTGAGCACGATCTCAACCGGCGTTCCATCGGGCAGATACGGCATGTCCTCTTCGGGAACGATGCGCGCGATCACGCCCTTGTTGCCGTGCCGGCCGGCCATCTTATCGCCCACCGAAAGCTTGCGCTTCATCGCGATGTAGACCTTCACCAGCTTGATCACGCCGGGAGGAAGTTCGTCGCCCTTGCGGAGCTTGGCGATCTTCTCTTCGGTGATCTTTTCGAGCACGGCAATCTGCCGCGACGTCATCTCTTCGATTTCGTCGATCTGCTCGTTCATGCGAACGTCCTTGTTCGCGACCCGCATTCGCTTCAGGTCGCGCGCGCGCATCTTTTCGATCATGTCGCGCGTTAGCAGGGCGCCCTTCGAGAGCAGCTTCTTATTGGTCTTTTCGTCGTGCAGGTCGGCCTGCACTTCCTTGCCGCCGAGCAGGTCGTTGAGGCGCTTCGAACGCTCGTCGTTGAGAATGCGTTTCTCGTCTTCGAGGTTGCGATGCAGCCGCTCGACCTGATATTCCAGAATCGATTTCGAGCGCTCGTCCAGCTCCGCGCCCTTGCGCGAAAACACCTTGCAATCGACGATAGTGCCTTCGATTCCAGGCGGGCAGTAGAGCGACGCGTCTTTCACGTCGCCGGCCTTCTCGCCGAAAATCGCACGCAGCAGCTTCTCTTCCGGCGTAAGCTGCGTCTCGCCTTTCGGAGTGACCTTGCCCACCAGAATGTCGCCCGGTTTCACCGTCGCGCCGATGCGGATGATCCCGCTCTCGTCCAGGTTCCTCAGGAAGCTCTCCGCGATGTTGGGAATGTCTCGCGTGATTTCTTCCGGACCCAGTTTGGTGTCGCGCGCTTCGATCTCGAATTCTTCAATGTGGATCGAAGTGTAGTAGTCGTCCTTGACCAGCTTTTCACTAACCACGATGGCGTCTTCGAAGTTGTACCCGCGCCACGGCATGAACGCCACCAGGACGTTCCGGCCAAGTGCGAGCTCGCCGTTCTCAGTGCAGGGACCGTCGGCCAGAACCGCGCCCTTCTTCACCTTCTGCCCCTGATAAACAATGGGCTTCTGGCTGATGCAGGTGTTCTGGTTGGAGCGTTTGAACTTGGTGAGCTGATAGATGTCGGCGCCCACTTCGCGGGAAAGCTGTCCTTCCTGCTGCGCGCCGCCCTCCACGCGAACAATGATGCGTTCGCTGTCTACCGAATCCACCACGCCGCCGCGTTTGCAGATCACCACCGCGCCGGAATCGCGCGCCGTCACGCGTTCCATACCGGTGCCGACGTACGGAGCTTCCGCACGCAGCAGCGGAACCGCCTGCCGTTGCATGTTCGATCCCATCAACGCGCGGTTCGCGTCGTCGTTCTCGAGGAACGGAATCAGGCTGGCGGCCACGGACACAAGCTGTTTGGGGCTCACGTCCATGTACTCGATTTCGTCGCGATGCTTCAGGACGAAGTTACCGGCCTGGCGCGCGTTCACCAGATCGTCCACGATCCGTGAAATAGCGTCGAGCGCGACGTTCGCCTGCGCAACGATGTACTTGTCTTCTTCCCAGGCCGAAAGATAATCGGAGTGAGCTTCGTACTCCGCCTGCTTCTTGCCAACCTTGAGGTCGTTGTTGGCCTTCTCGATTTCGGCGCGCGGAATCACGTCGTTGACTTTGTAATTCGTGTCGCCGGGATTCAGCATCCGGACTTCGTCGATCACGATGCCCTTCACCACGCGGCGATACGGGCTCTCGATGAATCCGTAATCGTTGATGCGGGCGAAGCAGGAGAGCGACGAAATCAGTCCGATGTTCGGACCTTCCGGCGTCTCGATGGGGCAGATGCGGCCGTAGTGAGTCGGGTGCACGTCGCGGACTTCGAATCCGGCGCGCTCGCGGGACAGACCGCCTGGTCCAAGAGCCGAGAGACGGCGCTTGTGCGTGATCTCCGACAGAGGATTGGTCTGATCCATGAACTGCGAAAGCTGCGAAGATCCGAAGAACTCTCGAATCGCAGCCATTACCGGCTTGGCGTTGACCAGGTCGTGCGGCATAGCCGTCGACATTTCCTGATACACCGACATCTTCTCTTTGATGGCGCGCTCCATGCGCACCAGGCCGATGCGGAACTGGTTTTCCAGCAGCTCGCCAACCGCGCGGACGCGGCGGTTGCCCAGGTGATCGATATCGTCGACCGCGCCCAGGCCCCTGCGGAGCTTCAACAGGTATTTGATAGTGTCGGTGAAGTCTTTCTGGTCGAGCGTACGCTTGTCGAGAGGAGATTCGTCGATCTTGTCGTACAACTTGATGTTGAACTTCATGCGGCCCACGCGCGAGAAATCGTACTTGCGCGGGTCGAAGAACATGCCCTGGAAGAGCTGTGTTGCGGTATCGAGCGTCGGCGGATCGCCGGGACGCAGCTTGCGGTAGATTTCGAGCAGCGCGTCGCTCTGCGATTTCACCGGGTCTTTTTTCAGGGTGACGGAAATCACGTTGCCAGCGTCGTCGCGCTCTGGGAAGAACACTTCGAAACTCGGAATTTCGGAATCGATCAGGCGGCTGACCGCCGTGGCTGTCAGCTCGTGATTCGCTTCCACCAGGATTTCGCCGGTGGACATGTCGACCACGTCGGCTGCGACATACGCGCCTTCCAGATCGTTGACCGCGACCTCCACCTGTTCGATCTTGGCCTTCTGCATCGCGTCGTAGACCGATTTGGTGATCTTGCGGCCCTGCGGAACCACCGTGTCGCCGCTCTTGGCGTTGATGGCGTGCGAGAGCTTGAGGCCGATCAGGCCGGGCGACACCTTCCAGAACAGCTTCTTGTCTTTGATCGAGATGTCGTTGACGGTGTAGAAAGCGCGCAGGATCTCGGCGTCCGTTTTGAGGCCGAGGGCCCTCAGGAAAACGGTGCCATAAAACTTGCGTTTGCGGTCGATACGGACGTACAGCAGATTCTTGTTGTCGTATTCGAATTCGACCCAGCTTCCGCGATACGGAATGATCTTGCCGAGGAAGTATCCTTGCGCCGGAACGCGCTCGAAGAACACGCCGGGCGAACGGTGCAACTGCGAAACGATAACGCGCTCCGTCCCGTTGATGATGAACGTTCCGTTCTCCGTCATCAGCGGGATCTCGCCGAAGAAGACTTCCTGTTCCTTGATATCGCGGATGGTCTTCTGGCCGCTCTCGGCATCCTTGTCGAAAACGGTGAGGCGAATTGTTACTTTGAGCGGCGCCGCATAAGTCATGCCGCGCTCTTCGCACTCCGCCACGTCGTACTTGAGCTGCAGACCCACCGGGTCGCCGCAGCGGTTGCAGAACGTGACGATATTCTTGTTGAACGTTCCGCAGCGATGGCACAGGACATCGCCAACCAGGAACGGATCGGTCTTAATGGTTGCGCCGCAACTGGGGTTGCGGCAAGTTGAACGAAGGTGATGCAGCCCTTTCAGGTTGCCGCACTTGCATTCCCAGTTGCCGATGGCGTAATCGACAAATTCAAGTTGGCTCAGACCTCGAAAGTCCGAGATGGGAAAAACGGAATTGAACACGCTCTCGAGCCCGGTGTCTTCACGTTCACCGGGAAGCAGATCCATCTGCAGAAACCGTTCATACGATTTCTTCTGGACCTCAATGAGGTTCGGGATGGGTATCGAAGTTTTGATTCTTGAGAAATCTACTCGTTCGCGTATAACGCCTACTGCCAGATTTTGCATTCTCCACTCCTACGGCCGAACGGCTCGCGACCTGAGACAAAGGACAAAAAAACCACCAAATCCGATCCGCGGCCACTAAGCAGAGGCGGGGCACGGCACGGTCGGATGCTGGTGACGGGGTGTTTCGCTCATCAATGCGGGTTTGCACACGTCGGGCATTGGGGAAAAACGCATGGCAAAGCCTTGCACCAGTCCGGCGGGACGGCACAACAATCCGCACGATGTGAGGTTCACAAGAGGTTGAATCCGGGTGATCTCCGGTAAGGTTCAGTACAAATGTAGCAGACCGGGTTCGACTTCGTCAAATCCGGTCCGCAAACTTCCGCGCGGGTTTTGCAGCCTCGTGCGTTTTCAATAACTTGAAGTGGTCGATCGTTATTTTACCTCGACAGTCGCTCCCGCGTCGGTGAACTTTTTCTTGATGGCCTCGGCTTCATCCTTGTTCACGCCTTCCTTGATCGGCTTCGGCGCGCCATCCACCAAATCCTTGGCTTCTTTCAGACCGAGGCTGGTCACTTCGCGTACCGCCTTGATCACATTGATCTTATTGGCGCCAACGCCCGTCAGGACCACGGTGAACTCGGTCTTCTCTTCGACTGCGGGCGCCGCGGCAGCAGCCCCACCCGCCGCCGGTGCAGCCGCTACCGAAGCCGCTGCCGCCGACACGCCGAATGCTTCTTCAATCCCTTTAACAAGCTGTGACGCCTCAAGCAGCGTCAAGCCTTTGATCTGTTCGATTATCGCGTTTACGTCCGCCATTGTTCTTCCTTTTTAAACTCCCGTAAGTGAACTCTAGGCCTAAGCCTTGAACTTTTCTTCCTTGATGGCCTGATCCAGCGCCACCGCCAGATTCCGCGCCACGCCGCCAATCGACGTCGCCAGCCGCTGCGCCGGAGAATTGATCAGGAACATCACTTTCGCGATCAAATCTTCCTTCGGCGGCAGATTGGCTAGCGCCTGGATAGCGGTAATGTCGATAACACGCCCTTCCACCATCCCGGCTTTAAAGGTAAATGCCGGAACCGTCTTGGCATAAGTCGTCAGAGCCTTGGCCAGCGCCACCGGATCCTTCTGGGTGTACGCCATGGAGGTCATGCCGGCCAGGTTCTTCATCAGCTCTTCCGCGGGCGTGCCCTCGGATGCCTTCTCGGCCAGGTTGTTCTTCACAACCTTATAATTGCCGCCTGCGCCGCGAATGGTTTTGCGCAGTTCGAAGTCCTGCTGCACGGTGATCTTCTCGTAGCCGGTGACGAAAATGTTATTCGCCGCCTCGAAATCTTTTTTGAGCGCTTCCAGATCCTTCTGTTTATCCGACTTCTTCTTCATTTGGTCAATCCTTCTTTAGGAGGCGTGTCCTCAGAGCTGCTTCGCGTTGAACACGATGGTGTCGAGATGGACGCCGGGACCCATCGTGGAACAGATGGTGGCGCTCTTGACGTACTTGCCCTTGGCCGCCGAGGGCTTGGCGCGCAGGACAGCCTGAACTAAGGTGTTGGCGTTTTCAAGCAGCTTGTCCGTCGCGAAGCTCACCTTACCGACGGGAGCGTGAATCACGCCGGTCTTGTCGACGCGAAATTCCACCTTGCCGGCTTTGACCTCTCTTACCGCCGTGGCGACATCCTGAGTCACCGTTCCAGTCTTCGGATTCGGCATCAGCCCGCGAGGTCCGAGCACCTTGCCGAGCTTACCGACCGAACGCATCATATCCGGAGTGGCGACAACGGCGTCGAAATCCGTCCAGCCAGTCTGAATTTTGGCGACCAGCTCTTCGCCGCCGACGATATCGGCGCCGGCATCCTGCGCTTCCTTCAGCTTGTCTCCGGAGGCGATGACGAGTACCTTCTTCGATCGGCCGAGTCCGTTGGGCAGGACCACCGTGCCGCGAACCATCTGGTCGGCGTGCTTGGGATCGACACCGAGCCGCAGATGCAGCTCGACGGTCTCGTCGAACTTTGCGAACTTGATTTTCTGGACGAGCGGGACAGCCTCAGTGAGGCTATAGGGGCGGGCTTCTACTTGTTTGGACGCAGCTTCGAACTTCTTACCGATTTTTGGCATGTCTCCTCATTGGTGCAGACGGCAGGATTATAAGAACGCAACCCCTGCCTCCC
>JBEKUT010000311.1:0-15281 GCA_049514735.1 Bryobacteraceae bacterium
ATCGACCGCGGCGCTGCCCCAATTCACTCCACCAACATTGCCGGGAAACGCCAGCGTGCCCTCAATCGACGGCGGGGTAAAGATACCTTCGTTGCGAAGGCTCTTTAGCCGATCCGCGCACCATGCCCGATCCTTCGGCGTCGGGCCCCAGACGTCATCCACGGTGAGCTTCTGCGGAACCATAGGCGGGTAACTCGAGGCCGGTTGCGTTGGAGCAGCCTCCTCCCCTTCGACATGGCTCACTGGCACCGGCCGTTCGGTTACTTCATGCAGCGGCCGGCCCGTAATGCGATCCAGCACAAACAGGTTGCCCATTTTCGTCGTCACGGCGACCGCCGGTTTCCCGCGAAACGTGAATAGCACCGGCTGCGATGGCACATCGTAGTCCCACAAATCGTGATGGACCACCTGAAATCCCCACACGAATTTCCCGCTCGATGCCCGCAACGCCACTACGGAATCCGCCCACTTGTTGTCCCCAGGCCGCAGCCCGCCGTAGAAGTCGGGACTCGCACTGCCCGTGGGTATAAATACCAGGTCGCGTGCGGCATCCACGCTAAGCACGGACCAGGCGTTCGCCGCGCCCGTCCGAGGCGAATTCCGATCGCTCCACGGAATCGGATCCCAGGTCCATTTCAGTTGGCCGGTCCGCGCATCGAACGCGCGTACCATCCCGCGCTCCACGCTGGCTGCCCGATTGTCTCCAATCGAAGAGCCCGTGATAACAAGGTTGCCGGCAATCGCGGGAGGAGAGGTAACCTGGTAATCGCCGGCATCGCGCAGCAGCACTCCGGCGGTCAAATCGATCTCGCCGTTGTCGCCGAAGTCCACGTTTGGCTTACCGCTAGCCGCATCCAGCGCGATCAGCCGCGCGTCGATGGTTCCAATGAAAATCCGGCCCGCTCCGTTTTTCGTGTCACGCCAGAACGCCACGCCCCGAGATGTGACTTCCGAGTAACCGTGAGCGCGATCGATCTCCGGATCGAATCTCCAGCGCTCGCTGCCCGTCGCCGGGTCGAGCGCAATTACCTGATCGAACGGCGTGCTCAGGTACAAAGTGCCATCCACCAGGATCGGAGTCGCTTCGAACGCTGCCTTGCGATTGAGATCGCTGTCGGGTTGTAGGGCCCCAGTGTGATAGGTCCAAGCCACCCTAAGCCGGCCCACGTTAGACCGGTCGATCTGCGTCGCCGCAGAATACCGGCTACCGCCCGGATCGTTTCCATACGTTGGCCAATCGGCCGCCGACGCCGAAGCGGCCAATCCCAAAGCGAGCAAATTCAAGGAGTTCATCGTTTCGCTTTTTCAGGAAATTCTTCACGTCCAGTGTACAAACTTACGCCCCGCAACGCCGCACCCGCGCAGCCGAGCATAGCAAACGCAGGAAGTTCATTTGGGCTGTGAATTGCTTCCAGCGGCCCTGGTTGGCTCATGAGGCTGTCAATAATTTTCGTTTTGATCTCAGTTGCGCGCGCCGTTGAATCGCACGCCATCGACGTCCCGGAGATAATCCGCAAGTCTGTCCAGGCCACGGAGACCAATTTCAGAGAGGCGCAGAAGTACACCTTCATCGAGCACGACATCGTATCGAAGAAGGACGGTCCCAAAACCTCCAAGACCTACCAGGTTCTCTTCATCGATGGTTCCCCTTACGAAAAATCGATCGCTGAAGATAACCGGCCGCTCACGGCGGAGGAGCAAAAAGCCGAAGACCGGAACCTACAGGAAGAGGTCTACAAACGCGAGCATGAGTCGGCTCAGGAGCGGTCGCGCCGCGTTGCGAAGTACCAGAAAGGTCAGGCTGAGAATCAGGCTCTGATGCGGGACATGGCCGAGGCGTTTCGTTTTCGTCTGGTTAAGGATGAGAAGCTCGATGGGCGCGATGTCTATGAATTTGAGGCGTCTCCGAAGCCTGGCTACGTCCCGCGAACTCGCGAAACGCGCGTGCTGCTCGGCATGATGGGGACGCTGTGGGTAGACAAGGAAACCTGCCAGTGGGTCAAAGTCGAGGCACAAGTCGTCAAATCGGTTAGCTTTTATGGCTTTCTTGCCAAGGTCGGTCCGGGCACGCGGTTTGAATTGGAACAGGAGCCAGTGGCCGGAAAAATCTGGCTCCCGAAACATTTCTCCGTCCTTGTGAAGGCCTCGGCGCTGGGCTTCCTGAACGAGAACTCCACTGACGATGAAACGTATTGGAATTATCGGCTTATGACGAAGGCGATCGAATTAGAGGCTATGCGGTAGCGGTTCTCAGATAATTCTCCCCCTCTCCGATTTGCCATTTTCGCTGGATAGATGTTTGACAGGAAATTTCCGTTCGCTCCGGTGCGGAGCCAGTTTCCAGCCGTACTCCGTCCCCAGTTCCTCGATCGCGCGAATAGCCTGAACTACCGCATTTCGCTTGGCTTTGAGCCTATTTAGCTTATCGGCGGTTCCAATTTTTTTCATTGACGCACACCAGGCAGGCCAACCCTGCCCGCTCTCCGCGAGTCGATGCACCAGCTATATTTTAACCCGCTAGAATTCCGATTTTCTATACACTAATGCAACCTGCATTTGATGTCAATCGAAATATTGTTATAAAATTCTTACCACCAAGGGTTATATAGTAAGATAAAATTCATCTAGTTAATTCGACTAGCCAATTTGAGCCATGCCAAAGATGGCGAGTTCCGGGGATGCGGCGACAAAACGAACTGTCTCGGCAGGTCGAGAATGTGCAACGCGCGATCGAGCCGCAGGAAGGACGGCAGGTCTTCATCGGCCATGGTTGAAAACTCGGTTAAATAGAGAATGGCGGCCAGAGGAATCGCCGATTCGCCCAAATCGTGATGGCAACTCACCGCATCGGGGATCGGAGACGGGATGCGCCAGGAACGCAACAACTCCGATCCAACCTCCGCATGATTGGTGCCGGAGAGTGCGCGTTCAACTAATACGGTTGGGCAGCGATGTTCCAGTAAACACTGCGCCGTAACCTGAAAATCGCCGGAGAGCAGCGAGAAAGCAAGCCGCCCGATATCGTGGACCAGCCCGGCTAGAAAAGCTTCGCCCGGATCGACACGTTCCGAGACCAGCGCCAAACGCTCCGCGGTTTCCGCCGCGTCGATCGAGTGGTTCCACAAGTCGAACAGCTTGCGGGACGCGAAAATCGGACGCAAACACGCCGCGCATATCACGCGGACGCTTGCATTTACGCCGACATGTTGGACCGCCTGGGCTAAGGACGTGATCGATTTCCGCTGTCCCATAAGGCTGCTATTGGCCACCTTAAGAAGTTCGGCCGCCATCGCCTGATCGCTGCGTACAATCCTTTCCAATTCCTCAAGGCGGAAATCCTCGCTCGCTAAAAGCCGCATTGCCTTCTGCGCAACCGTGGGAAAAACCGGCAGCTTTTGGCCGACGCGAAGTACCTCAGACGCCTCCGTGATCTGAAGGCGGCTGGTCTCGGCCGCGAACTCGTCCGGGGGTAGCGGATCGATGGCGCTCAATTCAAACTGCTCATCGAATTGATCCGCCCATTCGAGTATCTTCGCCAGCTCGGCTGGCCGCGGCGGAGCCGCTACTGGCGAATTGTAGGCTTGCAGGATTTCGAGGGTCATCCCGGAATAAGGCCCGGAACCGGGCGGACCCTCCGCAATCTGCACCCGCAAATCTCCGGCAATGGCTGCGAATGCCTTCGGCCGCAGAACGAGGTTCTCAGCATGGTGCAGCATTGCGGCTCGCTCTAGCGCCTGCAACTCTTCCGCGGAACATTGGAGCTTATGGGCGGCCTGTTTGGCCCATCCAGCCACACGGCGGCAATGCGCGTCGAGCGCTTCCTCCGAAATTAGGGACATGTCTATCCGCTCCTCAGCTTACAAGCCCGCATCGATCCACGATTCTTGCGCTCTTAACGTCCTCATCGGCAAATACAACAGTCTTGTGAAGATCGTTTGAAGGCGCACAGTCCGCGATCCCGCGGCCGGCAAGAATTTTAGCCGAGGTCCGTTAAATCAGGCGTTCAGGTATTTATGGAGCGGGTCCCAATAACGGGCCAGCCAACCTTCCGATAACGTCTCCCAGTGGTCCGCCGTAAAACCGGCGTGATCGAGAACGACGCGGGTTCCGGAGGCATGTGGGACGAGCTCAAATCTGACGATGGAGTAGACTCCAGGCGGCCACGCCGCGGGACGCCACGCCTGTACGATCCTCTGGTTTGGTATCAGCTCGACGTTGCGGCCTTCGATACGCCCGCCGAACAGCTTGAATGTTTCGCCAGCGCGCGGTTGAACCTCCGCCGTGTCTTTAGTGAACGCGGCGAATTGTTTGGCGTCCAGCAGCGCGTCGTAGATCCGTTCCGGCGGAGCTTTGAAATCCACTTCCTGGTGAATCGCCGTGCTGGCAGTCTTGGTTTGAGCGTGCGCCTGGGCCGCGCCCAGGCTCGCGAGAATGACGCCCATGTTCCGGCGCGATAGTTTTTCAACCATTTGTTGCATTCAACCACATGGACAGAACGTCATCAAGAGAATAATTTGGAGGGGCGAATGGCGGCGCGAAAACCAACTCCGGTGCCGGCGCGCCGCGAGGAGATGAACGCAGTTTCGGCGTTGATCTGCGTTCATCAGCGGCCTTACTTATTTTTCAGTCTGCCGTCACCACCGGAAACCAAACGAAACGGGAAGATAGTCGGTATGCGAGTTACGCATATAAATACGGTCGTACCGCGCTTCGGCAAAGAACTTCCCGTGCCACTTCGATCCGAACGCCACGCCGGCTCCGATATCGGCGCCAGGCTTGTTCACAGAATAAGACGCGAGAATCTGGTTGGCCGGGTACGCTACCGGGAAGAATCCGAAGAACGGATTGAAACCCGTGGAATATGCAAGTGTCGGTTGCGTAAATTCCTGGTATCGATGGAAGAATCCAGCGCCGCCCGTGAGATAGAAATCGATATGACCTTTCGGATTCAGATGAACCACCGGGTCGATGGTGGCGTGGAAAACATGCAGATCTCCTCCAGGCACGCCCACCGCGTTCAACGTCGCAGCATTAATTCCGAATGAGTCGTAACCAGCATCGAGCATGACTCCGAAGTAAGGATTAATGTTAACGCCCGCGCCGCCGCGAACGTTCCAGCCCGTGTTCAACTCCCGGCCGGTGTTTCCAACCGGAGTATCGAAACCACCTCCTGCGTCAAAGGAGAATCTTTGAAACTCCTGTGCGTGGAGAGAGGCAAAAGCGAGCAAGCCAATGTACGATGTCAGTGTTAAAGATGTTAGTTTCATAAAACCTTCCGTGGTAACTGCTTTTCTGAAGCGTTATACCTGCGGAAGTCTGAAGCAAGAAAGAGACCACTGTAACCTTGTTGCTCTCCATTTAGCGTCTGACATCGTCCAACGAAATCGCGCGTAGATAAACTCCCGCCGGCCCTGCTTTCCACCAGTTCCCCGTCACCCGCCTGTCACTCCAATTTGTAAATCGATAAGAAGAAATTACAGCCCGCACATAGCGCGGCGGCGCATTCGGAAACGGGTCTCTCTCAACCAACATAAGAACGTCCGGCGAGCCTTCCAGCAGCCGCACCATGAAATTCACAAACCACGGATTCTCGCGATAGCTACCGAGCGCCGCGAACCACATTTGCCAGTCCAGGCGAGGCTGATAGGGCGCGACCCATGAAGGCCTTCGATCCAAAGGTCCGGGTTTGTACTTGAAGACATAGTCGGACCAATTGGCGCCGTCGTTCGAACCTTGAATCGTAATCTCCGGCCGCGTCGTAGTCATCACCGCGAAGAGACCGTACGTGTTCACGATTCCGAATGGCTGCACTGCCTGCACTAATTCGGACGCGATTCGAGGCAATCGTCCGCCGAACGTCGCAATCGTTTGAAGCGACCCCAGGCTCACCACCAAAACTGCGGCTGCAATCGCCAGCTTGCGTGGTGTCGCGCTGACCTGCCGCGAAGGAATCCAGCGCGAAACCGCGGCGTCATCGAACAGGAAAATAAGAAGACCTATCGCTAGCCAGTTAAAGAACGCATAATTCCCGGTGATCGGAATCAGCGTCTGCAGTCCGATAAGACACCATGCGCCGAAGCAGCGCGCGCGCCGCGGCAGAAAGATGAAAAACGGAATGCCCAACTCGATCGCGAAAACCGAGGCTGTCGAAAACTTCTGAAACCAGAATGGGAGCTGTTCGAAATACCACGCCACCGGAGTCGGCAAGGGCTGCGTGAAGTAGTGATAGCTCATGGCGCTGAGGTTGCGCCAGGAAGGATCGCCGCTAAGCAGTTTGACCGCACCCGATGAGAACATCAAGCGGAATGCGAGAATGCGAAAGAGCCACACCACGATACGCGACGATCCCAAAAAGATCGCCAGGAATCCCGCTTCGAGCAGCAGCATGTCCCACTGGAACGACAAGAAGTCTTGTCCCGCGGAGACCAGCGACAGGTACAGCACGTAAAGCAGAATCAGGCAGACGCGTTCTAAGAATCCGGCCAATAGAACGATCGAAACGATCGCGCCCGCAATGCATAACCCGGACAGAACTGCGTCGCTGTGGCTGAACCAGAGCAGGGTCGGAACAATCCGCCACGCGTCCGCACCCAACGCGTTCCTTACGGCGTCCAGGTACTCGCTAATGGGGAGTATTCCCTGTGTGCCGATCAGTCCCCGTACCTGTCGCCCAATAGACCAATGCCAGCAGCCGCAGAAACAGCCACTCGATTTTCTGAAAGCTGGCCGGCCGGATCTGTTTGCCAAAGAACACAACCGTAAGCCAGTAGAACAAACTGCGATGGTCAGCGATAAAGCGGTAGGCGAATTCCGAAGCGCGCCCAAATCCTGGCATCGTGCCATAAAAGTGCAAGGGCCAGTTTATTGCCGTGTACGATAGCAATTGAAAAACTGCATGGGCCCCGCTCCGAACCCGACCGTCCGGTAGTATAAGCTGAACTGATTTTGTAAATTCTTCCGCCGCAACCTCCGGATGATTGGCTGCAGCTTGCTGCGATGGCACGTAGTCGACGCGACTGTCGGTCAGCTCACGCCAATACTCGATCCAGATTCCGCAAAAACCGCAGGCGCCGTCGAATAGGACAAGCGGCCTCTCGCGTGCTTCAGCTCCCATGTGTCGCCCCAGTTATTTTGTAACGCACCTCTGGTCTGCACGTCTGATGTGCGGTATTCTGATAGCGGGTATTTCCATTTTTCATATCGCCTGATCCGGGCTAACGGAAGTGATAGACTCGATGGGACTATTGGTTGCAACCCCGCCGTGCAGCCTGCGTCTAATGTTAGGAGTTCTTAGCGGGAGTAACGGAAGCTCATGGCAGAACAACACCTGATGATGCCCGAGGATCCAGATATTCATCTGGCCAGGCTGCTCGCACCCGAAACCGAAATCCCTTGGTACATAGGCATTGCCCAAAGCATCAAGGAATGGATTCACCCGCCCAAGCTCCCGCCCCTGGAATTAACCTCGAAACCCATTGAAGTTCAAGACATTTGGGGATTTTACGGTGGCCAGGAGAAGAGAGCCGGCCTGACGTCGATGCTCATCCACGGCGGCGTGATCGGGCTTTTATTTCTCATCGGAACTAACCGTCATGTTCAACAGGCCGTGCAGCAAACCGTCACTCTGATCGCACCGGATTTGGCGCCGTATAAGCCCACGCCTCCGAAGAAGGACGTCATGGGAGGGGGTGGAGGCGGTGGCGATCGCTCTCCGACGCCGGTAACCAAAGGCAAGCTTCCGAAGTTGGCTGACAAGCAGTTCGTCCCGCCCATGCTCAGCAAGGTGGAAAATCCCAAGCTGCCCATGGACCCGACCCTGATTATTCAACCGGACGCGCCTGTCCCAAATGTGAACATGACTCAGCTCGGCGATCCTCTTTCTAAGGTTCTCGGAGCATCGAATGGAACTGGATCGGGCGGTGGTATGGGAAGCGGCAATGGCGGCGGCATCGGCCCCGGCAGCGGAGCCGGTTACGGTCCCGGCCACGGTGGCAATTTCGGTGGCGGTGCATATAAAATTGGCGGTGGCGTATCGGCCCCGGTACCCATTTACAAGCCGGAGCCGGAGTATTCCGAAGAGGCTCGCAAAGCTAAGTTTCAAGGAACCGTCGTGCTTTTCATCGTCGTTGACGAGAAAGGGAACGCTCGAGACCTTAGAGTAATTCGCCCGCTCGGTCTTGGGCTCGATCAGAAAGCGATTGAGGCGGTCAACAAGTGGAAATTCCGTCCCGGAATGAAAGACGGACATCCCGTTCCGGTACAGGCCACCATCGAAGTCAATTTCCGATTGCTATAAGAGATTTTTGGTGAACCAGCTGGCGGGATGCGGACCTCGCCTGCCCAGAGTGTGCGCTTCTCTGCGGCATTTTCCGTAAATCGCCAGCCGGTCGCCAAGTACATTCTGCCACTTTATCAAGTGTCGCGCTATCAGGTAGACGACCCAGTACCTCCTAGTACCTTCCCGATTATGGGAGTAGCCTGAAGCTTTCCACTAAGAAGAATAATCTAAATTTCTGTGACGACTTCACGATTCACCACCTGCCTCTTGTTTCTAAGCGGCGCCATTGTGTGCGCGGCGCTCCTGTATGCGACTCCAGCCGGCTCCGTTCTTCAGGGAACAGCCGCCTTTACCGACTATCGTCACGAGCAACCCGGGGTTGTACGTAAAATCACGCTTCAGGATCTCCCGGCGCCATTTGCCACCCAGTCCGTCGATAACGGAGCTCATCTCATTCCCAAACCAAAAGATGCCTGGCCCCAAACTCTTCCCGGTTTCAAGGTGACAGAGTATGCCACTGGCCTCGACCGGCCACGCGAAATTCGCCGCGCCCCAAATGGAGACCTCTTTGTCGCCGAAAGCGAGGCCAATCGCATTAAGGTCCTGCGAGGGATAGATGCCAACGGCAAGGCTCAAACCGTTGAGGTCTTCGCGAGCGATCTGAAACAGCCCTTTGGCATCGCTTTTTATCCTCCGGGACCGAATCCGCAGTTTGTTTATATCGGCAACACGGATTCCGTCATTCGCTTTCCGTACAAGAATGGGGATCTAAAGGCCCGCGGCCCCCAGCAAGTGATGGTGCCCGATATCCCCGGCGGAGGCAGGCTCCGCGGCGGTGGGCATTGGACGCGCGATCTCGCGTTCACGCCAGACGGTAAGAAAATGTTTGTGTCAGTGGGGTCGCATTCGAATGTCGATGACGCGGATACTCATCCCGAGGAGTTCCATCGCGCCGACATTCTCGAATTCAATCCCGATGGAAGCGCAATCCGTGTCTACGCCTACGGAATCAGAAATCCCGTTGGCATCGCGATCAATCCTACTACTGGCGAATTGTGGGCCTCGGTCAACGAACGCGACGGCTTGGGGGATAACCTGGTGCCGGACTACATCACGCATGTCCAGGAGGGCGGCTTCTACGGCTGGCCGTGGTTCTATATGGGTGGCCATCAGGACCCTCGTCTGGAAGGCAAACACCCGGAGCTGAAATCGAAAGTGATCACTCCGGACGTGCTTCTACAGCCGCATGATGCTTCGCTCGAAATGACCTTCTACGAAGGAAAGCAGTTTCCGGCGGAATATAAGGGCGACATTTTCGCGGCCGAGCATGGCTCCTGGAATAAGTCCGTGCGAACCGGCTACGAAGTGGTTCGTGTACCCCTGAAGAACGGCCACGCGAACGGCGAGTACGAGGACTTCCTCACCGGCTTCGTCACCCCCGCCGGCGACGTTTGGGGACGCCCGGTCGGCGTAGCCGTTGCGCAGGACGGGTCGCTGATAGTGACCGACGATGGCTCCAGCACGGTCTGGCGCGTCAGCGCCGACACACGCTGATTACTTCTTCGCGATCTTTTTCTCGTCGGTGCTGTCGCTGATCTTCTCCGCTACAAACTTCATTTTCGGGTGGATCGAATAGAGGATCGCGCCTTCGATTTTTTTCTGGTCTTTGATCGAGCCGCTGTAGGTCACCTTGCCTTCTCCATTGCTGAAGGCCCACTCGACCGAATCGTCCTTGATCGTGCCAGTCACATCCCCTCGTCCTAGAGGGCCCAGATAAGTGCCCGTGAGTTTATCTCCGGACTGTTTCAAAATGATGGTCGCACTGCTGGTACCTGGACCCACAGCCTTCCAAGTGCCTGTCACGTTGGCCGCAAAAGACAGCGCTGTAAAAAGCAGAGAAGCAATGATAGTTCTTCGCATGGAAGGAGTATAAGCTCCGCCGCGCGCCGCGAAGAATGGAACGTTAGCGCTTATTCGCTGGCTATAAGTACCTGGGACGATAGTCCCGTGCCCGGACCGAATCGGTGGGAAAATGCGGATATGCGCAGACGTTCCTTCCTGACCTCAGCCGCCACGGCGCTCGGCCTCAGTTTTTGGGATGACCGGACGCTCGACGCGGCCGCACAGCACGTCAACGGCAACTCCAAACCCTCGGATCTGAAGATTACCGACCTTCGCGTCGCCACCATCAAAGGCGCACCCATGATCGATCCGATCATTCGCATCGACACCAACCAAGGGATCTATGGTTTGGGCGAAGTGCGGGATGGCGCGAGCAAGACCTACGCGTTGATGCTCAAGAGCCGCCTGCTCGGCGAGAACCCCTGCAATGTCGACAAGATTTTTCGCAAGATCAAGCAATTCGGCGGCGATTCCCGCCAAGCCGGCGGCGTCTGCGCAATCGAGATGGCGCTCTGGGATCTGGCCGGCAAAGCCTACAGCGTTCCCGTCTACCAGATGCTCGGCGGCAAATTCCGCGACAAGATCCGCTGTTACGCGGACACCACTGAATCCGACGACCCGAACATTTACGGCCAACGTCTGAAGAAACGCAAAGAACAGGGCTTTACCTGGCTCAAAATGGACCTCGGCATCGACCTCATGAAGGATGTCCCCGGCACGATCACCGCGCCCGCGGGCGTCTCTATTAGCGGCGGAGCCACCGTCGAGCATATGCTCACCGGCATCGAACTGACCCCCAAAGGTGTCGAGACGATGGCCAATTTCGTCGCCACCGTCCGCGAGTACGTCGGCTACGAAATTCCACTTTCCGCGGATCACTTCGGCCACATCGGCGTCAACTCCTGCATCCGTTTAGGCCATGCGCTCGAAAAATACAACATGGCCTGGCTCGAAGACATGGTGCCGTGGCAATACACCGACCTTCTCAAAGAAATCAAACAATCGATCGACATTCCATTACTGACCGGCGAAGACATCTATCTCAAAGAGGGTTTTATAAATCTCGCGAAGAACCATGCCGTCGATATCCTGCATCCCGATCTCGCGACTTCGGGCGGAATCATGGAAACCAAGAAAATCGGCGATGCGATCCAGGAATACGGCGTCGCCATGGCGATGCATTTCGCCGGCTCGCCCGTATCCTGCATGGCCAGCGTCCACTGCGCGGCCGCGACCGAAAATTTCCTGGTGCTCGAAAATCATTCCGTCGACGTGCCGTGGTGGAGTGACCTCGTGGAAGGCGTCGAAAAGCCCATCGTCAATCAAGGCTTTATTACCGTGCCGGACAAGCCGGGCCTCGGCATCACTCTGAATGACGCAGTAATGAAACAGCACTTACTCGAACCCGGCTATTTCGAACCGACAACTGAGTGGGACAAAGAACATTCCCACGACCGGCTGTGGAGTTAGTCACTTCGTTTCTATTTGTTTGTAGACATCGCGCTTGGAGATGCCGCGCTCGCGCGCCACGCGTTTATACGCGTCCATCCGAGACATCCCCAGCGCGATTAGCTCCTCCACCGCTTCCTCAACCGGACGGCGGTCCATCGGCCGTCCTGCGCCTTTGCCGATCATTACCGTGAACTCGCCTCTGATCGCATTACGGCTGCGCAGCGAGTCGCGGATGAGACTAGCAGTACCAGAGAGAAACTCTTCGTAGATTTTAGTCAGCTCTCGAGCGACTACCACAGGCCTGTCGCCGAGCACCTCCGCGATATCGTCGAGCGTCTCGATAATCCGATGCGGCGCTTCGTAAAACACCTGCGTGCTTTCCGAGTCCAGCAATCGCCGCAAAAGGTTTTTCCGCTGCGTGGTTTTCGCGGGAAAGAAACCATGAAACTCGAACGAGTCGGTTGGCAAACCTGAAGCACTGAGCGCGGCTAAAATCGCCGAAGGCCCCGGAATCGGAATCACCGCGATCCCCGCGGCCCGGGCCTTCTCCACCAGCCGATAACCCGGATCGGCAATCAACGGCGTGCCGGCGTCCGATACCAGCGCGATATTCCGGCCGGCTTGCAAATCGCGAACTAAGTCATCCGACTTCTCCTGCTCGTTATGATCGTGATAGCTGACGAGTGGCTTGTTGATCCCGTAGTGATCGAGCAGCCTGCGAGTCTGACGAGTGTCTTCACAGGCGATCCTGTCAACTTCACCCAACACCCGGACCGCCCGGTACGTGATGTCCTCCAGGTTGCCGATGGGCGTCGCAACAATATAGAGGGTTCCAAATTCCGTCGGCGCCACAGGGTTCTCCAAACAACATGATGGCACCGCCGGCGGTTTGCCGTAGGAATCGTCGACTTTTCCGGTAGCCGTTACGCGTTCCGTAGCGAAGGCCCGAAAGTCTTGCCCCGGCCTGTTTGAGAGCCCTTCTTCGGCTCCGTGAGTCTCAACTAGTTTCGAAACCTTTTGGCGACGATTGCGATTTTACCGTTCTTTAATTGCCCGGTCATAAAATACAATCCTCGCTTGTTGGACGCAAGTGGACGAGTAAGAGCGCTGGCGTAGATTGCCGATTATCTGATGCGGATTTTGTTCGGGCGGGAATCGGATTACGTTGGCGAAGTCCGCGTCCAGTGTAAGAAGGACTCGACCGTTCCCGATTGCAAAAGACGAATCTGTGCGAGAGGTTCTCGTCCAAAAACAACTTCACTGGTTCGTGAGGACGATCTCGTCGGCGGCCAGCCGGGCGGCATATTCGAGACTAGCCTTGATGTGCTCGGGCTTGAGTTGCGGATAGGCGGCGAGAATGTCTTGACTGGTTTCTCCGGCCGCGAGCTTCTCAAGAACGAGGTAGACCGGAACACGGGTCCCTTTGAGGCACGGCTTGCCCATCATTACATCTTTTCGAGACTCGATGTGTTCTGGGAATTCCATGACCTCAACTGTATCAAGGATGGAGGCTGACTGCGATCAAAGCGATGGCCGGGAGACCCCACGGACGTAGAGGCCCTCTATTGTCCAACACCTTTCACGAGGCGCCGGCGGTCTCGTTCAGTCGCTTCGTCGAATGAGCGGAGCCTGGACTCCGTGTCCTCGGAAGCACCCATTCTTTTGAAGGCCTCACAGCCCTTACAGTAGCAACGCGACTGTCTCGATGTGACAAAATCCGAATCTGACGATGCGCAGACGTCTTGCCGGGCCAGCACATGGGCATGAAGCGTCCAACCCAGTTGGGAGACAATAAAGACGTGACGCACGCCATCACAAGAGATCCGGAGACGATGCACGGTGTACCAGTTTTTCGAGGAACACGCGTGCCGGTTCAAACGCTGTTCGACTACCTGGAAGGCGATGAAACTCTGGAAGACTTCTTGCAAGGATTTCCCACGGTATCTCGGGCTCTTGCATTGCAGGCGCTTGAGGAAGCCAAGCAACTTCTACTGGCAAGCGCCTGATGCGCCTTCTCATAGACGAATGCCTTGATGAGCGCATTCGGCTCTCGTTCCCGGGACACGACTGCCAGACAGCCCGCTTCGCTAATTTGGCAGGGTTGAAAAATGGGCAGCTCCTTGAGGCGGCCGAGGCGGCTGGGTTTGACGTTCTCATAACGGCCGACCAGAACATTCCGCACCAGCAAAACCTGAACCGACGCAAGCTTTCATTGCTGATTTTTCGGGGGCGCACGAATCGCCTACGCGACCTGATCACCCTAATACCCGCCGCCCTTTCAGCGCTGGATTCTATCGGGCCAGGCGATATCGTGAGCATCGCCTAAGCTTGCCCCTCACAACCCCCGCCCCCGCAAAATCTCCAACACCCGCCCATACTTCTTCTTCTCCGCCAGCTCCTTCGTCGTATTTCCCATCATCCCCGCATGCACATCCGCGCCCGACGCCAGCAGCAATTCCAAAATCTCCGGCCGCTCCTTACCAAACGCCGTGTACCACAGCGCCGGAAAATCGTGCGCGCCCCGCTCGTGGACCCGGTTCGCGTCCTCCTTCAACAACGCCTTCACCTCGTCGATCTGCCCCAACATCGTCGCCGTG
Organism: Bryobacteraceae bacterium; assembly: GCA_049514735.1. Taxonomy (GTDB): domain Bacteria; phylum Acidobacteriota; class Terriglobia; order Bryobacterales; family Bryobacteraceae; genus JAICMB01. The sequence goes on from JBEKUT010000311.1 coordinate 14,230, forward strand.
CACAACGACACTGGCGAGCCCTTCTCGATAAAGAACGACGCCATGTCCTCCCGCCCCATATGCGCCGCCGCCTCCACGCCGATCTCATCCCACGTCGAGCGCGTCAACAGCAGGTCCGAACACTGCGCGTGCAGCCGCTTCACCTTCTCAAAATCGAAGTGCGACGCGATAACAAATTCGTTGATCCACGCTTGTGGCAATCCATAAGTATCGTCGCGCTTCACCCCTCGATACCGGCCCGTCTCACAATTCCTCGCGATCGCCCCCGCGCCTTCCAGAACCGCAACAGCTTCGCCCGTGGCGACGTGCGCCGGAGTTTGGCCATTGTTGTCCGCGGCCAAAGGATCTGCCCCGCGGCGGATCAACACCCGAACCGCTTCCGCGTGCCCGTGATGCGCGGCGACATGCAGCGGAGTTGTCCCATCCGTTTTGCGCGCACCCGCCGAGGCCCCGTTTCCAACCAGCGTCTCAATCGTCATCGCAGCGATTTTGCTGTCGGCAATACTGGCTGCGAAGTGCGCCGGAGTAGCGTCGCCCAAGCCGGTGGCCACCGCGCTCAAGTCTGCTCCTTTTTGAAGGAGAACATTCGCCACCGCGATCTGTCCGCATGCCGCGGCATAGTGCAGCGGCGTGGCGTCCGCTAAGTCGCGATGATTCACCGAACCCGGATTGCGCGCCAGCACCTGTTCCACTCGCGTGCCGACTCCGGCCGCTGCGGCTTCGTGCAAATCGAGCAGCAGTCCCTGTCTTAAGAGCGCCTCTTTTTCGGATTCCTTTCCTTCCAGGCACGCCTGCAGAAATGCCGATCGTGGCGCCGCCGCCGAAACAGTGCCGGACGCGAACATAGTGACTCCCAGTCCTAAAAGATGACGTCGTGAACAACTCATAATTAATAATGCATCGCGCGTGATCCCCCACCTTCTCGATTCTTGCTAATTTAACTGCATGGCTGCGGCAGTCATAAATCCTCGCGATGGGCCACGAGGCGAATCCAACGTCATTCTTGCCGGAAACGGCCGTCATCACTATGTCCGCGATTACCCCGGCCCTCT
>JBEKUT010000312.1:0-8607 GCA_049514735.1 Bryobacteraceae bacterium
TCAGGGGAGCGGCGGAGGTCAAACGCAGAACGTCGCACGTAGAACGTAGAACATTCCCCGCCGTAGTGTCTTCGCTTAATTGCGTTATAATTATTCAGGACGATGAATAATTAGTCATGAGAATCGTGCGGGCGGGCATCGTCGGTTTTCGGGGCTATAGCGGGGCGGAACTGGTCCGCCTCCTCGACCGGCATCCGTCTGTCACGCCTGTTCTTCTCGACCATCGCCAGGATGTGGAGCATCGTTCCGAGCCGATCAATCGCCCGGTTCACGATCGCTTTCCCAGTACGGCCGAGTCGGTCTCAGACGGCCGGTTGGACGTGGTTTTTCTCGCTACGCCGCCAGAGGTTTCGATGGAACTGGCTCCGGGGATGCTCAATGCCGGGGCTCGCGTGGTCGATCTCAGCGGCGCTTTTCGTTTGCGCGATGCCGCGACCTACAAGCATTGGTACAAGGAAGACCATACGGCGACGGCTCTTCTTAAGGATGCCGTGTACGGATTGCCGGAGTTTTGCCGTTCGCGCATTTCCGGCTCGCGATTTGTTTCGAATCCGGGGTGCTATCCGACGGCCGCGAACCTCGCGATCAAACCTCTGATTGAGGCCGGCGTGGTGGATATGACGGCCGGAATCGTGTGCGACGCTAAATCCGGTGTTAGCGGCGCGGGGCGCAAACCGACTCTGAAGACGGCTTTTTGTGAGGTCACGGAAAATTTCTCAGCCTACTCGATCTTGAATCACCGGCACGTGCCGGAGGTTCTGATGGTATCGGGAATCGCGGAGCGCGATTTCAGTTTCACAGCGCAATTGTTGCCGCTCGACCGCGGGATTCTGGAGACGATTTATTTCCGCGCCAAGGGCCTCGACAGCGGAGAGGAATTATTGGACATCTATCAAAAACGGTACGCGGATGAGCCGTTCGTGCGGCTGTATCGGGAGGGCGAAGCTCCCGATCTGGCGGGCGTGCAGCGGACGAATTTCTGCGATATCGGGGTGAAGCTCGATGCCGCTACCGGGCGGGCTGTTGTGGTGAGCGCAATCGACAACTTAGTGAAGGGCGCCGCGGGTCAGGCCATCCAGAACATGAACCTGATGCTCGGGCTTGCCGAGACTGAGGGGTTGCTTTGAAAATCCTGGTGAAGCTGGGCGGAACATTGCTGGATGCTCCCGATTCGAGAGCACGGCTGGCGGCCGAGATCGGGGAATTGCGCACTGGCGGCCATTGCGTAGTTGTAGTGCATGGCGGCGGCAAACAGATGACCCGCTTTCTGGCTGAGAAGGGTATCGAGAGCAAGTTCGTGAACGGTCTGCGAGTGACCTCGGCTGAGGTGCTGGATGCGGTGCTCAAAGTCCTGGCGGGCAGCGTAAATCGGGAATTGGTTGCGGCGTTTATTGCATGTGGAGCGCCGGCCGTCGGGCTCAGCGGCGTGGATGCTTTACTGGCGGAGGCCGAACAAATGAGTCCGGACCTGGGGTTTGTTGGGCGCACGGTCTCCTCCGATGCACGTCTCTTGAATGTCTTGACCGGTGCCGGATATCTGCCGGTCGTAGCTTGCGTAGCAGTGGATCGCAGCGGTCAGATTTACAACGTGAATGCGGACCAAATGGCCGTCGCGTTAGCCGCAAGTTTCGGCGCGGACAAATTGATGTTTCTCACCGACGTGGAGGGCGTGCGCGGTTCGGATGGCAAGACAATCGCCACACTTACTGCCGACGGCGCACAAGAACTGATTTCTTCAGGCGTGGCGAGCGGCGGGATGCATGCGAAATTAAATGCAGCTGGCGATGCACTGCGGCGCGGCGTGGGTGAGATAGCGATCGCTTCGGGAGCGCTTCCGGGAGTGGTCGGAAAGCTGATTCGGGATGAAGCGATAGGAACTCGATTAGTGGCGGAGGCAGTGCGGCAATGACAATTGAACTTGAGTTAGAGACAGAAGCAGGCAGGGAGGTCTGCTCGAATCTTATCGTCAGGAAAGCTCGCATCAGCGACATTCATCCTATCCTCGGACTAATCAATGGCTACGCTGCCAAAGGGATTATGCTGGCTCGCACCGAATTTGAGATGTCGGAGAACATCCGGGATTTCACGGTAGCTTATTCTGGCGGCGAGTTAGTAGGTTGCGGGGCGCTTCATTTTTATACGCCGACTACGGCGGAAGTGCGCTCGCTGGCCGTGGAACCGCGCATGAAGAAGCTTGGAATCGGACGCATCGTAGTAGAAGCTTTGGAACAGGAAGCGAGAGAGAACGAACTCCATGCGATTTTCGCGTTCACGTATGTTCCGGGATTTTTCTCGCACATGGGTTTCATGGAAGTAGACCGTGGCTCGCTTCCACTGAAGGCGTGGAAAGATTGCCTGCGCTGTCCCAAGTTCCAATGTTGCGATGAGATCGCCGTTCTCAAGGCGCTGTGCGACGATCCGGTACTAGACATACCCGCCCGTCTCACCAACTTACTCGTAGAACTTCCGCAGGTCAGGCGCTAGTTAGATACAGGACGAGCCTGAAGGCCCAAAGCGTAATAGTCAGCGTGCGCCATCTTCTGGCGCGGTCGAAGGAGGGTCTCGCAAGAGCGCCACTCAGTCGGCGAAGGAGACATAAAATCGCTCGAATTCGAGGGGATGAACGGCGTTTGGGCCAACGCTCCGGTTGGCCGGCAGCCGGCAGAGCCAACCTGACGCGGTCCCGCCGAAGGGCGTTTTGGTGCACGAAGGACTATTCGAACCGGGCAACTGTACTGCTAGTATCGTGATCGCCACGAGAACCCGGCTTTTCGTATTCTGAGCCCTGTCAGCGGATTGCCATCGTAAAAAGTACACCTTTTGCTGTTGCAAAAGACCGGCTAGAAGCTGTAAACTCTATTCTTAAAGAAAGAGTCCCTATACTTCAGGCCCTGGCTGGTTACGGTGTTGTATACTGATCCAGTAAAAGGCGATGGGGCGAGACCGGTATTCGAAGAGCAAGCGGCGTTAGTTCGCGTTGCGGGCGAAGCCGGCACTGATATTGATTGCATCCACGACTGCGCCGGCTGGACCGGCGGACGTGATCGGCCGGACAATGGCCCGCGCTGGATGCAGCTTAGAGAGATTTCTCGTTCCAGTCGAGCCCGGCAATCTTTTGCTGCTGGGTTATAAAGATGAGTTACCGGTGGTCTCAGCGCCGGGGTGCTTCAGGTCCGCCAAACCAAATGTGGTGGATTTGATTTTGCCTCCGATGCTGGCCCGGTATCGAGTTTCCGGCTGGGAGATCGCGTGCTTAGGGCACGGTGGTCTGCTGACTTAAGTTACATAAGCTCCTCCACTACCACAAACGGTAACCTCCGAGCCGTTTGTGGGTGCTCCTCAGCCGGGTGCCCGACCAGCACCCGGCTCTTTTTTGGGCCGGAAGCTGTCATAAGCCGCATAAAGACTCAACCAGACCCATTACGGACGAGGGAGCAGCCACCACCACCGAAGCCGCCGCTGTTGCGGAACGGCGGGCTAACGTCACGCCGGAGAAAACCACCCCGGCCAGCCTTTGAACTCGGTTAGGTCCGTCTGCCAGACTCGCTCTTCGTACGATCGAGGTCAGGCCCAGTTTGTTTTGAGCGTTACGCTGATGAAGCCCCGGATGCCGTGGTTTTGCCAGGCGGTCGCTTTCGCGATCTGAGCCATCGTCGCACCATCCTTGCGCTGCAGGAGTTCGAGCACGAATTGTTTTTTGCAGCCGTCGCGGGGCGTCGTTCCTTGCTCTTGAAGTCCTTCCTGCCGACGGGCCCGGCATAGGCAGATCTTTCGATGTCTAAGTATGCGGATCCGGCGCGTACGACCCTTCAATCAGTCGTAGAGCAACGCGGAAACTAAGGTTGCAGGCACAAGTCGAATGAATCGGTTGACGATGGGCCCCGTATTGTAACGTTCGTGTTCGAACTTGCCATCCCGAAGAAGCCCGTGATCGAGGGAACTGCATTGGCGCACGGTGCCAACGATGCGAATGATGGTACAGCTACATTAATCTGGTAGAGTCCTACGCTGCCCGGAGTCGATCCGGAAAACGAAACTGCGCCCAACATGACAAGCGCTGTGTCCGAGCCGGCCTGGTTGACATCGAATCGTACCGTGAACGGAAATACGGTGGCCGAGGCCGCTGGAGAGGGTTGGCCGGTGGGTGTGGGCAGACTTTCTTGGAGCGCTCCCAGACCGACGGCCCAGACCGTGATCGTCTCGCCTGCTTTGGCCGGTGCACTGGAATTCACGAGTTTCCCAGAGCTATGTGTCACCACCGGCGCGCACTGGGCCGTTGGCGATGTGAAAAGAAGATCGCACGTTCTGAGCACATGCGTCGCATCGACGAGGGGAATTACATCGAGTGCTGCCACTGTCGAGCCGTTTTCGCGGAAACGAATTTGTCCGAAGGTTGGTGGAACGCCGGTCATAGTCGCTGGGTTTTGCGCGTTGATGTTATATGGTATTTGCGCTGTCACGGCAAGGTATGGTTTGCATCCAGGCTGTGTTGCGTCGAAACAGGGATTTATAGATTGAACCGCCAAGAGCGACAAGGGTAATTCAAAATCGTTCCCGCCTGTTACGCCATAACCGGCCGAAATTCCCCCGAGCGATGTGGGCAAAGCGCTCGAGTTGGCCCAAATCGGCCCAGCAACATCGCTTCCGAAACCGTGAATGAAAAATGTGACCATCTGACGAGGCGCCACGACGACCGGGGTGGGAGCCTCGTGTCCGGCGTCAACGACGGAACCTGTTGTTTGCGCAATAGCGAAGAAACCGGAGGCCAAATCCAGCGCAAGCCATGCACACAAACGAATTCCACAGTGTTTGAATGCCATACATCTCCTGCCGCGACGAAACTATTAACCTAACCTGCCTAACACTTTGAGCTCGTTATGCCATGTTGTCAACGGTAATCCCCGAGTGTGAGGGTAAAGCAATTTTCGCATTAAACGCCGAATGTCTCAAAAACGCCATTAACGGCCCCTCGGAGGCTTGCTAGCGGCATAAGGAAATTAATGTGGCTTTTTCGTGGTGACGGTGTAATGTAGTCGCGGCAGTCATCAACGTTCAGCGGTTGCACACGGCGGTCGCCTTCGGCCTTCTGCCCAAACTTTCAGGCTCCGAAATCCGGCGCAAGTGGCGCCGGGGGGCTGTAAGGCTCAAAAGCAGTACGCGCTTTTGATACGCTGGTTCGGAGAGTGCAATGAAAATCTCTTCGGTACGTTCCTTCCTTCTCTCTTATCCTTTACCTGAACCTCTGAAGCTGACCTATTACGGCGGCGAGCGGACCATCGTCAAACGGGACGCCATGTTGATCCGCGTCGAGACTGACAACGGGCTGGTGGGGTATGCGCCGGGTCAGGGGAGCGAAGACTGGCAGGACACGATCGAGAATACCGTCGCGCCGTTTCTTGAAGGACGCGTGCTGGCCGATCCCGATGCTCTCCGGGTTCATTTTGTCGATGGCCCCGGACGGGACGCCGGCGTGGAACGCGTCTACTGCGCGGTCGAGATGGCGCTCTACGATCTGGTCGGCAAAGAGAAGGGGCTGCCGGTTTCGGAGCTGATCGGCGGACGCGTGCGGGATCGCATTCGCCTGTACGGGAGCGCGGGAATGTACATGGCTCCGGAAGCGTACGCCAAGGAAGCCAAAGCCATTTCCGATCTCGGATTTCGCGCGTATAAAATGCGGCCGGGTATGGGACCGGAGCAGGATCTGGAGACCGTGCGGCTGATGCGCGAAGCGGTGGGGCCGGATTTCGACCTGATGGTCGACGCGCACACCTGGTGGCGCATGGGGGATCGCAATTACATCGCGTCCGCCATCGACCGGCTTGCAGAACAGTTTGCGGAATACAATATCGCGTGGCTGGAGGAGCCTCTTCCTCCCGATAATCACGAAGGTTACCTCCGATTAAAGGACCTCGACTTCGTACCGATCGCCGCAGGCGAGCATGAGCCCAACGAGGCCGCGTACATGGATCTCATCGCAACAGGCAGCGTCGATTATGTTCAAATGGATATCGTCTGCCAGGGCGGATTTCCCATGGCGCGGCGGATCTTCTCCGAGGTTGGGCGAGCCGGTCTGCGATTTGCGTTCCATAGCTGGGGAACGGCTCTGGAAGTGGTGGCGGCTGCTCACCTGGGGATCTGCTGGCCGGAGGGATTGGTCGAGTGGCTGGAGTATCCTTGTTACTCGACGCCGGCGACGGCGGGCATGTATCCGTTTCCTTTGGCCGCGGAAGTCTTGAAGACGCCGCTAGAGCTGGATCACGGCGACTTAATCGTGCCGAAAGGTCCGGGTTGGGGCATCGAGATCGACGAATCGGTGATCGCGCGCTACCCCTGGATTCCGGGGCCATGGTCGTTCTTCCAGATCGATTCGCCTCGCGAGATGCGAGCGGTTACTTCCGATCACAGCGCGAAATGGGCCAGCGGCAGGTAAGCCATCGCGCGGCTTGGATCGGCCTGGGGGCGGCCGCAAGTGGCGCTGCCATGGCTTATGCGGTGCGCGGGAAATCGTCGGCGATCTTTGCTCCGTCGGTTTATCGCGGGGTGAGTACGCGGCCGGCGATCGCGTTGACGTTCGACGACGGGCCCAGCGAATCGACTGCGGCGCTGCTCGATATTCTTGGCCGGTATTGCGCTCCCGCGACTTTCTTTCAATGTGGGGCGAACGTCCGCCGACTCCCGCAAGTGGCCCGTGAAGTGGCGTTAGCGGGTCATGAGATCGGAAACCATTCCGACACACATGCGTATCTTTTCTCCCTGACGCAGCATCGGATATTTGAAGAACTGATGCAAGCGCAGGAAACGATCGAGCAGGCGGCGGGATTGCGTCCGCGTCTTTTTCGTGCGCCTTACGGGGCGCGCTGGTTCGGACTTCGCGAGGCGCAGCGGCGTCTGGGCCTTCTCGGCGTGATGTGGACCGCCATTGGCGCGGACTGGAAATGGACTCACGGCCGCGTGGCCGCGCTTCTCTGCCGCGGCGCCAGGAACGGCGCGATCTTTTGTTTGCACGACGGGCGCGTGCTTCAACCGCGGCCCGATATCAGCGTCACCCTCCGCGCGGTGGAGCGTCTTCTGCCGATGTTGATCGACAAGGGTTATCATTTCGAGAGAGTGAGCGACATCCTATGCCCGACGATTTGAGCCAGCGAGTGATGTCCGTGATTGCGGCGACGCAGCATATCGCGGTTGGAACGATTACGGAGGAGAGCAGTTTCGAAGAATTAGGCATCGATTCGCTGGATGGAATCAACATACTTTTCGCTCTCGAGGGGGAATTTAACATCAACATCCCCGACGACGAAGCCCAGAAAATCCGCACGGTGCGCGATGCCGTGGCGGGCGTGCGCAAGCTGGTGGAGGGCGGCAGCGGAGGGCAGGAACCGGTGGCGCTGCGAGCCTGACGATGGCGCAACGCCGCGTGGTGGTGACTGGAATTGGAGTTATTTCGGGTCTCGGTTTGGACGCGCATGCATTCTGGAAAGCCCTCTCGCAGGGGCGTTCCGGAATCCGCCCCATGGAACTGGTGGATCGCACGCTGCTGCGGTTTCAGAATGGGGCTGAGGTTCCGGATTACAATCCTTCCGCGTATTTCGATGAGAAAGATATCGGTCTGTTGGACCGCTTCGCGCAATTTGGAGCGATCGCGGCTCGCGAGGCGGTGAAGGATGCGGGGATGGAGTTTGACGCGGCTCTGCGAGAGCGAACGGCCATTGTCACGGGGTCTTGCGTAGGCGGTCAGACCACGGAAGACGAAGGCTTTGTCGGCCTCTATCGGAACAATAGCAATCGCGTGAATCCGTTCACGATTCCGCGGACCATGGGCAACGCCGCGGCCAGCCGCATTTCGCTCGAGTTCGGCGTGGTGGGACCGGCTTATACGGTCTCGACAGCTTGTTCGTCCGCGAATCATGCCATCGGGCAGGCATTTGGGATGGTGCGGAATGGCGCCGTCGACCTCGCGATTACTGGTGGGAGCGAAGCCGTTTTCAGCGTCGGCTTTTTGAAAGCCTGGGAGGCGATGCGTGTGGTTTCTCCCGATACCTGCCGGCCTTTTTCGAAGGATCGGCGGGGGTTGATTCTTGGCGAGGGTGGGGCGATGTTGGTGCTGGAGCCTCTGGAACATGCGCGGGCTCGTGGGGCGAAGATTTATGGCGAGATTGCGGGATTCGGCATGTCGTCGGATGCGCATCACATTACGCAGCCTTCGGCTGAGGGCGCTGTGCGGGCTATGAGGTGGGCGTTAGAGGATGGCTCGCTGGCGCCTGAGCGGATTGGTTATATCAATGCTCATGGAACTGCCACGCAGGCCAACGATACCACCGAAACATTGGCGATTCGGAGTGTTTTTGGGGCGCACGCGGACCGGCTGGCGGTGAGCTCGACGAAATCGATGCATGGGCATGCGCTGGGTGCGGCCGGAGCAATCGAAGCGGCGGCAACTTTGATGGCGCTGCGGTGCGGGACGCTGCCTCCGACGGCGAACTATACGACTATTGATCCGACGTGCGATCTCGATGTAATTCCGAATGAGGCTCGGAAGGCGGAAGTGGAGGCGGCGCTGTCGAACTCGTTTGCGTTTGGAGGGCTCAACGCTGTTCTGGCGTTTTTAAG
>JBEKUT010000313.1:0-8567 GCA_049514735.1 Bryobacteraceae bacterium
CTTCGTAACGGCCGCCACCGCGATCTCCGCGGGCAAACTGCGCGACTCGGAACGCCTGACTCCATTTCTGACTACACTCACCCGTTTTTATACATACGGGCAAATTGACCGGCGCGTTGTTCGCCGCAAGTACGTAACCCCGCTCGAACACGCTAACATCCCGGATCGCCGGACGAACTTGGAGAACAGCGTTTACAAAAAGCAGAAGATGCTGATTGTTCGCGACATCCTCAACTCGATGCCGAAACGCGATCGCGACGTGCTGGAACGCTTCTACGTCCTGGAGCAGACCAAAGAACAGATCTGTCAGGAGATGAATCTCACGCCGACGCAGTTCCGGCTGCTCAAATCGAAGGCCAAGAGCACGTTCGCGAAGATGGGACAACGGCGCCTGAAGGTGCACGTGGCCGCCGCGTAGCTTCTGGGCGGGTGGAACAGACGGCGGGTGGAACAGACGATCGGTTTTCGTCGGCTGTTTCCTTTGTCGTTCGTAACTTCCGAACAGGCAGGCCACAAAACCCGATGGCCCGCCCTACTGCTTCGCCAAGACGAGCTTGTCGGTCTTATCCGACATCGGCGCCAGGATCGAGATCTCGACATTCAACAGTTTAGAATCGGGCGATAGCTTAAGACGCCGGCGGATAACGCTCGCTCCGTTGTGCTCGGTCTCCATGCTTACCAGCATCGGTCCGTTATACCAGAACGACGCTTTGGCCTTCGTCTCGGGGACCTCGCACTCCTTGCCGTCCGTGGTGCAGGTGTAGGTGATCTTCCGTTCTTTGCCGGCGGCAAGCTTTTCGTCTTCGTCGATGCTGATCTTGCCGTCTTTCTCGGAGATCTGCATCGTCAAGCCGGCAAGCTTGTTCAACGGCATCTCGCTCTTCGCGGCATCCAATTGCCACGTTCCGGTCAGGTCGGGTTTCGCATTTTCCTGGGCGACGGCTGGAACGCAAAACAGTCCCGAGGCCAGGATGGCGGAAGCGCAACCCCAAAATGTGCGCATAACTCCTCCTTAGATATTGTTTTACCAGATGGAGGGCCGGCGTTGGAGCTGCTCGATATCGGCCGGCGACAGACCCCAGTTCTTTGGAATGTCCGCGCGCGACCGCAAGCGCCGGCGATACCGCCCAAAGTATTCGCGAATGTCGCCGCCGTATTGAAAGCTGTACATGATGTCTGCGAACTGGCCGGTGTGCTGAAGTCCCAGCGCATGACCCGATTCGTGCAGGCACGTCAGATATGCGATCGCTTCGTGTAGCAGAGGGTCGCTGGTATCGAGCGGCGCGGGACGTACGAAAACTTCCACCGCGCGATGGCCGTTCAACTGGATGGGACGGGCTTCGCCGTACATGCCCTCCTCCGCGGAAGCCCATACGATGAGGATCTGGGCGTCGGCGCGTGGCAGCGGCTTAAACTTGAGCTTGCCGCCGGAAGCTTCGCTCCAGGCGCTGAGGGCCCATTCGGCGAGCTGCGAATCGGGGCCGGGCGCAATCCAGTACGATAGTGTTTCCGCTTGCGCGGGGAGAGTTGCCGCCAGTATCGCCGCGCGGAAAAAACACGGAAGCATTCGACCATTATTAACTTAATCGCCGCGTCGCGAGAATCCGCTAAAAACCTAAGGATAATTACCGGCACCCAAGCCGTTGATTCAATGGCCTATGAGCAACTGCCAAGAATAATCGGAAGCTTGTCAACATCCAGGTTTGATAGATAATGCTGCATTTTTGGGTTGTCTTCAGCGCTCTGCGGATATCGTGTGGTACAATCCGACCGCTATTGAAAACGTTGGTTCCGTCTTGAAAGGATTTAGTGTGCACATGGCCTGAATCATTGTCATTTTATCGCTCTTGATGATTGTGGCGGAGAGTTCCGCCAAAGCTCTCAGGTCGGATGTAGTTTTCCTGGCACATGCGCGAACCCAGTCCCCTTGATCGACGTCAGCAGTGGCACATATTCGCAAACGGGCGGGGGCGGGTCGATAACCTTTACAAAGCAATCTGGCGATATACCGGCGTCCGAGACAACGACCGCGGCCGGTTTTAGCTCTTGGTCTGAATGCGACCCAAGGCCAGTTCCGCCAAACATTGAACGCAATGTCCGGAGACCCCAACCAACAACTATTTAAAGGTCGCCAAGTATCGGAGCACACAGGAACCGGGACGAACTACGACAACTGCTGGTTTCCCGGATCCTCCATCCCTACGTTTTCGTCGGTGCAAGGCTCGCTTTGGAATGTTGGCTACTATGGCGTCGACCCTCCCTATATCACTAGCGCCGACGTGTGGGCGGATGATTATATCGGATGGAACACAAACCAGGTAAGCTGGTATCGAGTTCACCTGACGCCCTCCTCGTTCCCTTGTGCCGCACGCGTCCCTCAGGCGATGAATATCGGTAAGAGCGGTACCTCGGGACATACAAACAACTATTCAAACGGCTACGTTATGGAGCAACTTTACCTTGATCACGTGGTATCGACGCGAAACGGCGTAAGCCAGACTGCCTATCGCTGAATCGAAGACGGAATTGTGCGAAGGAGACCAACATAATGCCTAAACAAATCGGGTTGATTTTAATCATAGCGTTAGAGTGTTGTGCGTTGCGTGGCCAAGTCGTCGTCAGCAATCTTGACCATAGGCCATTGGCGGGCGCGCTAGACACGCTCGAAAAGACTCTCGGTGTTCCCGTTAACTATGAGGATGTTCCCTACGAAAATCACGCCGATCTGGTCGATGTCTCGACGGCGGAGCAGCGCGCCGTGTACCCTGGATATCATCTCTTTGTCCCGAGGGAGGGACAGGTCAGCGCGACCGTGAGCCTGGCGGCAGACGGCGTCACCAACGTTAATCTGTTGCTCGCCAGCTACCGGCAGAACCTTCTCCCCGGCGATTTTGCGGTCGAGCAGGCTAACGGAATGGTCTACGTAATAGCGAGCGAAGTCTTAGGTTCAAACGGGGTGATGCGGACGGTCGCTTCACCAATGAAAACGCTTGTCAGTGTACCCTTTGCGGAAAGGACCGTGGAGGATACCGTTGCAATCGTCCTGAGTGCCGTCTCCGCAACGACCCGCGCAAAGATCGAGATAGGTAGCTTCCCGTTTAGGCCAACAGATAGGATAAGCTTTGGTGCGACACAGTCTCCGGCCCGCGACGTATTGGCGAATGTCTTAGCAAAAGCCGCAAATTCTCCGTCATGCTACCGTTTGCTTTTCGATCCCCAGACCGGTTACATGTTAAACATCCAGGCAGCCTCCGTCGTGTCCCCCGCTGTGGGGGCGGGTCCCCAGCCTCCGAACAATCCGTCAACTCCGCCGGGGCTTATTAGGAGACAGTGAAGCGTATCCCGACAGGACGGCACGTTTAGTTCAGCAATAAAACAGCGTCACCAATCGGCGTAAGCCGTGCCTTCAAGACTCGTCTTATCCGACCCGCTCCGCACATCGAAAATTCCCGGCTCGGTCTGATTCACCGCATTCAGCGTGTCCTCGATAATTACCTTCCAGGTATCCGAGCTGTTGGTCATTGGATCGGTCGGAATCGTGCGCAAATAGCCTTCCGACACCAGGTCCTGCAGAGTCTGCGGCGCCTTCTGCTTGTCGTACGTGTACTCGTCGATCACGGTGCGCATCGTGAACAGGTTGTTCCGCAGCACGCTCTCTTTGGCGCGGGTAATGGACCTGTTATAAATGGGCACGGCGATCGATACGAGGATCGCGATGACCGCCATCACGATCATCAACTCGATGAGCGTGAACCCGCGGCGCGTTGGCCGGCCTTCACCACTCGGCATAAGCTGTTCCATCGCGTGCTTTCTCCGTGCTCTTGGTATATACGTCAAAGACGTTCTGGCCTCCCCACGATTGCGCCTTCGGATCGTCTCGCGTGCTGTGCTTGCCCCAGTCGTAAGAATTCGTCATCGGATCCTTGGGAATGCGCCGCAATAGATGGACTTTCTTATCTACTTCGCCGGCCAGCTTCACGCCTTCGACGAGTTGCTCCAGCGATTCCGGGTAACCGTCGGTGTCCAGTTTTTGCGGACCCAGCTTCTGCGTATCCGCCAGATCCTTGTATTTGTCAATCGCGGTCCGAATCTCTTTCAAGGCCGCACGCAAATCGTGCTCGCGGTCCCGCCGAATTTTATATCGCGCCAGCGGCACCGCCATGGTCGACAACAGCGCCAGGATCGTGAACGCGACGATCAGCTCTATGAGAGTTAGTCCTCGTTGGTTCTTCCGCCTCATGTCGTTATTGCACGGTAAACGTCAATACAGGCACCGCGGCCGCAATCAGCTTTTGCTTCGAGTCCTTCAACGGCGCCTCTACCACATTGACGCTTCCGCTCCCTTTTCCGATGGCAATGAACGACAGGGTCGCGAGAACCCCCGATCCGTTGGCTCCCGCCGACCCGGGTGTCCTCGAGACACTGATGGTAGCCTCGCCGGTATCGTTACGAATATCGATCACGGGGGGATTCTGGCCGTCCTGTTTCATGAAATCGCCCGGTGCGATCTGATTCAGACGCAGCAGTTTCGGATCCCACTTCAAACGTACTGGTCCGGCCGAGAACAGATCCGCTACGTTCTGCGCGTTGAGATTAACAGATAACGGCCCACTCAAAGGTACCGATGCGGAGGAAGGCGCGAATGTGATGGCTGGCGCTCCTGTGGGCGGAGCCGGCGAAATTCCCGGCGCGGGCGCTCCGGGAGGCGTCATGTTCGGAGGGGTCTTGGGACTCGGAGCCGCTGCAGCCGGAGTCGGCGGTGCGGCCGCAGCGGGGTTCTCGTGTTCCGCGTAGTTCAGCTTCACTACTTGATCGGTCCCCGCCGACACGCCGCGCAGATCGAGCGGTGTAATCGTCGGGGTGCGCACGATGTGCGGGATTAACGCGATGAGCAACTCGCCGCGCGACTTGTCCGTCACCCTGCTCCCACCCAACATGCCCAGCACCGGGATATTCACAAGTCCAGGAATACCCGCCAGCGATTTCGTATCCTGCGTCTGCGTCAGGCCTCCCATAATGGTGACCTGCCCGTCGCGCAACCGCAACTCGGCTTCGTTTTTCTCCTGCGCGATGATTGGTTGTTGCACTCCGCCGATAGTTACCTGGCTCGCAACGCTCGAGATTTCCACCGACACGTGCAGCGTCACCTCGTCCGGCCCATGGACGTGGGGAGTGAGTTCCACGTTCACGCCGACATCCGCAAAGTTGAACTGCGTGCTGACCAGCGGGCTGACGCCGCCAACAGAGCCCGCCAGTCCCGGTTGGAAACTGCCCGTCGCGTAAGGTATTTTCTGACCGATTTTTAAGGTTACCTTCTGGCCATCGGACGCCCGGACCTGCGGCGATTGCATGATGCGAGTGGAGCTGTCGGTCATGAGCGCCTGCAATAGAGCGCCCGGCAAGGAGATGGAAAAGTCGTTCAGGCTGACGTGTCCAATTTGGGCGAGAGAGATATAGCTGCTATTTGTGGTCGTGGTGCCCGTAGTTCCCGTCGTACCTGTACCCGTGGTGGTGGTTCCGGTCCCGGTGGTTGTACCTGCACCCGTGGTGCTGCTGGTTCCCGTGGTCGTGGTGCCCGTTAGAACCGGATTGCGGGGAGAAAACTGCAGGGGCAACTCGAGGCCGGTCGCGCCCGTCGCCGCGCCGACGATGCTTGCCGCGAGAGTCTTGGCGCGATCCGTATTGGCCGACATCACCACAATGTCGACGATCACTTCGGACTTGGGCTTGTCCAAATCGCTGAATAGTTTTTCGGCCAGCGCAATCTGATCCGGTGTCCCGCGCGCCATCACGGCATTCTGCGCGTTATAGGTGAACATGCGGCGGATATCAGTGACGGAACGCACCGCCGTCACGATCTCCTGAAACTCCTGCACCGAAGTGATGTTCTTTAAGTAGAAAACCTTAACTACGTTGTCTTCGTAATCCCGCCTTTTCGTGACGCTGTCTTCGGTCACGAAGATCGCGTTGGAGGTGACCGGCTTCCAGAACGTCTTCGTCAGAAGCCCAATATAATTCAACGCTTCCTCCACCGTGGCATTCGTGATGTCGACGTTGATGTTCTTCGCCGGCGGCTGCATTGCCGGATCGAAGATGACGTTGATGCCCGCGTATTTGCCAACCGTGTCGTACAGCACTTTAGGCGGCTGATTGTTCATCTTCAGAGTTTCAATCCGATTCGTAATGGGTTTCAGATCCGGAACGGGCAGGATGGACGACATGCGCTGCATTTCCTCGTTGCGCGCCACCTCCGTGGGAGTGAGATTGAGTTCGTCCGCCTTGACGTTGCCCTTCTTATTGCGCTCGATCATCTCGGAGGTCCGTTGCATCTCCTGCAGCGACAAAGCATTCGAAGGATCGGTGGCAAACGATTTTTGATATTCCGTGAGGGCTTCGCTAAGTTTCCCGTCGTCGCGGAGTTTCTTGGCGTTGGCCATATGAATCTGACCCACCTTCTCCCGCATACGCCGCGAGCCCAGGTTGTAGGCGGGGTCGGAGGGATCTTCCGCTAAGGCCTCATCGTAGAGCGTCAGCGCTTTATCGTATTCCTTGCGGGTCTCGGCCTGCTGTGCCAGTTTATATAATTTGTCACCTTTGCGGGTCTTCGCAAACAGTTCCGGACCCGGATTGAGCATAAGTAAGCTCAATAACAGCGCGATGCCGCGTAAACGATAGAAACGATTCATCTTCTTGTTTTTACCCACGTGTGGTAGAATCTGGATGAGCCCTCCGCCAGACCACCACTACAAGGGACTGACGTAAAGGCGTTTGCTCCCGTTGAATACAAAAGTTGAGCGCCAAACCCGAATCCGGCATTAAGATATTGAGCGACAATCGCTATGCCGGGCACGCCTATCAATTATTAGAACGTTATGAGGCCGGGATCGTGCTCACGGGCACGGAAGTGAAAGCCGCCAAGACCGGCAAGGTGCAGTTAAAAGATAGTTTTGCCGAAGTGGTCGGCAACGAAGCGTGGCTCATGAACGCGCATATCAGCCAGTACTCGCACGGGAACCGCGAAAATCACGAGCCCGTGCATCGCCGCAAATTGCTGTTGCACCGGAAAGAAATCGACAAGCTGCTGGGTACGACGCGCGAAAAAGGACTAACGCTCATCCCCACCAAGATTTATCTCAAGAACGGCCGGATCAAGTGCGAGCTTGCCGTCGGGCGCGGCAAAAAGCTGCACGATAAGCGCGAATCGGAGCGTACACGCGAGATGGAGGCCGAGGCGCGCGCGGCCATGCGAAGGAGATCGTAGAGTCATGAAAACCCGTCATTTCCGCGGAGCGGTTGCGGAGCTTGAAGTAGATGCCTTGGTGTTTGTGGGTTTTGAAGAAGAGCGGCCGGCCATTCAGGATGAGCGCATCGCGGATCTGTATTCCACTGGCGAATTCAGCGGCAAGGCTTTGGAATCGGCAATCGTTCACAAGCCGGCCGGATTCAAAGCAAAACGCCTGGTCCTGGCCGGCGGTGGAAAGCCGGACAAGTTCACGCCCGCTGAAATGCGTAAGCTCGCCGGCGCCATACTGCGCGTCTTAAAGCCAAAAGGTGTGCGTAGCATCGGATTCGCGCTCGACGGCGCGGTTCCGAGCCGTGACCGGCAGGGAGCGGTTTCCCAGAACCTGGACGATTTCGCGAGCGCGGCCGCGGAAGGCGCGATCCTGGGCGATTTCGAACCGGATCAATATAAGACCGATCCCAAGAAGAACGAAAAGCAGGTCGACGAAGTCGTCATTGTTGGCGGCACGGAAGACGCGGTGGAGCGTGGCCACGTCCTGGCGGAATCTCAGAACTACGCCCGAACGCTCGCCAACGATCCTCCCAATGTGCTGACTCCGTCCGTACTCGCGGACCGCGCGCGTCAGCTTGCCTATGAGGGGCTCGAGGTCGAGGTGATCGATCAGGATCGTATGCGCCAGCTTGGCATGGGTGCGTTGCTTGGCGTGGCGCAAGGCAGCGCGGAGCCTCCGGCGCTGATTATCGTTCGCTACGTACCGGCAGAGGGTTCCACTAGCCGCGATCATCTGGGACTGGTCGGCAAGGGCGTGACGTTCGATACGGGCGGCATCTCCATCAAGCCGGCCGAGGGCATGGAGAAGATGAAATACGATATGGCGGGAGGCGCGGCGGTGCTGGGAGCGATGCGCGCCATCGCTCAACTGCAGCCTTCCATTCCAGTGACCGCGCTGGTGCCCGCTGTGGAGAATATGCCGGGTAGCAAAGCCCAGCGTCCAGGCGACATCGTGACTGCTCTTTCCGGAAAGACTATTGAGGTTCTCAATACCGATGCCGAAGGCCGTTTGATCCTCGCGGACGCGTTGATTTACGCCGCGCGAATCGGCTGTACGCATTTGGTTGACGCCGCGACGCTAACCGGCGCCGTCGTGGTGGCGCTTGGTACGGTGAACATCGGAGCGTTCAGCAACAACGAAGCGTTTCTTGAGAAGGTTCTATCGTCCGCCAAGGCTGAAGGCGAGAAGATGTGGGCCATGCCCATGGACGAAGAATATAAGGAGCAGCTCAAGACTCCCTTTGCGGATCTGGCGAATATCGGCGGGCGCGCC
>JBEKUT010000314.1:0-8542 GCA_049514735.1 Bryobacteraceae bacterium
CTCTTCACCGGCTATGTGCTACAGACCTTCGGCCTGCGCTACACAACCGCGTCCAAAACCGGCTTCATCACCGGACTCTATATCCCGCTGGTGCCTTTGCTCGGAGCCGTCGTGTACCGCAAAGCGCCGCAGGTTTCCGAAGCCATCGGAATCGTGTTCGCCTTCGCGGGCATGGCTCTGCTGACCATCCAGGGCGACATTCTGAGCATCGGCAAGGGCGACATCCTGGTCGCGTGCGCAGCCGTCTCCTACGCGTTTCATATCCTGGTCCTGGCCCGCTATTCGAAAACGGCCGACGTGGGCTGGATCGCCATCACCCAAATCGCGACCGCCGCCACTCTCGGATGGCTGACGTTCTGGTGGGCCGAACCGGTCGCCGTGCAATGGACGCGATCCGTCGTGCTCGCCCTCGCAGTCACCAGCGTCCTGGCGACGGCCTTCGCGTTTGGGGCGCTCACGTGGGCGCAGAAATATACAACGGCCGCCCGCACCGCTCTGATTCTCTCGCTGGAGCCTGTTTTCGCGTGGCTCGCGTCCTACATCGCGGCCGGAGAAGTGCTCACCGGACGCAGTTTGGCGGGCGCCGCATTGATCCTCGCCGGCATCGTTTTTGCGGAGTTGAAACCCTTCGGTATGGGGGTACATCAACCTCTTAGCGACGAATCCGGCTGATGGCCGTCCGTTATTTGGCCGATTACATATAATGTAGGTAGCGAGTTCCCTCTTCGTGGCATCATAGGAGCCCCATGCAAGTTTTCGACAAGATGCGGCAGCAGAAGCTGCTCTCCCTTACTCTGTTGCTTTTTACGTTGGCGATCGGCATCGTCATCGGGACGGTGGTGAACACCGGTGTCAAGGCTGCGCGTGCTCAGGCGATCGCGCCCGACGCCACGCCCCTTACGATTCCCGACCCCGTTTTGCTGGGCAATGAGTTCACCAAGCTCGCTAAGAAGCTGGATCCCTCGGTTGTCTACATTACCGCGGATTACACTCCGAAGGTCGCCGAGAATCCGAATCCTCACGGGCATGGCGCGCAGGGCGAAGAGGGCGGCGATTCCGATGACCTCATGGAGCCCTTCAAGAAATTCTTCCGTGGCGGCCCCTTCGCAAATACTCCGCAGCACGCCTTCAAGCAGGAACAATCCGGCACCGGGTTCATCGTCGATAAGAACGGCTACATCATCACGAACAACCACGTCGTGAGCAAAGTGGACCACATCAAGGTGAAGCTTCACACCGATGGCCAGGAATATCGCGCGCGCATCGTCGGCGTGGACCCTGAAACGGATGTGGCCGTGATCAAGATCGATCCCCGGTCTCCGCTTGTGCCCGTAACTGTCGGCAACTCCGATGCGCTCCAGGTGGGCGATTGGACGGTCGCTATCGGATCGCCGTTTGGTCTCGAAGCCTCCGTGACGGCGGGCATCGTGAGCGCGCTCGGCCGCGATATCGGCGCCTTGCAACTGCAGCGCTTCATTCAGACCGACGCCGCCATTAATCCCGGAAACAGCGGCGGCCCGCTTCTCAATATTCGCGGCGAGGTGATCGGCGTGAATACCATGATCGCAACCCAGAGCGGCGCATATCAGGGCATCGGATTCGCGCTCCCCATGAATATGGTGGCGCGCGTTTATAACGACATCATCAAGACCGGCAAGGTGACGCGCGGCTCCATCGGTATCACCTGGAACAAGAACTCCAAACCCGATCTCATGCGCGCCTTGGGCACCAACCACGGCGTGCTTGTCGAAGACGTCAAGAAGGGCGGTCCGGCCGATAAGGCCGGCATCAAACAAGACGACGTAATCGTGGCCATGAACGGCACGGCTGTAAAAGACGGCGACGATCTTGTCGGCCGCGTCGCGGAGACGCCCATCGGCACGTCCATTAAGATCGCTGTCGATCGCAGCGGCAAGCACATGGATTTCCCTGTAACCATCCAGGATCGCGCCGAGGTTTTCAAAGACGATCCGCGTTTTGCCGATATGCGCGAACCGGACCAGCAGGAGGAGACGGAACCGGCTCCTCCTGAAGCCACGCACAAATTCGGCATCAAGATCAAGCCGCTCACGGATGGCGACCGTGAATCCATGGGCCTCACCGACAAGCGGGGCGTCATGGTCGTCACGGTGGATCAGAACTCCTTCGCTGAAGATATCGGAATGCTGGAGAAAGACGTGATCGTCTCCATCAACCGGCTGCCGATCAACAGCCCGGACGACATCCGCAAAATTCAGGCCACGCTGAAAGTCGGCGACGCAGTCGCGTTCCGCATCATGCGGTCCGCCGCACCCGACGCTCCCGGCCGTAAACGCAGTTGGAACAGCTACGTGATTTCGGGAACCCTGGGGCCGGAATAGGGCCAAAGTTCTACGTTCTACTGTGCGACGTTCTACGTTTCAAAGGCTGCCGGACTTGCCGAACGTAGAACGTAGAACGTTCAAACCGCCCCGCGTCCAGGCCAAAACCGTCCGATGAAATAACCGGCAACGGCACTGAGTACAACAACCGCGACGTGCCAAACCATAACGTGAATCGCCCGGAGATTCGCGCAATGCAGTTCCAGTACGCTCAGGCCTGCGAGACCAGCGAGCGTCCCGGCAGCCAATCCGGCGGCGGCCATGTTTAGAACATAGCCGCGCCGCAGAATAAGGAGAATTCCCGTCGATGCCACCATCGCGAATAAAAGTCCGGCCACCAGACAAGGTACGCCCTGCTTCACAAAATCCTGCATGCCATAGCTCTGAAACAGCAACGCGAAAATAGCGAGCATTCCCGCCGTTCCGATTCCGAGCACCCACCCGCCGATGCGGCGTCCACCGGCGGGCCGCATCTCGCGGGCGCTCGCGACCGCAGCGAAACATGCCGCCGCGCCAAGGGCCGTGAAAATCACCGCGCGATCCAGCGCAGTCAGTTTCCGAAAACCGTAAGCGCCCCGGCTCGCGGCGCCGAGAATTGAAACGACGACTAGTACTGCTAGTAATCCGGCGGCAATCATCCAGGAAGGAGGCAGCGGACGGACCGGCTGCAGCGATCCGAGAATCGATCGCTTGGCGCGCTCCACCACCGTGGGATCGACGGCGCTCTCGCCGCCGGCGCGGATCGGGATGTCGTCAAAGTCGCTAGGCGTCATGCGCCCTCGATTTCAAAATTTCGCGGATTTTATTGTACGCTCGATGGACTTTCTGCTTCACGGAACCGACGCTCGACGAGGTCGCACGGGCCACTTCTTCGAGACTCATTCCCGTCACCTTGAGCATCGTGATCGCCTCCCGCTGGCTTTCCGGAAGCGCACTCAGCAGCGATTCCAGATCCGGCCCGCGCCGTGCTCCATCCGCCTTCATCGCATATTCCGGAAGCACTTCCACCTGCTGCTCCCGTGCTTCCCTGCGCCGGACCTTGCGGTAACTGTCCACTTGGACATGCCGCGCGATGGCGTAGATCCAGGGCAGCACCGGCTCGCCCGGACGATACGTCGCCCGCGCCTTGTGAATGCGCAGCCAGGTTTCCTGAAGCAGGTCGTCCGCGAATCTCCGGCTCACCGCCTGAACCATAAAGAATCGGTGGAGCTGCGGACTGACGTTTTCGATCAGCGCCGCGGCCGCTTCCGGGTCGGCCCTTTGATATCCCGCCATGAGCGCTTCCAGTCCTGAGGCAACCGGCATGAGACAGTTTCAGTCTCCCAATTATGGCAGGACTCTCAGGTTTAGTGTTCGCCCGCGCACGCCTCAAAGTTACGGCCAGCTAAAAAACGAAACCCGGCAACGTTTTTTACATAAAAGTCACATCCAAACGAGTACGTTGAGTCGTCTAAGGGTTATAATCTTAGTATTCGATAACTTTGAGAAGCAATAGTCCGGCCTGCCTATAAGCAAGCAGGCGAGCCGGACGGAGCTGTTTTCGTTTGAATTGGCGCGTAATGCCGCCAGAGCCAGTTCGCCCTCCAAGAGACGGACCAGGAGACGATGAAGTGAGCGCCACCCAGCAAGCTGTTCATCCAGTAGCAATTACGCAAGCTCTCGAAGACCGTGTTTGCAGTCTCGAGGAGCAGTTCCGGGAGGTCGATGTGGAGTTGCGGCGCCGCTTCGGAGACCAAAGTTACTCCGTCGATCGCTCCGAGCAGGTGCTCGGCGCCATCCAGCGCCTCCAATGGGCCATCTCGAGATCCCCCGTCGTCAATCCCTTGCCTTCAGCCCAATCTGAGGCAGAATTCGATAGGCAGTAAGTAAGAATTCCTAAGTCATCCTAGGGTAAATACCTTAGAGCCCTCGTATTTGTATTGAGAAACTCCACCCTTGGAGTACTCTTTAGCAAAAGGCTCTATCTGATGCTATCGAGTACCTGCGGACTCAGGGCGCGGGCGGTGTGTGGAGTGTCCGTGCTGGCGTGCTTCGCGCTGGGATGCGGCCGTTCCACGCGCGCCGATTATCTGCCCCAGCTCGGCTCCGAACCGCGCGAACACTCGAATCGCGTCGAGTATTCGTTCGGCGTTCTTCCGCTCCATAACTCTGTCCTGTTTTTCGAGACCTATCAGCCTCTCATCGACGAGATCAACGCGCAGGTCTCCGGATTTACGGTCCGTCTCGAAACCGCGAAAGATCATCCCACCTATGAAAGGAAGGCGCGGGAGGGCCGCCTCGATTTTCTGATGATGAACCCTCACCTGGTGATTCGGACCGAGGAGCGAGGCTACGACATCATCGGGCGGGCGGCAGGCAATATTCGCGGGCTGATTCTCGTCCGCAAGGATTCGCCTGTTTTGAAAGCGCGCGATCTGAAAGGAGCGTCCATCAGCTTTGGAGCCCGCACGGATCTGGCCGGCGCCATGATGCAGAAGCTTCTCCTGAAACAGCAGGGGTTGGATGTCGAGCGCGACGCCCGGCCCAAGTACGTCGGCTCGCCGGAATCCGCGCTTGAGAACGTGTATTCAGGACGCAGCGCGGCTGCCTGTGTTTCGGAGTCGACATGGAAGGCGTTCGAGACGCGGCGGCCCGAAGTCGCGCGCGACCTCCGCGTTCGCTGGGCCACGATGCCTTTGATGGGCATGGGCATTCTGGCTCGCCGGGACCTCCCGCGCGAGCGCGTTCAGATGGTCACGCGGGTACTCTTCGACCTCGACGATTCCGCGCGTGGCCGCAGGATTCTGAAGGGCATGAGCATCTCGAGTTTTCGCCCGGCTGGAGAGGCTTCTTACGATCCGGTGTGGGAGTTTCTGAACGATTACCGGCGTGCCTTCCAATATGTTCCGGTCCTGGGTGGCGCCGAATGAAAGTGCGGATTCCCGGGTTTACCGGAACTTTCTCCATCCGCCGTCAGCTCATCATCGGCGTGGCCATAGTGCATTTGTTGTTGATGAGCATTTTCCTGATCGACCTGACGTCGCGGCAGCGTTCCTTCCTGACGGAAGGGACAAAAGAGCGCGTCCTGTTTCAGGTGAACGTCCTCGCGACCAGCGCCCTGCCGCATGTTATTGTCGACGACTCCGCGGGCCTTTCTGAAATCGTCGATGCCTTTGCGCGCGACCGCACCATTCGGTATGCCATGGTCACGGATACCGAGGGCCGCGTCCTGGGCCACTCCGATCACAACGAGACCGGAAAACGCCTCGAGGATTCGAGAAGTCTGCGGGTTCTAAAAGGGCCGGTGAAGCCGCAGTTCCTGTTCGAAAGTCCGCTGACGGTGCAGGCGGTCGCGCCGATCATGGTCCAAGGGCGGAGCGTCGGATGGGCGTGGCTCGGCGTCGACCGGTCCGAAGAACAGGAGCATCTCGATTACGTGACGCGCTCTGGGATTTTATATACCTTCTGCGCGGTGCTGATCGGCACCATGTTCGCGATCATGCTTGGCAACACCATCACGCGCCCGCTCCGCTCGCTACTGATGGGTGCGAAGCGGCTGTCGCACGACCGGCTGGATGTTCCCGTGCCGGTTACAACCAAGAACGAAGTGGGACTGGTCGCGCGGGCCTTCAACGTCGCCATGGAGCGGCTGGCGCGGCAGAGGAAAGCGCTCGAAACGGAAATTGCAGAGCGTAAACGGGCCGAACAGGCGCTGCAGCAGGCCAACGAATCGCTGGGGCGCTCCAACCAGGATCTGGAGCAATTCGCGTACGCTGCATCGCACGATCTGCAGGAGCCGCTGCGAACCATCAAGAACTTCACGTCGTTATTGAACCGGCGCTATAAGGGCAAACTCGGTGAAGATGCGGACGAGTTTGTTGGGTACATCATTGATGGGGCGGATCGCATGGAAACACTGATTAAGGATCTGCTGGCGTATTCGCGCGCCGGCCGCTCCAACAAGGCGCCCGCGCCAGTAGATAGCGGCCGTGCATTCAGGACGGCTTTGAGCAATTTGCAAGGCGCTATTCAAAGCAGCGGCGCACAGGTTGAAGGCGGCGAACTTCCCCAGGTTGTGGCCAACGACGTCGAGATGGTGCAGCTCTTTCAGAACCTGATTAGCAACGCCATCAAGTACCGCAGCGACCGTGCGCCGGAGATCCATATCGGGGCCGTGAAAAAGGACCGCGTGTGGATCTTCGAAGTCCAGGACAACGGCATGGGTGTTCCGCCTGGCGAACAACAGCGTATTTTCGGAGTGTTTCAGCGTCTGCATGGACGGGAACTTCCCGGCTCCGGGATCGGCCTGGCGACCTGCGCGCGGATTGTCGAGCGGCACGGCGGGCGGATTTGGGTGGAGTCCACCGCGGGCGGCGGATCGCGCTTCAAATTCACGATGCCCGATGCGTCCGGCGCGCAAATTGCCCAGGTTTCCTGAGCCCTTGTCTGCTAAGATCGGTAAATAAACCTTGAAGTTCACATTCCGATCAGTCCCACTGCGAGCTTCTTCAGGCAAGTGCACTATCTGGCTGCTTCACTTCGCGCCAACGGCCGGGATTTCGCCGGAACGCGGCTGGTTGTGACGGTGGGAGAAGACTGCGAGCCGTTCGATATTGCCGCCCGCCTGCCCTGGACCGCTCACTACCCGATCGAGTTCCGGTGGCTCCCGAGGCATTTGTACCAATCTTTTGGATTTTTCGGCACGATGCTGCATCGCTACCGCTATACTTACGAGGCGCCTCTGGTATTGATGATGGATGCCGACATCGTGGTGGCGCGCGACTTCACGGAGTTACTCGAGCAGACACGTAAAGAGCCGGCCTTTTATTCCATGTTGGCGCACGCGTCTCCTTTCCACAATTCCGGCCTCTTGCATCTTCATAGCGATGAGGAATGGTGGCGCTCCATCTTTCGCGCCGCGGGGTTGGGCGAACCCGAATTGAATTGTCAATACACGGGATATGGATATCTGGGCGGCGAGGGATTCCCGCGTTTTGGTCCTCCGAATTTTAACCAGGGCGTGGTGATCGCTCCGGCTTACACGATCCGGTCACTGGGGTCGGATTTGTACCGTGAGTTGGAACATGTCAACTCGGTTGTCGAGACTTTTTACCGATTTCAAATTGCCCTTACCCTGGCGCTCGTAAGGCAGCGCGCGCCATGGCGGCTTCTACCCATGCGATATAATTTCACGCCGGGGTTCGACGCCTACATCGAGCGGCTGAGCGATGAATGGGAGCAGGTGCGCTTTATCCATTACACGCGCAGCCGGCAATTCTCGAAGAGCTTGCTGGATGACGACAAGGCCATGGAGCAATGGCTGGCAAACGCTCCAGACGGTGAGCCGGATGCGACCCTGCGCGGCATCTTCGAACCGTTGCAGCGCGTTGTGCAAGAAGAGGACGCGTTGCGGGAGGCGATGACTACAAATGCCTGAAGCTCAGAAATTCAAACTCCTGGACTCCAGGCAGTTCACCGAATTCGACACGCGGATTGCGCCGGCGGCTCAAGATCGTTCGCTATTTGTCGAGTATCCTTCCGGGGTTTTCAATATCGAGCTCACCAACCGCTGCCCTTTGAAATGCGTGATGTGTGCGCGCACCTCCGATATGACTCGCGCGGAGGGCATTATGGAATCCGGGTTGTTCCGAAAGATCATCGATGAGCTTTCGTCGACGAATCCTGAATGGTCCACGCACGCGCCTGTCCGTTTGCATGGATTTGGAGAGAGCCTGGTGCACCCGCAGTTCGATGACATGATCCGCTACGCCGAACAGCATCATGTGAACACCTGTCTCTCGATGAATCCGATCGTACTGACCGACGCGGTTGCCACGCGTTTATTGGATGCGGCCCCGAGCCTGCTCTATATGTCGATGGATGGGCACGATGATGCGAGCTTCGAACGTATTCGCGGGCTGCCCCACGCTTACGAAAAATCGAAAGCCAACCTGCTGCGATACCTGGAGCGGAAGGCCGCAACAAGCTGCCGCACACAAATTGTGCTCTCGATGATTAACTTCGGGCTGAACGAAGAGAGCATCGCGATCATGCGGAAGTATTGGGAATCCGTTGCGGGCATCGATGAAGTTCGCATCAAATCGTTTACTACATGGGATGGGAATGCGGAGGCGGTCAATCGGTTAGCTGGCATCACTCCCGCGACTTCGACAGCTCCGCGGAACGTGACATGCCGTTGGCCG
>JBEKUT010000315.1:0-8519 GCA_049514735.1 Bryobacteraceae bacterium
AGCTCAACATCGATAGGTCGGGCAGCAGGAAGAGCAGGCCGAATTGCAGCCAAGAGCCGTGGTTCCAGCGATAGGCGGCCAAGCTGAACACGAATACGAGGGCGCCTTCGGCGTGGAGGAGGAGTCTGGGATTCACGTGCTCGTCAGCTACATCGTCTCATGGCGTGGCTTGCTTCTTTCAGATACGATCAAACATGATGGGCACGTTTCGTGGACGATTGGCGTTCTACGGATTGCTGGCTCTGGGGTTGATTCTTGGCGTTGCGTGCGGACGGTTGGTGGTCGGGGCGGCCCATGCCGGCGACCGCTACGGAACCATCCAAGCCGGCGATCTCACTCGCCAATATTTTGTGCATGTGCCGCCTTCCTACGATGGTAAGAAGCCGCTACCGCTCGTGCTTGTCCTACACGGCGCTACGGAGAGTCCCGAAAATATCGAGCGAATGTCGGGGATGAGCGCGCTGGCGGATAGAGAGAACTTTCTCGCCGTTTATCCGCGAGGCACCGGCCGTTTGCCCACGTGGAATGCGGGCGCGTGCTGCGGCGCGGCAGTTCGGGATCGCATCGACGATGTGGGCTTTTTGACCGCTTTGATCGACAAAATCGAGCGGGATTACACGGTGGATTCGAAGCGTACCTTCGCGACTGGTATCTCTAATGGAGGCATGATGTCCTATCGCCTGGCGTGCGAAGTGGCGGGAAGATTCGCCGCGATCGCTCCAGTGGAGGGCTCGCAGGATCTGGATTGCCATCCTTCCGATCCTATTTCGGTGATCGTGTTCCATGGCACGGCCGACCAGCTTGTCCCGTTCGATGGCGGCACTACCCGAATCCAGCAGCATCGCTCCGACACCCCGGTCAGAAGCACCGTGGAATTCTGGGTCAAACAGGATGGCTGCTCGCCCACGCCTCAAAGGGAAGAGTCGGCCACGGTGCACATCGAGACTTACTCCGGATGCCGCGCGGGCGCAGCCGTGGCGCTCTACGCGATACAAGGCGGGCATCACATCTGGCCCGGCACGACTTTCAGCCACAACGATGTCCCGGCGACGAAACTGATCTGGTCTTTTTTTGCGGAGCACGGGAAGCAGTAGGCGAACCGTTCTACGTTCTGGAATTCGCACCAGAAAGTCGGGGCAGCGACCGGACTGCTGCCCCTCGCGTTGAACAGGTGTGAAAAGACCGCCGGAAAAGGGCGTTGCTTCGCCTGGGGAGACTACGTCGGCAACGTCCGTTTCCAGCGTGTGGAAGGACTTCCTTCAACCCACGCTACCAAAAACACCTTAGGCGACACAGCCCCCAAATGCGGGTAAACGAACCTCTATTCTGTGGGTGCCGCGCCCGGCTCAGGCTTCGGCGTCAGCGTATTTCTGATAATCTTCCGGCGATAGCAGATCGCTTAACTCGCCGGGATCGGACATGCGGATTTTCACGAGCCACGCATCGCCGTGCGGATCGTCATTGAGCTTTTCGGGCGCGGTGGTGAGCAGTTCGTTGACCTCGATAATCTCGCCGGAAATGGGCGCGAAAAAATCCGAAACGGCTTTCACGGACTCGACCGATCCGACCGCCTTGCCCTTCTCCGCCCGCGTGCCGACTTTAGGCAGGTCGACATAGACGATATCGCCGAGTTCCTTCTGGGCGTGATCCGTAATTCCGATCACCCCGATTTCACCCTCGGCGCGCACCCACTCGTGTTCTTTCGTATATCGGGAATCGCTAGGATAGGTCATTTTGGTCGCTTGTAGAAAGGCGTCGGGACCGTTATGGCCTCGACCGGCTGATTGCGAATCATGATCTCGATTTTCTGACCGGGAACCGCGCGGTCCACCGGAAGGTAGCACAGCCCGATGTTCTTATTCAGCGTAGGCGAAGGGCCGCCGCTGGTAACCCAACCGGCCGGGACGCCGTCGAGCGAAACGTCATACCCGTCGCGTCCGATGCCGCGGCCAATCATTTCGAAGCCTACCAGCTTGCGTTTGATCCCCGAGGCCTGCTGCTTCGCAAGCACTTCGCGGCCTTGAAAATCGCCCTTGTCCATTTTGACGATCCAGGAGAGATCGGCTTCGAGAGGCGTGATGGACGCGTGGATCTCGTGGCCGTAGAGCGCCATTTTCGCTTCCAGACGCAGGGTATTCCGCGCGCCGAGGCCGCAGGGTTTGATTCCGAATTCCTCGCCGGCTTCGAGCAGCTCCACCCAAATGCGTGGCGCTTCCTCCGGGGCGATATAGATTTCGAATCCATCCTCGCCCGTATAGCCGGTTCGCGCGATGCGCGCCCACACGCCGGAGACCTCGCCATCCGCGAAATGGTAATAGCGAATGGTGGACAGGTCCGTTGTGGTTAGCTTTTGGAGCGTATCGATCCCCTTCGGTCCCTGAATCGCAATCTGCGCGTATCGCCCGCTTGCGAACTCCACTTTGGGGTGCCACTGGTTCGAGGATTCGATGTGCTCGAAATCCTTGTCCTGGTTCGCCGCGTTGACGCAAATAAAATAGTGGTCTTCGTCGACTTTATGCACCAGAATATCGTCGACGAATCCGCCGTGGCCGTAGAGCAGCCCGGCGTAATGCGCCTGGCCGATCTTGAGCTTGGAGGCGTCGTTGGTGGAAATGTAGTTGACGAGTTGCAGCGCTTCGGGACCGCGCACTTCAATCTCGCCCATGTGGCTGACGTCGAAGAGACCGACAGCGCACCGGACGGCGTTGTGTTCATCTATGATGCCCGAATATTGGACGGGCATGTCCCAGCCGCCGAAATCGACCATTTTGGCGCCGAGCTGGCGATGCACCGCGTTGAGGGGGGTAGCTTTCAGCGCGGGGGTGGGGGTGGTCATATCGCAACCCAATTCTATCGCAGTGGGATTACGATTCAAGCGGCATCATAAGCCATAACGACTCGTTTTCCTAAAGCTTCGAGCGCCGCCTGGATCTTTTCCGGCCGGGTATCGTGATTTGGATCCAACATACGCCTGACAACCGTCTCACGTACTTTAAGGCGGCGGGCCAACTCCGATTGGCTGATGCCGAGCTCCCGAATCGCCCAGTAAAGAGCGAGTTTCGCCACGATCCACAATGGAACGGGCACCAGTCTCTGCCCGCGCTTCAGACGGGATGGCATCGGCACGTCTGCCTTGTCGGCCATCGTGAAGGCGATACTACTGCCAAGGCAATCGATCGCCTGTTCCATCGCTTCGTGGGCGTCGGCGCCGTCCGTGTGGGGGGTGGGGAAATCGGGAAAGCCGACGAGCCATCGGCTGTCCTTTTCACGTTTGAAAGTTGCGGGATAAGCGAACGTGAACATCGACTCTCCTTAACAAATCGCGGGGTTCGATCCCCCAATCGCGGCACATCACAGCGACAGTACCGCACACTTGTGTGTGAGAAGGTATGCTTCGGCGCCGTTATCTTGAAGAACCGGTTTGCGGCGATCCACAATCAAGCAGGCAGTAGCCTCCGGACGCGCTTCTGACCGGCAGGTTCGCTTTCCGGGTATCATGAACGCGATAGCGTAAGCAATCTTTTCCGTTCCGTATGCATCTAGTGTTGGGGCGCGGACGACGGCCTTATGTCGTCTGCGTTGTTACAGGCCAGGCAGGTCACGAAACGATGACCTGCCCTACATAGAAAAGGAGACAAAATGATTTTAATCACCGGAGCTACCGGAACCATTGGACGGGAATTGGTGAAGGTGCTGGCGCGTCCCGAGGAGCCCATCCGCGCCTTGGTTCACGACCGGGAGAAAGCCGCGTCCATCGCGCTCCCGGGCGTAGAAATCTTCGAAGGCGATCTGGCGGACAGCGCCGGATTCGACGGGCTGTTCAAAGGTGTTAATAAGATCTTCCTGTTGACGCCATCAATTGAAAATCAGGCGGAGGTCGAGAGAAATTTCATTCGCGCGGCGGACCGGCCGGAGGTCGAACACCTGGTGAAACTCTCGGCTCTCGGCGCGGCGACGGATTCTCCGGTCCGCTTCCTGCGCGCTCATGGCGAAAGCGAACGCTTCCTGAAAGAGACGGACCTTCCCTACACGATCCTGCGTCCGAATTCGTTTATGCAGAACTTTCTGAGCTTTCGGGAAAGCATCGTCCACGAAGGGAAATTGTATTTGCCGATGGGAGACGGCAGGATCAGTTTCGTCGATGTACGCGACATCGCGGTGGTTGCCGCCGAGGTTCTTGATGAACATGGACACGTGGGCAAGGAGTACGACGTTACCGGCGGCGAGGCTCTGTCCTACGCCGACGCGGCTGAAAAACTGTCGTTCGTCCTGGGCAAGCCGGTCGCTTATGTGGATGTTCCGCCAGAAGCGGCGCGAAAAGGAATGCTCGAAGCGGGCATACCGGAATGGACTGTAGATGGCCTGCTGGAGCTCTATGCGGGTTGGAAATTTAACACCGGTTCCGAGATTTCCGACACCGTTCATAGGGTCGCGAAGAAGGCCCCGATCGCGTTCCAGGAGTTTGCGCGCGATTACGCGCCGCAGTTCGGACGCCAGGCCGCGATCGTTTAAGTGAAATCATGGATGAGGTCAACCTTGATAACATGACCCCAGGAGCGTGAATGGCCGGAACAACCAGCGTTAAGATTGTTGTCATTTATCCTCGCCCGACCGACGAGCTGGAATTTGAGCGGGCTTACACCCAAGAGCACATCCCGATGGTTGAGGACAAGATGAAAGGCATCACACGTCTGGTTCTCACAAAGGTGCTGTCGTCACCGCAAGGGAAGGTCTCGGCGTATCGTATGGCCGAGGTTCATTTCTCGACTTTGGACGATCTCAACAAGGCGGCTGAATCGGATTCAGGAAAACAGGTGATCGCGCATGCCGTCAAGATTTCCACCGGCGGCCCTCCCATTATATTGGTCTGCACTGACGAAACTTTCGTGTACTGGTAAGCCGTGCGGGCTGTCCTGATCTCGACTTACGAAATGGGGCGCCAGCCCTTCGGCCTCGCTTCTCCGGCCGCCTGGCTGAAGCGCGCCGGGCATGAGGTCACGTGCGCCGATCTTTCTATCCAAGGCTTGCCGGAGCAAGCCGTCCGCGAAGCGGATTTTGTCGCGTTCTACCTGCCGATGCACACTGCGACTCGTCTGGCCGTTCCGGTGATCGCGAAGGTGAAGAAGCTCAATCCCGGCGCCGAACTCTGCTGCTTTGGTCTTTACGCGCCGCTCAATGAGCCGTATCTGAGGTCGCTCGGGGTGCGAACGATCATTGGCGGTGAGTTTGAATCCGAGCTGGCATCGCGCCAGGACGGCACGCTGGTCGCGCTCGAACGCCTGCAATTCCAGACACCCGACCGTTCGACGTTGCCGCCTCTTCATAAATACGCGCATCTTCAATTCAATGGCGAAGCGCGAATCGCGGGCTACACGGAGGCCAGCCGGGGCTGCAAACATCTCTGCCGCCATTGTCCGGTGGTCCCGGTTTATAACGGGACTTTCCGTGTGGTTCAGCGCGACGTGGTCCTTGAAGATATTCGTCAACAGGTGGCGGCGGGGGCGCAACATATTACTCTTGGCGATCCCGATTTCTTCAATGGTCCCACGCACGCCACGAATATCGTCGATGCGCTGCACGCCGAGTTTCCTGGCTTGACGTACGATGTAACGATCAAGATCGAGCACTTGCTGAAGAATAGGCGGGGGCTCGAAAACCTGAAGCGGACGGGCTGCGTTTTTGTTACCAGCGCCGTGGAAGCGGTGGACGATGCGGTATTGGAGAAGCTCGACAAGGGCCACACGCGCGCCGATTTTATCGCTGCCGTGGGACTGCTGCGCGAAATCGGGCTGACGCTCACGCCGACTTTTATTGCGTTCACGCCATGGACGACGCGCGAAAGCTATCGCGATTTGCTGGGCCTGATCGCGGAACTCGATCTGATTGAGAATGTGACTCCGATCCAGCTCGCGCTGAGGCTGTTGATTCCCGCGGGATCGAGAATGCTCGATTTGCCTGAAATCCGGGCGCTGGTTCAAGGTTACGATCAGGAAGCGTTGCTCTATCGCTGGAAACACCCCGATCCGTTGGTTGACGGGTTGGCTGCTCGGGCCATGCGTATAGCGGGCAAACGTGGGACGCGGCGGGAGGGTTTTCGGAAACTGTGGGAGTTGGTGTCGGACGAGCCTTTGTTGGACGATTTCAGTCTGATTCCGCGGGCGGCCATACCTTATATGGATGAGCCCTGGTATTGTTGAGCGGAGCCAACGGAAGAGCAGTTGGCTCTTGTCTAAAACGGGTTTCATGCACAATGGTATGACGTATGAAAACGCTAGCTCCCTGGAGCACTCTATGTTTGTTGTTTGTCACCTTAACCGCTAGAGCGCAGACGCCCGTGCCTTCTCCGCTCACGTCCGTTCCAACGACCAAAATCCTGGCCATTGGAAGGCTCAATGGTCCGCCCACACCGGAAGTGCTGAAGCTCCTGGCATCGAGGGAAGTGCCGGATACGGTCCGCCTCTACATGGCGGGGAAGATCGACCAGTGGTACTCCTTGCAGAACGGCAATGGAGTTGTCTTCATCCTCAATTTGTCATCGGTGGAGGAGGCTCATTCCATGCTGGAAGCCCTGCCTCTCGGACAGGCAAAGCTGATGACTTTTGAACTCATCCCGATCGGGCCGCTGCGTCCTTTGGCTCTTCTCTTGGCACAGCCGGACAAGCACGCGCAATGAGCTGACACGCTCCAACCCAGACCGCTCGCTCCGATGCTGGAAATAACCGATTTGGCCGCGCTGGTATTGCCCACCGCCAGCGTTCCGAAACTCAAGCTGCTGCAGGACTGTGGAGCCCTCTTTTCTCGATTCGGCAAGCTGTTATCCTTGTCGTCATAAATGTTGCGAGTCAGCGACACCTTGAGGCGCAATTTACTGACACAACCCGAAACAGGGATGGGCTACCAGCGCGTTGACGCAACGCTGCGGGATAACAAGACCGAGCGCGGCATCGTCTTTAATGCGGAATTGCTGATGCTAGACGGCGAGGCCCAAGCAACGCGGCGGAGCTATCCGAACACCAATCCATATTCCATTTTGCTGAAAAGGTCATCGGAGAGCGGCGTCGAAATTAGGGCGCTCCGTGTTTTACCGCGTGAAGGCATGGCCTTTCGTGGCCTTGAGGCTAAAGCGTGTGAGAAAAAGGCAGTCCCAGCGAAGGATGGAGCCACGGAGAAGACCAAAGCCGATGAGGTTTTCAAGCGCTTTTCCGCCTTCCAAAACGATTACCGAGTCAACGCAGACGGAAGTCTGTCGCCGGGTAGTTACGCCACGACCGAAGAAGACGCGAAGAACGTCAAGACTGGCAGCGATGCCGTGGCTCGTTACGCGCTGCCCAACTCCGACCCTGCCTCCTACCGTTTCACGATAAAGCCGAACAAAGACTCCGACATCCAGTATGGAACCGTCGAACCGGCAAACGGGCAGCCGGGCGGCAGCGTTGAAGTGATTTTCACGACTGGCACCCAGGCCAAGACGGTAACGGGGCCGGACAAAATCCCGGACAGGTAAAAGCCATGCGCATCAAGCTCGACAAAGGCTGGTCAAAACGGCTCCGCGAACTTCCAGAGTCGGGGATGGGCTATCAACGTGTGGACGTTCGATTCACCGATGGGCGGGAACTAAAGAACGCCGTCGTCCTCAATGGAGAAGAACTCGAAGTGCCTAACGACTTCGGGCAGGTCGAAGTCACGGATGTTGGCCTGCACAAGGCTTAAAGGAGCGTCAATCCCGATCGGACCGCTGCGTCCTTTGGCTCTTCTCTTGGCACAGCCGGACAAGCACGCGCAATGAGGTTGACGGCCGGTATCCGGCGATCCTCATGGGGGTGCATTGTTGGGTGCTGTTCTCCCCCATAAGCAGGTGAAACTTCGCTTCGCGCCGAGGCTGACGCCGCCGCGTTTCAGGCCGCTACCGCAAAACTTTTTTCGGATAGATTGCGGCGCGCTGAGCACCACGGGGAAGTGAAGGAACGGTACCACGTTGCGGCTTATAGAGATGCGGGCAAGCGCATGAGTAGAAGAGACTACGAAAAAATCTAAGGTGCGACTCTAAAGCGCGGCCAGTACCCTGCCGATAGAAGGACTAGTTTGCCCGCAAAGGAGGGTATCCTAAATGGCTAAACATGGGGGCCTGACACAATTCGCCCAGTCGTTGATTGAATATATGGAGGATCTGATCACGGCCAGCCCGAAAGAATCGTTTTCGAAGATTGAGATGTTGGTTCTGTTCAACGCGATCAAGAACGATCGGGAAATGCTTGCAATGATGGAGGCGGCGGATCGGAGGCTCAGGACATCCTCTTACAATGGGTAAGGATGTCCAATCACCTTACGCTGGCGCAGATGGCTGCGCTGATCCGCGCGCGTGAACTTTCGCCGGTCGACCTGGTAGAAGCTCATCTGCGGCAGATCGACAGGCACAATTCTAATCTCAACGCCTTTGTGCGCGTTTTGGGCGATGAAGCGATGGAAACTGCGCAGAAAGCGGCTCGAGAGTCCCCGGGGGACATGGGGCCGCTGCACGG
>JBEKUT010000316.1:0-8502 GCA_049514735.1 Bryobacteraceae bacterium
ATACCCGTACCCTCGCGGATAATATTCAACCGATGTCTCAACGCCGCCCATCGCTTCCGCGCTGTCAAGGTCGGACAGGACCTCCGAATCCGAACGGGCCGTATGAATAGAGGGAGAAGTGATATCCAAGCGGCACTCGGCCGATCACCTGAAGAAAGTAGCAATACTTCATCAGAGCTGTACGTCCAAATCCCTCGGCATGTTCGGCTAGCCAGGTTATTGCTGCAATACGATTCACATCGGTACTCATACGTTTCCTAGAACCTTCCCAATCAGTTTTTTTGCTTGTGTCACATCCTCCGGCTTCACATATAAAAGAACTTGGTTGTTGCTCTTGATGTTCGCGATGACGCTCGAATAGTGCGATAGGGGTGCTACGGCT
This sequence comes from Bryobacteraceae bacterium, assembly GCA_049514735.1. Taxonomy (GTDB): domain Bacteria; phylum Acidobacteriota; class Terriglobia; order Bryobacterales; family Bryobacteraceae; genus JAICMB01. The sequence goes on from JBEKUT010000316.1 coordinate 383, forward strand.
TTATCGCGCGTTTCGCTGAAAACCGGGATATCCGCCCTTCCCGTTTTATACCAGCTCTTACCTGCCGGAGCCTCTGCGGCTAACAAGGGCCCAAGTTCAGCTCGAATGCTCTCTAAATCGGAAAGATCCGCCTCGGTGCACACTTCATTCGTGGCGTAAACTCGTCGATAGTGATTACGTGATCTCAACCTTTCCCCGTGTTCTCCACCCGCTCCATCTGCGAGAAGACCGAGCACGCGCCAGTCATTCCATCTCAGGAACTCACCTAATTCCGCACTTTCTGGCTTAGGGAACTTTCCGCCTGGGAGGATTTCACTCAGGGCTCCCCGAAGATGAATATCATACGCAACACGCGTCTTGTGAAAGTACACCTGCGTAAACATGTAGTAACGTGCCAACACGAGTGCCTTCGCAGCATGCCACCCTCCTTCAGTAATCCCAAGACGAGGAGATTCTCCAGACGTCGCTGCCGGGATTACCTGCACCGTCGAAATAAGGCGGTGCAGATCGAATCTCCCGTACCCAACGCCTATATGATGCGAATCGCGCAGAAGGTAATCCATGCGATCGGCATCCATCTGCCCGGAGATTAATTCTCGCCAGAATATTCCTTGCTTAGCTCCTGCAGTCCCTTCGATCAGCGCAGCGACATCTTCCGCCGTGAAACCGTAGTTGGTGCACATCGGGTGGTCTTCGATCGCAGACCGAAGTTCAGTGCGGACAATTGAAGCAGAGTAGTCCTCGTGTTGATATTGCTCCTGCGTGTCGGCGTTGACAGGCAACAGGTCTCCGCCGGCATGTGAAAAGGGGCCATGCCCAACATCGTGTAGCAACGCTGCGAGGCGTACCAACTGCCTGTATCGGCTAATGCCAGCGTCATCGTATGCAAGGTCGGACTCAAGAACCTCGCGCGAGTTTCGTACGATCGAGTCGTAAAGCAGGGTAGCAGAATGCATGACACCCAGGGCGTGCTCGAACCTAGTATGCACGGCCCCCGGATACACGTAATCAGTCCATGCTAGCTGCCGAATTCTCCTGAGTCGTTGAAAGGCCGGCTCGGAGATGATTCCCATCTCCCAATCGTTGAGTTGGATGAAGCCATGCACAGCGCAACGAATGTCGTAGTGAGCCGCGCTACGTTTTGCGCCATGTCTGCAACAAGCATTGTGTCCGATCCAGGACTCGATTATAAGGGAACAAAAGACGAAAGTCGATGGCAGTGCACTATTAATGACCGCATCGCTAGCTCAGCCACAATATGTGGTAGTGGGTCTGCCGCGATAACACAAATGATGTACAGGTGACCTAACGCTGAATCCTCGCCGAGCCGCCCTTGGCGAACGCCCGCACCTGATCCACCGTCGCCATGGTGGTGTCACCGGGAAACGTCGTCAACAGCGCGCCGTGCGCCCAGCCGAGTTTGACCGATTCTTCGGCCGACTCCCCCGTCAGGAGTCCGTAAATGAATCCCGAGGCGAAGCCGTCGCCGCCGCCGACGCGGTCGAGCACATGCAAATCGCAAGTCGGCGCGACGTGCGTTTTTCCATCGATCCACGCCACCGCTCCCCAACTGTGATGATTCGTCGCGTGCACTTCACGCAGCGTCGTGGCGACCACTTTGATATGCGGATGCTCGCCCAGGACCTTGTCGATCATGCCGAAGAACGCGCTCGGGTCGAGCTTGGTTTTCGCCGCAACCTCCGGGCCAGGAATCCCGAGACCTTTCTGCAGATCCTCTTCGTTGCCCACCAGCACGTCGACGTTCTTGACGATGCGGTTGATCACCGATAAAGCACGATCCGCGCCGCCGAAAACTTTCCAGAGTTTTTCGCGGAAGTTCAGATCGAAGGATGTCACCGCGCCCGCGGCCTTTGCAGCCTGCATCGCCTCGACAATTAGCTCGCCAGTCGTTTCGGAGAGCGCCGCGAAAATTCCGCCGCTATGGAACCAGCGCACGCCGCTTGAAAAGATGGCGTTCCAATCGAAATCGCCGGGTTTCAACAGCGCGCCGGCTTCGTTTGCCCGATTGTAGAAAACTACTGGCGCGCGAACGCCAAGTCCGCGATCGCTATAGACGGCGGCGATGTTGGGTCCAGTCACGCCGTTGTGCACAAATGTTTTATAGAAAGGGCGTACGCCCATGGCTTTCACGCGCTCCGCCACGAGATCGCCGATGGGATAATTCACCATCGCGGTCGCGATGGCGGTGTTGAGGCCGAAGCAATCCGCCAGGTTCGCCGCGACGTTAAACTCGCCGCCGCTCACATGAATCTGGCACTCCGTCGCCTTGCGAAACGGGATGATGCCGGGGTCGAGGCGATGGACCAACGCGCCAAGCGAGAGGAAGTCCAAAGCGCCGTCGGAGCGGATATTCAGACCGTAGCTCATTTGTAAGACACACTGTAGCAAACGGTCCCAAAATGGGCTATTGACTTGTAAGTAAGTACTTACTTACAATGGATCGTGCCTGTAACAAAAACTCAACCACCACGCATGTCCGGAACCGACCGGCGGCAGCAACTACTCGAAACCGCGCTCGACTTCTTCGCGAAAAAAGGATTTGAAGGCGCCACTACGAAAGAAATCGCGGCCGCGGCGGGCGTGACGGAGGCCGTAATCTTTCGGCACTTTCCTTCCAAGCAGGCGCTGTACACGGCCGTTCTCGATTACGGCACGCACACGCCCGAGTTGCAAGACTGGCTGGCGGAGGCGCAGGCCTGCATGGACCGCAACGACGACGAAGGCCTGATGCGCATGATTACGGCCAACATTCTGAAAGCGTACCGGCACGATCCGAGACTGGAACGTATCCTTTTATTCGCCGCGCTCGAAGGAACGGAACTTGGGCTCGAACATAAACGTGGATTCTCTATACCGATTGCACAGCTGCTGTGCGAGTACATCGCGCGGCGGCAACGCGAGGGCGCACTGCGCAACGACTGCGAAGCGTTCGCCATTCTTGCAGCGGTCGGCTGCATGGGTCAGCACTGGGCGATGACAACTCAGATGTTTGGCTTTTGTGTGCCCGATATAACCGATGAGTTGATTGTCGAGGATTTCACTCGAATTCTAATGGGCGGTATCGCCAAAGGCTCCCGATGATCCGAATTGCCACAGCACTGATCCTGGCCGCGCTGTTATTTGCAACGGCCTGCTCGAAATCCAAAGAAGCGGAGACCGTACAGGCGGCCTCGCAAAAGATCGCAGTGTCGGCCGCGCCGGTGGTAACCCGGACGGTTCCTGCCGCGTTCGCCGAGACGGGATCGTTCATCGCCGACGAAACATCGGACATCGCGCCGCTGGTGGCGGGGCGCGTGATCGCGACTCCAGTCAACGCCGGGGACTTCGTAAGACAAGGACAAGTCATCTGCGAGTTGGACCATCGCGACGCCGAACTGAGGCTTGCGCAAATCGGCGCGCAACTGGACGAAGCGAACGCGGGTTTGCGGCAGACGCGATCGCGGATCGGGTTGAATGGCGGGAGCGGTTTCGATCCCAATAAAGTTCCGGAAGCGGCGGCTGCGCGCGCGAATTACGAATCGGCGATGGCGCAGGCCAAGCTCGCCGCCGCGGACGCGCAACGCTACGCGAACCTGGTGGCGACGGGCGACGTTTCGAAGAGCGCGTACGAAAAAGTACGGACGCAGCAGGAGACGGCCGATGCTCAAGTGCATGCGGCGCGGCAGAATTACGAGGCTGCTCTCAACGCCGCGCGTCAGGGTTACGGAGCGGTCGAGACGTCGCAGGCTACGCTTGAAGGCGCGCGGACGCAACTCGCGCAGGCGCAAAAGGCGCTCGCCGACACTATGATTCGCGCTCCTTTCGACGGCTACATCACGGCGCGGCCGGTTGCCGCGGGGGAATACGTAGCGCTCACGCCTCCAACCAAGATCGCGACCATCGTGCGAGTCGGGACGTTGAAACTCGATCTGCAAACTCCGGAGCAGCGGGCCTCGCAAGTACACGCGGGGATGACAGTAGAGGCTCATGTGGCGGCCTATCCGGATCGTGTGTTCACCGGAAAGGTGACAGCCGTGAATCCCTCCGTTGACCCCAGTTCGCGCGTGTTCATTTTGGAAGCCAAGTTCGACAATCCCGCTGGCGATCTGCGGCCCGGAATGTTCGCGACCGGCAAAGTGCTGCTGGAGGGCGGCGAGAAGGCGCTCTTCGTAGATCGCAACGCCGTGATTCACGACCGCACTACGGATTCTTATCAGGTGTTCACCGTTTCAGGCGGCGTAGCGCGCTTGCGTGTAGTGGTGACGGGCGACGCGGACGGCGATTCCATTCGGATCGTTTCGGGGCTCAGCGGCAACGAAACTGTCGCTACGAGTCATCAAAGCGAGTTGTACGACGGCGCGCAAGTGCGGACGGGTTCGTAGGGCGAGGCTAACACAACATGCATACACTCGCCCGTCTCTGTATCCGCCGGCCTGTCTTTGCGACGATGCTTATTTTGTCGCTCGTTGTGGTGGGGATTTTTTCATTCTTCTCGCTCGGCGTCGACCTGTTTCCGAAGATCGATATTCCCGCTGTTGCAGTAATCGTTTCGAATCCGGGAGCTTCGCCCGAGGAGATCGAGACCGAGATAACGAAGAAGGTCGAAGACGCGGTCAACGTCATCAGCGGCATCGACGAACTGCGCTCGGTTTCTTCGGAAGGTCAGTCGCAGGTGGTGGTCAGCTTCGAGCTCTCGAAGAACGGCGATATCGCGGCGCAGGAAATTCAGAACAAGGTGAATCTGATTATTCCCGATCTCCCGCAGACCGCGAAGCAGCCGGTGGTGCAGAAGTTCGATCCCGACGCCACGCCGATTCTGCAGATCGCCGTTTCGGCGCCGCGCTCGTTGCGCGATGTCACCATGATCGCGGACAAGAAGATCAAGCAAAAGCTAGAGAACGCCAAGGGCGTGGGTGAAATCACTATCGCCGGCGGGGCGCGGCGCGAGATCCATATTCTGGTCGATCCCGATCGCCTGCGCGCCTACAATCTCACCATCACCGATGTGTTCAACTCGCTGCGCACCCAGAACATGGAATTGCCCGGCGGGAATCTGAACGCGGGCGCCAAGGAATTTACGGTGCGCACCACCGGCCGCGTGACCGATTCATCGCAGTTCAGCCAGGTGACCGTTGCCAACCGCGGCGGATACGTAGTCAAGGTGAAAGACATTGGATACGCGGAGGACAGCTACGAGGAACCCCGCACGGCCGCGCGTCTCGATGGCATTCCGGCGGTGACGCTGGTGGTTGCCAAGCAGTCCGGCGAGAATACCGTCGCGACGGCCGATGAAGTGAAGGAGCGGCTCGCTGAAATCGCGGCCACGCTTCCCAAGGACGTGAAGACGCAGGTGATCGGCGATCAGTCTGTGTTCATCAAGGCCTCGGTGAACTCGATCGAGCATCATCTTGTCGAAGGCTCTTTTCTCGCGGCCATCGTGATCTTTATTTTTCTCGCGAATATTCGCACCACGCTGATTGCGGCGGTTGCGATTCCAACCTCCATCATTTCGACCTTCGCGCTGATGAGCGCTATGGGCTTCACGCTGAACATCATCACGATGCTGGCGCTGACTTTGATGGTCGGGATCGTGATCGACGATGCCATCATCGTGCTCGAGAATGTCTACCGCTTTATCGAAGAGAAGAAAATGGATCCCTACGATGCCGCCATCCACGGCACGAAGGAGATCGGCCTGGCCGTAATGGCGACCACGATGTCGCTGCTCGCCGTCTTCCTGCCGGTCGGCTTTATGGGCGGGATTGTCGGGCGATTCATGAGCTCTTTCGGATTCACGTCGGCCTTCGCGATCGCAGTGTCGCTGCTGGTTTCGTTCACATTGACGCCCATGCTTTGCTCGCGCTTCATCAAGCCGCCGAAGGAAGCGGCGGCCGGGCATACGTCGAAGGACTCGTTTGTATTCCGGCATCTCGATATTTACTACACGCGCATGCTGGAGTGGGCGTTGGCGCATCGCGGGATCATGGTGGGGCTCAGCGTCTTGGTGGTGTTGAGCATCGTTCCTCTCTTTATGTTCGTCGGCAAGAATTTTCTTCCCGTGGACGATCAATCTCAATTTAATATTCTGGTCCGCACGCCGGAAGGAACGTCGATCGCCGCGACTACGAACCTGACCGAGCGGATCGCGCACGATATCCGGAGCATTCCCGGCGTGGCGCACACGCTCATGACGGTGGGCGCGGGCGCCGACAGATCGGTGAACAACGCCTCCATTTACGTCAAACTGGCCGACGTCGATCGGCGTCAGATGTCGCAGGAAGACATCATGCAGCGTTCGCGCGCGCTGATGAAAACTTATCCCAAAGACATTCATACCGGCGTCGAATTGGTGAGCCAGGTCGGTGGGAATCAGAGCAACGCCGACGTGCAGTATTACATCCAGGGTTCGGATCTGGACAAGCTTGCGAAATACTCCGATGAATTGCTCGCGAAGATGAAGACCATTCCGGGTCTGACTGATAGCGATACGACGCTGCGCAGCGGCAAGCCGGAAGTGCGGCTGGAGATCGACCGGGCGCGTGCGGCCGACCTGGGCGTTTCCGTGATGGATATCGAACAGGCCCTGAATACGCTGGTCGCCGGGCAGGTGGCGTCGACGTTCAACGCCGGCGACGATCAGTACGACGTCCGCGTACGCGCACAAGAGCAGTTCCGGGGAGGCATCGAAGGGCTGGCGAAGATGACGGTGCCGTCGTCGAAGGCCGGTTCGGTGGGATTGGACGAAGTGGCTCGCCTTGTTCCCGGCACGGGGCCGTCGTCCATCAATCGCATCGCGCGGCAGCGGCAGGTGACGCTGACCGGCAACGTGCTGCCGGGAGGGTCGCAAGCCGCGATCATCGCGGATCTGAAACGCGAAACGAAAGCGTTAAATATGGACCCCGATTACAGCGCGGGGCTGGCTGGCGGGTCGAAGGAGTTGGCGCGCACGGGTTATTACTTTGTGCTGGCCTTTTCGCTCACATTCATCTTCATGTACATCGTGCTGGCCGCGCAATTCGAATCGTTTATCCATCCCATCACGATTCTATTAACGCTGCCGCTGGCGGTGCCGTTTGGAATCGTATCGCTGTTGATCGCCAACCAAACCGTAAACATATTTTCAGGCCTCGGCCTGCTGCTGCTCTTTGGCATCGTGAAGAAGAACGCGATTCTGCAGATCGACCACACCAACGGATTGCGCGCGTTGGGCATGGAAAGGTACGAAGCGATCGTGCAGGCGAATCGCGACCGTCTGCGTCCGATTCTGATGACCACTATCGCGCTGGTGGCGGGCATGCTGCCGCTGGTGATTTCGAATGGATCGGGCGCGGCGACGAACCGGTCGATCGGCGTGCTGGTGGTCGGCGGGCAGACGCTGTGTCTGTTGCTGACGCTGCTCGCGGTTCCTGTTTTTTATTCGCTGTTCGAAGACCTGGGCGATGTATTCGCTAAGGTTCGTCCGTCCAAGCTGCTGAAGCTGGTAGGACAAACTTCGTTGTTTTTCTTTCTTGCGGCTTGCCTCTTGGGCCAGCCTGTGGCCACTGTGATCGAACCTTTGCGGACGGTCGAACTGAAGCCGCGCGTGGGAATTTTCGGCGAAACGAAGATCACGCTGCACGAAGCGATCGAGAAAGTGCTGGCGAACGATCCGGATCTGCGAATCTCGCGCATCGCGCGGGAAGAAGCGGTGTTGAACGTCAAAGGCGCGAAGGGATATTTCGATCCAGTGGCCGGCCTGCAGGCCTACCGGCTCAAATCGGTGACACCGGTCGCGTCGTTGCTGGGCGGAAGCGCCGATGGCAAATTGACGCAGATCAACGACTACGCCATCCCGCAGTTGAATGGTCTGTCGCCATGGCTCGGCGGATCGTACAGTTTGAGCTTCTCGAGTTCGAAGCAAGTGACCGATAGCCAGTTCGCGACCTTGAATCCGCAGTATCCGACGGTGGTGAGTTTGAGTTTGACGCAACCGTTATGGCGCGGCTTGCGCTTCGATGAGAATCGCTACCGGCTGCAAGTGGCGCGCAAAAACGTAAAGCTCTCGACGGAGCAGTACCGGCAGCGCGTGATCGAAGTCACGACGCAGGCGATCCAGGGTTACTGGGAGCTCGATTTCGCGC
>JBEKUT010000317.1:0-8490 GCA_049514735.1 Bryobacteraceae bacterium
CGACCTGCAGCAGGTCTTCGGACGTTCTTTGAATATGTTTGGCGATCGCGTGGCCATGCGCCGGGCCCGCAAGCAGGGTGCGAAGGATCAGGAGATCGAGGGTGCCCTGGAGGATCTCGACGCGCGGCTTGGAGTTCATTCTGTAGACACTCTACCATTTGTTGTGTAGTGTGTCTACTAGTAATTTTGGAATCGCGCTAAATTGGACGTTCCCCCCGAACATTCATGGTTTAGAGCGGGCAATCCACGCGGTAAGGGGACTTCCGGCCGCATCGCAGAAGTAGAAGCGTACCTCGGTGTAGACGACATGGCCGCGGGCCACGCCTTTGTTTATTTCATTTACGGCATGCACGAGTGCCTCAACTTCGTTTGCGAGCCGGAAGGGCAAGCTGGCTGCGTTCTGATTCGCGCCATTGAACCGCTCATCGGTATTCAAGCGTCGCACAAGGCGAAGCGCCAGCTCTCGCGATCACCCGCAAACTCGACGGCAGCAGCCTTGTCGATCGACCGCCCACTGTCCGCCGCCTTCGACGAGCCAGCCTTCAAAATCGACGTGACTCCGCGGATCGGAATCATGAAATGCGCCGATTGGCCATTGCGCTTCGTGCTCGTAAAATAGAGTTGATGCTCAAATCGACTATCTTCCGCGAATACGACATTCGCGGCATCGCCGACAGCGAACTGCTGAGCCCTGACGTTGAATTGCTCGGCCGCGGGATGGGAACTTACATCCGGCGTCACTCCGGCGGCAATCGCATCAACCTGGGGCGCGATTGCCGGCTCAGTTCCCCTCGACTGCGCGATGCTTTGATGCGCGGGCTGCTTGCGTCCGGCTGCGACGTGACGGACCTCGGCGTTGTTCCAACTCCCGTGCTCTATTATTCGAAGCAACACCTCAAAGCCGACGGCGCCATCATGATCACAGGCAGCCACAATCCACCCGAGTACAACGGATTCAAGAGCATGTCGGGCGAGACGACACTCCACGGCGAGACCATCCAGCAGGTCCGCCAGATCGTCGAGCGCGGCGATTTCGAGAGCGGCGCCGGACGGGAGAGCAGCGCCGATTTAGTGACGCCTTACGTCGACGAAATCTCATCCCAATTCAGGTTCGACCGTCGCGTGAAGGTCGTCGCCGACGCCGGCAACGGCACCGCCGGTCCAGTCTTCCATCGCATTCTCGAGAAGCTCGACGTCGACGCGGCAGAGTTGTTTTTCGAAATGGATGGCGCGTTTCCGAATCACCATCCCGACCCAACCGTGCCTTCGAATCTGAAACATTTGATCGAGTCGGTAAAACAAAACGGAGCCGAATTGGGCATCGCTTTCGATGGCGATTCGGACCGCATTGGCGCAGTCGACGAACTCGGCAACGTCATCTACGGCGATATGCTGATGCTGATCTACGGCCGCGAAATTCTTACTCGCAAACCCGGTGCGACGTTCATCGGCGAGGTGAAATGCTCACAGGTCTTGTACGACGAACTCGCCAAGGCCGGCGGCAATCCGATCATGTACAAGACCGGGCATTCGCTCATCAAAGAAAAAATGAAGCAGGAGCACGCGGAACTGGCCGGCGAAATGTCCGGGCACATGTTTTTCGGCGACCGCTATTACGGCTACGACGACGCGCTCTATTCCGCGTGCCGGCTGATTGAGATCGTCGCCCGCTCCGGCAAGCCGCTATCGGCCCAGCTCGCGAATATTCCGAAGATGGTCTCGACCCCTGAGATCCGGGTCGACACGCCGGACGAAGCCAAGTTCGCAATTGTCGCCGAGGTCGCCGCGCACTTCAAGGCGCGTTATAAGACTTTGGATATCGACGGCGTCCGCGTCCTCTTTCCTCACGGTTGGGGCCTCGTGCGGGCATCGAATACGCAACCTGTGCTGGTGATGCGCTTCGAGGCTGAGAACGAGGCCTTATTGCGGCAGTATCAAACGGAGATGGAAACCGTTGTCAAACGCGCAAGTTTAGTGGGGCGTGCTACCGGCTAAGCGATTCAGCATCTCGATCTCGCCCTGGAGCTTCAGTATCCTGCGCCGCCGCACAGGAATGAAGATCGTCAGCCATACGGCGAACAACACGCAAAACGGGACGGCATTGATTAGAATCGCGGGATTCGCCACGGCCGCCCGGGCGATTTGGATGAGCGCCGGAAACGCGATCACGATGCAGCCCGGGATCAGTGGACCAAGCATTGGCCAGATGTTGCGCGCGTAATCGCGCGACCGCAGCAACTCACGCCGGTAAACCTCCAGACCGGCGGCAGGTGGGCCATCCGATGACAGTGACTCCGGCCATTGGTATCTGTGCCCTCGGTATGTCACGTAGAGGGCCCCTACGGCGAGAAGAACAGAGCCGATGCGCCATGTGATGTCGGCGTTTCTCATATACTCGAAGCCCAGAAGGACCAAGAATGCGATGTAAGTAAGGTCATGGACGATAACTAGCCAGCGGGCTCGCGCACGGCGCTGTTCCGCTTTCTCCATAAATTGTGTTGCCGACATATTAACTGTCTCCGTAATCTGGTTCTGCCAGATGGTCTGTGGATCGTTATTAAGCGGATTATTCCGCATGGGTGACTCCTGAGTGAAACCGGCGAGTGAGAACGGCCTTAATGCGATGAATCTTCATCGCGACATTGGGCGGCGAGAGCCCCGTGATCTCGCCGATTGACGCTGCGTCCATGCCCTCGAGGTAGGAAACGATGACCTGGCGATCCAGAGGTTTGAGCGTCTGAATCAGAACGACGAGACGTTCCGATGCATTCCGCTCGTCAATCGCCGAATCGTATCGGTCTTCCGCGACAGCATCCAGTTCCTCGAGACTGACCAGTGCCGCATAGACCCGCTTCTGCCGAACAACATAGCTGGTCGCGGTATTGTGAGCAACGCGATAAATCCAGGTGCGAAGAGAGCACCGCTCGTCGAAAGAAGCAAAGCTTCGCCACAACGAGAAATGAATTTCCTGCACCAGGTCGCGCCGCTTTTCGGAATCGAATTCATATGCCCTGGCGAGCCGGTCGAGCGCTGGGCCAAATTCAGCCGCAGCGTCGTTGTAAAGGCTGTCTTGATCGATTCCGTTCACATTTAAGTTAGTCTGTGAGCTCCGGAATTTCTAACAACAATTAGTAGGGCAGACCATCGGTTCTTGTGGTCTGCCCTGTTCCCCGCTACAGCGGCCGCAGGAATTGCATCAGCCGGTCGCGCACGATCTTCGCCGTCGCCGCCTCAGGCGTCACAACCAGAATCGTATCGTCGCCTGCGATCGTGCCAACGATCTCAGGCCATTCTTCCTGATCCAGCGACACCGCAATCGAATTGGCGTGGCCCGGCGACGTTTTCAAAACCACCATATTTTGCGCGAGGCGAACGTCAAAAAGAAACCCGGCGGCGATGGTCGAAAAATCGGGGCCACTGGGAGCAGCCACCTGACGATAACCTTCATTGGTCTTCACTAAACCCAGCTCGCGCATGTCTCGCGACAGCGTGACCTGAGTCGCCTGAATGCCCATCTCTTTTTTCAATTCAGCCGCCAGATCGTCTTGCGTATGAATCGGTCGAGTCCGAATTAGCTTGAGGATCTGGCCTTGCCGGAAGCTCTTGTTCATTTGGCTGCGAGCCGCGCTTCGGCATCGGCGAGAGCCTGCGTCACGTGATTCGGCCCACTGCCACCGGGAAGCTCGCGGGTCTTCATGCCCTCGGCTGGCCGGAAGAAACGAATCATATCGGGTTTGAACGCCGAATCGAAAGCAACTAACTCATCGGCCGTCCACTCGACCGGTTTCTTCCCCGCGCGGATGCTCGTGAGCACGATCCTGCCAGCGATTTGATGCGCCTGATGGAACGGCATGCCGTTGCGTGCCAGCGCATCGGCAATATCTGTAGCCACCGCCCAGCTATCTTCCGCGGCCGCAAGCGGAACCGATGGATCGAGCTTCGCCGATTCCACCACCACACGCGCCATCTCAAGAGAGCCGGCAACCTGATCGGCGGCGTCGAACAACGGCTCCTTATCCTCCTGCATGTCGCGATTGTAAGTCATCGGCGTGCCCTTCATCGTGACAAAGAGAGAGCTCAATGACCCGAACACCCGGCCGCACTTACCGCGAATCAGCTCCAGCGAATCGGGATTCTTTTTCTGCGGCATAATGCTGGATCCGCTGGTCACGTCATCGCCCAGTTCGATCCAGCGATATTCTTCGCCCGAGTATAAAATCCAGTCCTCGGCAAAACGGCTGAGATGCAGCATCGTGGTCGACGCCGCATACAAAAAATCCAGAACAAAATCACGATCGCCCGAAGCATCCATGCTGTTTCGCGTAATCTCGTCGAAACCCAGCTCACGCGCAATGCCCGCTCGATCCACAGGGAAGCCGCTGCCGGCCAACGCGCCGGAACCGAGCGGCATCACATTAACCCGCCGTCGAGCGTCGAAGAACCGCTCCCGGTCCCGCCAGAACATTTCGAAGTACGCGAGGATATAGTGCGCCCACGGCACCGGTTGCGCGCGACGGGTATGTGTATAACCAGGAATAATTGCGTCCGGATACTCGCGCGCGATTTTCAACAGCGCCCGCAAGAATGCGTGCAGCAATCCAACCGTCAAATCGATCTGCTCCCGTAGCCAGAGCCGCGTGTCGAGGGAGACCTGATCGTTGCGTGACCGCCCGGTATGTATCTTATCCGCGAGGCTCCCAACGCGTTCCTTCAACTTTCGAATAACAACCGTGTGCACGTCTTCGTCGGCCGCCCCATCGAAGAACTGCGGCGAGCGAGATTCTTCGCGGATCTGTTCGAGCGCCGCAAGCATGCGATCCCGTTCGTCAACAGTGAGGATGCCCACCCGTTCCAACGCCCGTGCCTGCGCCAGCGAACCTCGGATATCGACATCCAACAACCGCTTGTCGAAATGCAGCGATTCCGAAAAACGCTCGAAGACCTCCGACGGCCCCGATTCGAACCTGCCGCCCCAGAGCTTCATTTGCCCGCGGCGAGAGCTCGCACCTTGATGGGAAGACCGATCAGGTTGATGAAGCCGCGTGCGTCTTTCTGATCGTATTCCGCGCCCATAGTGAAGCTGGCGATGTTCAGCGAGTAAAGCGAGTGCGGCGATTTGCGGCTGGCCGGTTCGATATTGCCCTTATAAAGCCGCAACGTTACTTCGCCGGTCGTAGTGGTGCCGATCGCGTCGAAGAAGGCGTCCAGTGCTTCACGCAACGGCACGAACCACAGGCCGGCGTACACCATCTCCGCGTAATCGAGGGCGAGTTGCTGCTTATAGTGAGACGTCTGTCGATCCAGCGTCAAAGATTCCAGCTCATTATGCGCATACATCAATAACGTGCCGCCCGGAGTTTCATAACAACCACGCGATTTCATTCCGACGAAGCGATTCTCAACAAGATCGACACGGCCGATACCGTTCTCGCCGCCGATGCGATTCAACGTCTCGAGCAATTCCACGGCGGGAAGACGCTTGCCGTCCACAGAAACAGGAACACCTTTCTCGAAGCCGATAGTGACATCCGTCGCCTTATCAGGCGCCTCTTTAGGACTCTTCGTAAGCATCCAGATTTCATCGGGCGCGCCGTTGGCCGGATCTTCCAGCGCTCCGCCTTCGTGCGAGATGTGCCAGATATTTCGATCACGGCTGTAGATCTTGGTCGTCGTCTGCGAGACCGGCACGTTGTGCTTCTTCGCATACTCGATCGCGTCCTCGCGCGAGACGATGTCCCATTCGCGCCACGGCGCAATGACAGGAAGATGCGGCGCGAGGGCCTTATAAGTCAGCTCGAAACGGACCTGATCGTTTCCCTTCCCCGTGCAGCCGTGCGCGAGGCCGTCGCAACCAGTCGCAAGCGCGACTTCGACCTGCTTCTTAGCCAGCAGCGGACGCGCGATCGAAGTGCCCAGCAGATATTTGTGTTCGTAGATGCCGCCGGATTTGACTAAGCGCCAAAGATATTCAGTGACAAACTCGTCGCGCATGTCGGAAATGTGAACTTCCGACGCGCCGGTTTTGAGAGCCTTCTCTTCGAGGCCGTTCAGTTCGTCGTCACCCTGGCCGATGTCGCCGCACACCGCAACGACCTCGCAGCCATAATTCTCTTTGAGCCAAGGGATGATGATGGACGTGTCGAGCCCGCCTGAATAGGCGAGCGCCACCTTCTGTGGTTTGGGCATTAACGCTAATTTTAGCGTACGACCTCTAACGGCTCCTTGTCGTCGCGTAATCCGAGAAAAACAGGTTGGCGAAGTTTGCGGTCCGCGGTCCATTCCTGAAACGCGATTTGCGCGATGAACCGCGGCGCGAGCCAGGTAACGTCGCGTTCACGAGGCGGATCGCTGAATGGAGATTGCGCGCGGATTAAAGGTTGGAATTTCTTGCTGAGATCGGCGAGCGTGCTTGCGCTGAAACCTGTACCAACTTTCCCGACATAGCTGAGCTTGGAATCTTCGTAGACACCGAGCAATAACGCGCCGATATGTTTTCGCGAGCCAGCGGGCGCGCTAAAACCTCCAATCACAAATTCGTCTTCCTGGTGAATCTTAACCTTGACCCACTTCTTCGACCGGCCTTCGACGTAAGGCGACGCTTCCTCTTTAGCAACTATGCCTTCAAACCCGTGTTTCACGGCCTGTTGAAAGGCGGCTAATCCGTTCTTTGCCAGCCGGCGTGATGCAAACAACACCTTCGCCCCATCAACCGCCTTTTCCATCGCCGTCCGCCGCGCAGACACGGGCTCCTTGCGCAGATCCCTGCCGTCGTCATAGAGGCAATCGAACACCGCGAACATAGACTCACCACCTTGTTGCACAAGCTGGAATCGCGACACACGCTTGCGATCGAAGACCACGGCTTCGCCATCCAGCAGCAGCGTCCGCGAAGGTAATTGCGCGATAGCCGCCGCTATCGGCGAAAATGCCGCGGTCTTATCCTTATCGTTGCGCGATAGCAGCGTCACTCGCGATCCTTCCTTATAAGCCAGCAGCCGGTAGCCATCGTATTTTTCCTCGTAAACCCAGCCCGGCGAATCGAATGGCTCGGCGATTAACGTAGCCAACATCGGCCGGACACGAAATGGGATGCGCTCGCTCATAAGACAATATTTCCATGAACGACCGCGAAGTGGGCCGTTACTGGGACGAGAGTGCCGAAGCGTGGACCTTCCTGGCGCGTCGCGGTTATGACGTGTATCGCGATCTTGTAAACACTCCGGCCTTCTTCGAAATGCTGCCCGATGTGAGCGGCCTTGCGGGTCTCGACGTTGGCTGCGGCGAGGGTCACAACACCCGGCTGCTGGCGAATCGCGGCGCGATCATGTCCGCTATAGACATCAGCGCGACCTTCATCGCACATGCTCACGATTTCGACGGGATGGATATTCACTACGCCATTGCGAGCGCTCAGAAGCTGCCGTTCGAAGCCGCATCGTTCCATTTCGCGGCCGCGTTCATGAGTCTTATGGACATGCCTCGCCCCGATCTCGCCCTTGCGGAAACGGCACGTGTGTTGAAGGCCGGCGGTTTTTTTCAATTTTCGATTTCCCATCCGTGTTCCACAACGCCGCATAGGCGTCATGTTCGCGATGCCCAAGGGCGTACGCTGGCGCTCGAAGTCGGCGGCTATTTCGAGCATTTAGACGGCGAAATCGATGAGTGGCTTTTCACCGCGGCGCCACGCGAGTTGAAAGCCGGTTTGCGAAAATTTCGAATTCCGCGGTTTCAACGCACCTTGTCCGATTGGATCAACATGATTGCCGGCGCTGGCCTTGCGATCGAGCAGGTCGCCGAACCGTATGCGAACGAGGAGACGGCCATGAACTATCCCGTGGTTGCCGATACGCGCGTGGCCCCGTATTTTCTGCTCGTACGATGCCGGAAAATTTCTGGCCTATCATAGAAGAGCTGTCATGCACCGTTCGTTCGATCCTGAGATTCTCGATGGCGATGGAATACCCGATGCAGTTGTGGAGCGAACACATCGGCACCTGCTGCGTACACACAAGCTTCTGGGAAACATAAGCAGCTTGGTGCATCGCGTACGTCAGGACCCGCTGCCCATAAAACGCGTACTCGACGTCGGCTGCGGACACGGGGGAATTCTACTGCAAGTACAACAACGGCTCGGCGTGGAAGCGGTCGGCGTCGACCTCAAACCTCCGGCACGTTTGAGCCGCCCTTTTCCGATTCTGCGGGCGGACGCTGCGCGCGACCCGTTGCCGGAAGCGGACGTAGCCATCTGCGTTTGTCTGGCCCACCACCTCCCCGAAGACGAACTGGTCGAGATGATCCGCAACGTGGGACGAAGCTGCCGCCGGTTTGTGATCCTGGACCTGGTGCGGAATCGGGTTCCGCTGACGTTGTTTAAAACATTCGCACCTTTGTTTGTGTCGCGGTTAAACGTTTCCGACGGGTGCCAGTCCATCCGCCGCGCCTATACGCCTGCTGAATTGCGAACGGCCATCCATCGCGCGCTGAGCGGTA
>JBEKUT010000318.1:0-8788 GCA_049514735.1 Bryobacteraceae bacterium
AAGTTGATGTGCCCGTTGTGCAGCGGCATCGAAAAAAGCAGCCAGTTCAGCGGATACGCTACTCCGGGCTGAGCCTGCCCGATCAGGGACTGGCCTCCGAACAGAAATGGATCCCACATCGGAAAGCGTCCCAGATGATACTGCTGGGCCTGGAAATTCAACCATGGAACCACCTGATTCGCGATGTCGGGCGATTCGAGCCAACTATACTGGTTCGTCAAAACGAGCTTCCAGAAGAAGCCGATGACGATGAGCACCAGCGCTAATGGTCCGGAGAGCGCCAGCAAAACCGAACGGGCGCGAGACTGCTCTCCGGCATGCCGATTCATTTCACGTTGAATTATAGGTTCTGCGGCAGGCATCGCGATGGCAGCACGCCGGTGTGGAGTCTTCGACAGTGTAACGCATCGTCATTTCCAGCCCGTCGGAGTGCATACAAGATTGTTCCGAGGCGGGGCGGAAATTTCCTTCGCTTGACAATGCATATCTTTCGACGGCGATCCGATTCTTATCGACGCGAAGCGCGTTGAACGAATTCACCTCGCCGCGCGCCCGTGTAGAAATGGTCCCGGCCTGAACGAAGATCGCGGAATGTCCGGGGATCTGATAGCGCGACGCGGTGCGTCCACTCTGGCTTACGTGAAAGTGGCCGGCCAGCAGCAGATCGATATTACAGCGTGCGATCTGAATCATGGCGCGGCGGGCGCGGCCCACCAGATCGCCGCGGCCGTGCTGTTCGGGCAGATCGAAAGGATGATGCGTCACCAGCACTTTTACAGCGTTTGTGACGTCGCAGAAACGCTCTTCAATATGATTGATCTGCCGGACATTGACGCGGCCATTCTTCCAGATCAGTGAGCGCGCCGTGTTGATGCCCAACACCGCAATTTCATCGTCAAGATAAAACGGATCGAGATCCTCAGTGATGAAGCGCCGATACTCACGCAGGGGCAAGCGGAATCGCGCGTAAAGATTACGCAGCGGGACGTCATGGTTGCCGGGCACGATAATCTGAGGATCGGGCAGCGTCTTCAGAAAGTCGCGCGCCTGCTCGAACTCTTCGGCGCGGGCGCGTTGCGTCAGGTCTCCAGAGACGATTACGAGAGCCGGCGCGATCTCCCGCACAGAGCTGCGAAGCGGCGCGAGGATCGCCGGATCGAGGCGTCCGAAGTGCAGGTCCGAAAGATGCACCAGAGTACGCATGAATTAGGGCACGATCACCTTTAAAGCGCGCGGGCGAAGCACGTAATGAAGCGGCGCATGCAGACGCAGCATCTCCCCGTCGTTCGAAAGGCGAACACGGCGGCGTCTGGTTTCGATCCACGCTTCTTCGACGCAAGTCATTTGCAAGCACCCGCTTTGATCGATACGGCCAAGCAGCGCGGTTGCGGCCATGCGTACAAGTCCCCATCGTGTGACGGGCGCTGCGACGTACAGATAAAGCTTTCCCACGTTGAGCGATTTCCGCGTCCCGATATTCAGGCCGCGGATCTCGTATTCATTGTTGCCGATGAAGACGAAGGGCGTGTGCGCCGCGAAGCAATTGCCTTTCGCGTCGATGCGCACATCGAGGAAAGCGCCGCGCCGCAGCACCTGCAGGATGGCCAGGCCGAATGCGATCCACTTGTTCAATCCCGTTTTGCGCCGGCGCTCGCGATCCGTGACGACGTTGGGGTAAATGCCGAGGCTGGAATTGTTCACGAAATGCCTTCCGTTTACCTCGCCCATATCGATCAGATCGGTCTTCCCGCGTGCGATGACCTGCGCGGCTTCCATGAGGTCGAGCGGGATGTGCATGTCTTTCGCGAAATGGTTCAGAGTGCCGGCTGGGAGAACTCCTAGCGCGGAACCTGTGCCCACCAGAGCCGAAGCTACTTGGCTGATAGTCCCGTCGCCTCCGCACGCGACGACCGTTTCGTAGCCATCGCGAACGGCGTGGTGCGCCAATATCGCGGCGCTCTGCCGCTCTTTGATCACGGAAATCGAGCTTTCGATGCCGGCCGCGGATAGAACAGAAGCGATCTCAGCAGGGTGGTTGCTACGTCCGAACGCGCCGGATTTCGGGTTGACGATGAGTGCCGCGCGATGAGCTGCGACCATTACAAGGATTTGACCACAGACAGCGTGTAAAGCCACGCCAGGCCGCCCAAATATCCGGCAATGACATCGCTTGGATAATGGACGCCAAGATAGACGCGGGAAAATCCGATAGCCGTTGCCATCACTATTGCGGCGAGGAATATAAGAATCCGCTGCCAGACGGACGACAGCAGCGGCGAAATCAGCGCCGCCAGCATCCCGAAGAAAACCGTGGAAGCGAAAGCATGACCGCTCGGAAAACTGTACGACGTTGGCAACGGATAGTGGAAGAAAGGTTCGGGCCGTGGACGGTGAACCATCGCTTTGATCGTCTGTTCCAGGATAACTTCGCCGCCCATCGCGATAATGAGAAGCCGCGCCCGGTGGGCAAGACCCGCTCGCCAGAAGAGGAGGCATGCCAAGGCCGTCAGCGGCAGGACGATGTACGGCTCGCCGATGAAGCTCATGGTCAGCATGGCGTTGGTGAGAGGCGGCGAGGCGTGCTGGTGAACGGCGTTGCGTACTGCAAGGTCGAACGCAAGCACCTTGCCCATGAGTCAGCGCTGCGCTGGTTTGACGGCCGTGATTCGAAGACGCACGTAGTCCATGTACCAGACGCCGTCGCGGTAAAGCTTGGGACGCAGTGCGCGTTCGAACTCCGGCGCGCGATCTTCAGGCAAAAAGCTAGACGTGAACATTTTGAGCCAATCGCGAAGGCCGTTTTCTCCTTCGACCGGAGTAGGACGCGGGAACAGCGCCGCGGTTACCGTCTCCAGGCCACTGCGCTCGAGCAGCGTCGAGTATTCGGCAATGCTGGGGTAATACCAGGGATGCGTTTCCACCAGGCTCGTGATGCTGCGAACGTTGCCCTTGCCGCCGAACTCCGCCACCAGACGTCCACCCGGTCTCAGTGCGGCGGAAATCGCCTCGGCGACGGGCTCCGGCGGTTTAATCCAATGCAGCACGGCATTCGAGAACACCGCATCGAACGGTTCGGCGTCTTGAAACGCGGCGGCGTCCGCCACGCGGAACTCGATCTCGGGATAATCCTGTCGAGCCTTCGCGATCATTTCCGCGGAGCTATCGATGCCCACCACTACGGCGCCCGTTTTCGCGATCTCGTGAGTGAGGTGACCTGTTCCGCAACCAAGGTCGAGGATGCGCTCGCCGGGCTGTGGATTCAACATGCCGATCAGGCTGGCGCCATAATCAGTGACGTAGTGATGGCGCGCGTCGTATTCTTTGGGATCCCAGATTTTCATGGGGCGATTATTCCTTCGCCAATCTGTGAATGTCCACCACGATCTTGGGAATCGAATCCGGCTCCGACGTGTCATAGAAGGCGCGGATATGGGAGTCCTTGTCCACCAGCGCGAAGCGGGTGCTGTGCGCCAGCGTTCCATCGACGCTATTCAGTTTAAACACGTCCAGTCCCAAATGATTCAGAGAAGGTTGCGGGCCGGTGAGGAAATACCAATGCTCCGGCGAGGCGTGATGCGCCTTGGCGTAGAGCGCGAGTTGCTGCGGAGTATCGCGCGCCGGATCGACTGTGAAAGAGACCAGCTTCACATCGGGCATCTTCCACGTGGCCTCTTGAATCTGATGCATCTGCGAAGTCATGCGCGGACACGGGCCGGGACAAGTTGTGAACATGAAATCCGCGACCCAGATATTCCCCTTAAGGACCTTGCTATCGAAGGGCTGGCCGTCCTGGGCCGTCAATTGAAACTCGGGCACAGTGCCGAAATCCGGGTCGGTTCGACGAGCGGCGCATCCAGCTAATAGTGAGGTCAGGACAAGGAATACCGCGAGCTTCATGCCATGTGGTCGATCAGCATGAGCCCGTACAACAGTGGCAAGTACACGATGGAAGCGAACAAAACCTGGCGGGCCTGTTGGCGCGTGCGGTGGAAGCGGACTCGCGTGCTCGAATAAATATAGTACGCACCGAGCGCCACCGCGCCGACCAGATAAATGGTGCCAGTCATCGCAAGCAGACTCGGTACCAGGCTGATCGGGAGGAGAATCAGCGAGTATATGAAGATCTGCCGGGCTGTCGATTCGCCGTCCGGTTCTACGACGGGCAGCATGCGGATGCCGGCGCGCTCATAATCCTCGCGATACATCCAGGCGATCGCGTAGAAGTGCGGGAACTGCCACAGAAATAGAATGGCGAAAAGTATCCATGCGTTCGCATCCAGGGTGCCGCTTGCCGCGGCGTAACCGATGAGGGGCGGCATGGCTCCTGGTATCGCGCCGATGGTTGTCGAATGCGGCGAACGCCGTTTCAGAGGCGTATAGACGAACAGGTAAGTCGCGAGAGTGAAGAGACCCAAAAGTCCGGTGAGCAGGTTTACGCCGAGCACGAGTTCCAGGAAGCCGAGGGCCGAGATTGCGATTCCGAAAGAGAGAGCATTGCGCGGCGTAATGCGGCCCGACGGTAAAGGACGCGCCTGCGTGCGGCGCATCTTGGCATCGGCCTCGCGCTCGTACCATTGGTTCAAGGCTGCTGTGCCGGATGCGATCAGTCCTGTGCCGACGATCGTGTGAAACAACGCCAGCCAGTGCCACGCCACCGCGCCAGTCGCGCGCACGCCGAAGAAGTACCCGATGCCCGTGCTCATGAGAATGAGCCAAGTGATGCGCGGCTTAGTCAGCTCGACGTAACGCTTCATGAAAGAGCGCTCATACTTAGGATGCGAATTGGACCGTGGTAAACGCGAGAATGTTTCGAAACACTAGAATTTGGCGCGGGCTCCTCCGTGCCTTGTTTACATTGTACATAGAAATCTTCCGGTGTAAAGGGAGTTCCGCTGAAAGTTTCAACCCTCACGGGAAACCACGCGCAGAAGTGGAAGAGGTTCGGTAGGGAATCCCATCCTGGCGGCGATCGTTTGCACAAATTCGCGAAGATAGGGCCACACAGCTAGAACGGCATAACTCTTCCGGAAGGCCTCCAGTTCTTTCTTGGATGAGGGCAGCGTTTGATCTGCAAACTGATATCGCGCCAGATAAGTTGCTTGGATGTGGAACGTCAACGGACTGTCGCAAGCCACCCGTAGCGTGACTGCGAAATGCACTCCTGACGAATCCTTGTGCTCCACTTCCGAATCAAGCTCGGCGCTAAGTTGGACCGGTTCGACGGCCCCAATGCATGGACCAGCGCCCGAAGCTTCGGATTTATATAGCGAAATATCCTGCAACTTTACCTTGGCCTGCAGGGCTTCGGCCTGCTCGACTTCTCGCTTCTTCAAAGCAATCGTAAAGTCCATGCCATCTAGGCCGCAGCCAATTGTTTAACCGAAACTGCCGGCGGATCTGGCCAAGACAAGATTGGGCGGATTCCAAGTGCGGCCGTGAATCTACAGAGCGGTTTTTGGCCGCCGGATCGTTTTTTTCTTGCAACGCCTAAACGAGCTCCGAGCGCCCCCAGAACCGCAGTCAAAGTCTGAACACTAGGATTTCCCTTCTCGGAGAGCGCCCGGTACAGACTCTCGCGATTGAGACCGGAACGCAACGCGACCTGTGCGATGCCTCCTTGGGCCTGCGTAACATTGCGGACGGCTATTAGAAAGACTCTGGGATCTTGCTCGTCAAGCGCTGCATTCAGATAGGCGAGCGCTCGCTCCTCGTCTTTAAGCATGTCGATCAGAAGGTCGTCATACGGTGCACTTCTAGGCATCTGTCCTCCTCCGGTAATCTATCGCGTATTCTCTCGCCCTGCGAATGTCCTTTTTCTGAGTGGCTTTGTCCCCACCGCAAAGAAGCACCGCCATGGACTTGCCTTCAAGCATTAAGTAAACGCGGTATCCTGGGCCGCTATCGCTACGTACTTCAGAGAGTCCCATTCCCAAGGAACGGACATCGCCGAAATTGCCGAGGCGCAGGCGCTCCAGGCGAATCTGCGCGCGGGCAACTGCATTTCTGTCCGGCAAAGACCACAGCCAATCCGCAAACGGACTTTTGCCATTCGCGCCGACGTAGTACCGCAAGGAGTGTGTATCCGCCGAGATCCATTGCCCGATTGTAGCCTAACGGCTACAAACGATCAATCCCTGCCGTTGCGAGTAGATTATTTCGTTCTCGCATAGTTGTGTAGCTGAGGGCCGACGACATTGGAGAACTTGTAATTCTCGCGCCGGTCGCCGTCAATGGTCCAGAACATAGCGCCGATCATGCCGGGGTAGCCGCGCCGCTCGCGCAGCTTGTATTTCGTTCCAGCGGGAGCTTTGCCGGTGATGATGTAGTCCATCGCCTCACTCACGATGGCCGGCGTCGTGTCGCCGATGAGGAAACCGACCGCAACTTTATTGGCCGGCATGGGTGGGAAGAAATGTTTGGGATCGCCGCCCACGTTGAAGCCGTGCAGCAGAAGCTCGGTCATGGCGGCGTGATAGTCCACTGACCCGGCTTGATAGATTTCGCCGTCGAGACCTTCGAGCGGCGGCGTGTTGTAGTCCTGCACGTCGATGAACGAGAGAATGTCCCGTAGGGCATGCGCGATCGGAAGATAGGAGCCGAACTGGCCGCCGTAGCTGGGATAACCAGCGGGGATCTGGGTGCCTTCGGGCACCAGGCTGATCATGAAGCGC
Source organism: Bryobacteraceae bacterium (assembly GCA_049514735.1). Classification (GTDB taxonomy): domain Bacteria; phylum Acidobacteriota; class Terriglobia; order Bryobacterales; family Bryobacteraceae; genus JAICMB01. Next base: position 6,672 of record JBEKUT010000318.1, read on the forward strand.
GGGCCAAAATGATCGTGCAACTGGCGCAGCGCCGAGATAAGGTTCACGATCGATGGCGTGGTGGGATTCTTGAAGTCCGTGTCTCCGCGTTGGATCGAGAGCGACGGACTTTCGAAGTCGACGTCGATGCCGTCGAAGCCGTAGTCGGTGACAATGCGCGTCACAGACGAGACGAAATTCGGAACGCGCTTGGGATCGGCGAGCGTGAAGTGCTGGCCGCCCCCGCCGAGCGAAATCATCACCTTTTTCCCTTGGCTTTTCACGAATGCAATGTCGGTCTTGAATTGATCCGTATCGAGTCCAGCGGGCGTGTGGAACTGCATGGTCCCTTCCGGCGCGTTCTTATCGGGCGTTGAGAAGGCGACGATGATGACGTCCCACTGCCCCGAGATTTCGCGAAGCGGGATGGTGGAACCCGCGGCGCCATAACCTTCCCAATAGCCGATGAGTTGATGTCCGTTAGACGGGCCGCTCAACGGAATTGCCGCAGCCGTCGGCAAAGGAGGAGCGGAATCGCGAGTGCGCACCGGGCACGGCTTGGCGCTTTCGGTCAGCGCCTGCGCGTCGGGGAAGCTGTAAGTAGTGCCGAGATTCGCGGACGCGCCCGTATACCAAGGCAGCAGCGCGACGTTCTGCAGGTGATAAGCAGTTCCGCCCGTCTGCGCGACAAACGCTTTCGACGCGGGGAAATTGTTCTTGAGGTTCGTGTCCGTGGGTTCGAGAAGGAAGTAGGTGGAAGCAACACCGGCGCCTCCGCAGCGGCCCTGATCGCCGGGGTGCATGGAGGCCGGACGCGTCCATGCAGGAAACTTGTTACCCGCCGGATCGTTGATGAATTCCGCGAGCTGTTGTGTGAGTGGCTGCGCGTCTTCGTCTTCGACAATCGTGGGTGCATGGTGCAGGTATGACGCGAGCACGAAGGAGTTTCCGGTGGCCGAATCGACGCCGTGCGTCCCCCACGTGCAGCAGACCGTTGCGTCGCCGAGCGCGTAGAAGATGGTGTTGTGCGTCATGGCGACCACGAGTTTGCCATCCTGTTTGGGAACTTGCTTGAAAAGTTCCTTTTGCAGAAATTCGAGATCGACGACCGCGATGCTCGCGGCTTCCCTTTTCGAGCTGAGAATGTAGCCGTAGCCGACAGGAATGCCGATCGTCACGATCTTCACCTCCGGCTTGCCGAGCAGCGTGTGCCATCCATCGGCCTTCGGAAATGTGGTTCGCAGCATGGCGTCGGCATATTGTGTCTTGCCGCTGGAAGGAAAGTCGAACTTCGAGAAGACAGGCGAAAGACGGATGCGCGGAATGTCCGGGGTCGCGTCCATCATGAACTTCTTCGACTCGAATACCAGTCTGATCGGCACGAGCACGGCGGGGATGGTCGTGACACCTCCGAGCGCTGGATCGCGGCCCACGAGCGTATAAGAACTCTGGCCGACGGCGATCTGGAACGTAGGCACGGTTCCTTGCGCGTGCGTCCAAGGCAGCGGCAGCACTAGTAGAAGCGGCAGATGGATGGTCTTCACTATTTACTCAATAGACCGCGGCCGCGCATCCAGTTCACGAGCAGCATCGGCCATTCTCCAAGCTCGGGATCGCCAAAGTCGAGCCCGACGCCGTGCGGTCCTTTTTCAAAGACGTGCAACTCCGCAGGGACTCCGGCTTTGTGCAGCGCGAGGTAAAACGCGATGCTGTTTTCCGCTGGCACTCCGGTGTCCGCGCTGGTTGTGAACAGAAAGGTCGGTGGAGTTTGCGCCGTGACGCGAAGCTCATCCGAGAGGTCTTCGAGCAGCTTCGGATCGGGATTATCTCCGAGCAGATTCCTGACTGATCCTTTGTGGACATACGGACCCGTGAAGTAAATCACGGGGTAGCCCAGGATCAAAAAGGCCGGACGCGTATTCGCGTCAAAGTGAGTGCCAGTAGTTGCGGCCAGATGGCCGCCGGCGGAGAATCCCATCAGGCCGACGCGATCAGGTGAAACGCCGAACTCGGCCGCGCGTGATCGAACGATTTGGATCGCGCGTTGTGCATCCCCGAGTTCGATGGGGTGATGATAGCGAGGGCCGAGCCGGTATTTGAGAACGAACGCCGTCAAGCCGACAGCATTGAGCCAATTC
>JBEKUT010000319.1:0-8464 GCA_049514735.1 Bryobacteraceae bacterium
AGCGAAGCTTTGTCCAATTCATTGATGGAAGCGATGGCGTGCGGCTGTTGCGTCGTGGCGTCCGATGTCGGCGGCAATCCCGAGCTTGTGCGTCCGGAGCAAACTGGAATGCTCTTTCGCGTCGCCGATCCGATAGATCTTGCGGCGACGTTACGCAGGCTGATCGATAATCCTGCGCTCCGCCAGGACCTTGCTACTCAAGCAGAAGCCTTCGTCCGATCAACCTTTTCGCGCGAGGCCGCGGCTCGCCGCATGGGCGAGATTTATCTAAACCAACTGGCCGTCCGCAGCTCTTAGAAAACGTATCCCGCACGCCGCGGCAAGTTGCTCGTCCGCATCTGAATCCCCGATCAGCAGCGACTTGGACAAATCCAGATCCCACTTCTCCTGCGCCTGGATCACAAGTCCCGGAAGCGGTTTCCGGCAATTGCATTCGCCGTCCTGGTGCGGGCAGTAGAAAATATCGTCGACAATCGCGCCGCGCCGCGCCAGTTCCGCGACCATGTTGCTGTGAATCTTCTCGACATCGGCAGCCGTCATGAGACCGCGCGCCACGCCGCGTTGATTGCTGATCACGATGACCAAATAGCCTAGCGCGTTGAAAATACGAATCCAATCGGAAATGTTTGGAAGAAACTTGAAGTCGCTCCAGGTGCGGACGTAATCGTGAGGTGCAGGTTTCTGGTTGATCACGCCATCCCGGTCGAGGAAAACACAAGCTCGTGGCATTGCAATGAAAGTGTATCCCGAGTCGGTGTAGCCTGATTTTGTGGCTAAACAAGAAGACGTTGAGGTGCTCTCCATCGAAGGACGCGAAGTTCGCGTGACGCATCCCGCCAAATTGTATTTTTCGAAGCAGACCAAGGTCACGAAAATCGATCTCGTAAATTACTACCTGTCGGTTGCGCCTGGCGCACTGGCGGGAATTCGAGACCGTCCCATCGTGCTGAAGCGCTTCGTGAATGGCGCCGAGGGTGAGGCGTTCTATCAGAAGCGCGCGCCCACCGAGCGTCCGGCGTGGCTGCGAACCGTGACGCTCTCCTTCCCTTCAGGCCGCACTGCGGAAGAACTGGTTGTCGACGATGCCGCAGGACTCGCCTGGATCGTCAATCTGGGCTGCATCGAGCTACACCCGCATCCCGTGCGCTCAGCCGATCTCGATCATCCCGACGAACTGCGCGTCGATCTCGACCCCGGTCCCGGCGTAAGTTGGGCGGATGTTCGCAACGTCGCCATGGAGGTGAAGGCCTTTCTCGAAGAGATGGGGCTTCAGGGCTGGCCCAAGACCAGCGGATCGCGCGGGATGCACGTAAACGTGAGAATCCATCCACGCTGGACCTTCGGCGAAGTGCGCCGCGCCGCCGTGGCTTTGTCGAGGGCAGTCGAGAGGCGCGTGCCCGCTCTGGCAAGTTCGAAATGGTGGAAAGAGGAGCGCCATGGTGTGTTCCTCGATTACAACCAGAATGCAAAGGATCGGACCACGTGTTCCGCCTATTCGGTACGCCCGCTTCCGGACGCCCGCGTGTCGACACCGTTGCACTGGCATGAGGTTCCCGATTGCGAACCGGCTGGCTTCACGATCCTCACCGTGCCGAAACGTTTTGAAGAAATCGGCGATCCTCACGCCGGCATGGACGCCGCTGCCGGTTCGCTCGAAAAACTTCTGGAACTCGCGGACAAAGACGAAGCGTCCGGGCTGGCCGACGCGCCGTGGCCGCCGCATTTTCGGAAAATGGAGGGAGAAGCGCCGCGCGTCATGCCCTCCCGCGCCAAGTCCGCTGCCGCCAAGCCCGCCGCCAAGAAGGCCCCGCGATCGAAGATGCCCCTTCTGACAGTGGCGAATTCTCCCGATAAAGAGGCCGCGCTCGCGGGTCTGGAAAGATGGAAAACCAACTATCCGGACGCCGCGAAACACCTCGCCGTCGACGATGTCTTGGTCGACTCCATGCGAGGGCGTTCATCCACCTGGACGCGGATACGCGTGAACCTTCGACATGTGCCTGAAGAGATCCGGCCGCCGCAGGAAACGCCCGATCCGGACGACGATCCGACGCGGGAATGGCGCGAAGCCCACGCCAAGCGGGCTTCGAAAAAGCGCGCGTAGTCTCAGCGGCCAGCCGCAAAAATCGCAGCCAATTCGTGCGGCGGAACTACTTCGAGCTGCTCATACGTGCAGTCAGTCGGCTTCTTATCCGTGCGCCATCTTCGAAAATGCGCCATGTGCCGGAAGCGCGAACCCTGCATGTGCTCATACGCGACTTCCACAACCAGCTCCGGCCGCAACGGCTCCCATGACAGGTCTTTTCCTTGGCTCCAACGGCTTTGACCCCCTGGTATGCGGCCCTCGGGCGACTGGCCGGCCCATTGTTTCCATGGATGACTGGCGAGCGCATTTTCGCGATACGGCGACAGGAATTCGACCAGCTCACGCCGCTTCTCATCCGTGAAGCTCGCGCACACTCCAACGTGCTGCAACGCGCCGGAATCGTCATAGAGCCCGAGCAACAGCGAGCCGACATCCGTGCGATCGCCTTTCTTGTACCATCGAAACCCCGCGACCACGCAATCACAATCGCGCTCGTGTTTGATCTTGAGCATCACGCGCTTATTCGGCTCATAGGTCCCTGCGATGGGCTTGGCGATGACGCCGTCGAGACCGGCGCCCTCGAAGCGGCGAAACCAATCCGCCGCGACATTCGAGTCGCGCGTGGCCGGCGTCAGATGGACGGGAGGCGTAGCGTTCGCAACCAGCGCTTCCAACTCGCGACGCCGCTCTTCGAAAGGCTCGCCCCGCAGATCGCGGTCGCCTTCGGAGAGCAAATCGAAGAAAACGATCGACGCCGGAATCTGCTTCGACAACAGCTTCACGCGCGATGCCGCCGGATGCAGGCGTAGCTGTAGCGACTCGAAATCGAGCGCGCCATTTTGGGCGATCACGATCTCGCCGTCGAGCACGCAGCGCGCGGGCAACTGCGCCTGCAGCGTCTCAACCAATTCCGGGAAATAGCGATTGAGCGGCTTTTCATCGCGGCTCTGGATCTGGATCTCATCCCGGTCGCGAAAGACCAGTGCGCGGAATCCGTCCCACTTCGGTTCGAAAATCCACGACCCGCCGGCGGGTAAGTCGTCAACTCGTTTGGCGAGCATCGGCAGGATCGGCGGATTGACAGGAAGGTCCACGCCCCATGTTATCCCGCGCGATCGAGGGTAATCGGAGCGGGAAACCCTCGTACGGAAAATAGGGCCGCTGACTGTTACTCTGGTATTTTGCAGGCCCCTAGAATTGCTGTACTTATCGCCCAACACCCGGCGATCAATCACGCGGTGATCCTCCGGGAAGTGCGCTTTCTGCGGACCCGCTTCGACATTTTGACGGCTTCGATTCGCGCACCGGACCGGCCCATGGACCAGTTGTCCGCAGAGGAAAAGGACGAAGCCGGGCGGACTTTTTATGTGAATCCGCAGGGTTTTGACGGGGCCTTTTCGGCAGTTATGGCGACGCTATTTTCGAGCCCGGCGCGTCTGGTACGAGGGGCCATCTATGCCGCCGGATTGAGCCGTTTCCGTCCGCGGCAACTGACCAGAAATCTCGCGTATTTAGTGCAGGCGCTGATTGTCGGCCAATGGATGCGCCGGGAAGGTGTCACGCATCTACACACGCATTATTCTTCAACCGTGGCTCTTTTTGCGAAACGCGTTTTCGATATCGAAATATCAATATCGTTCCACGGTCCCGACGAGTTCAACGATCCGGCGGGATTCTGGATTCGAGAAAAAGTGGCCGCCTCGCTTTTCGTGCGCGCCATCAGCCACTACGCGCGCAGCCAGCTCATGAAGTCGTCCGATACGGCAGACTGGGAGAAGATTGAAGTCGTATACATGGGCGTCGACCCGGAAATATTCGCGGCGCGTCCGTTTCGCCGCGGCGTATCGCCGGTTGAGGTGATTTGCGTGGGCCGTTTGGCGCCGGTGAAGGCGCAGCATATCCTGATCGCCGCCATCGCTTTATTGGTGCGGGACAACAGAGATGTCCTGCTGCACATTGTCGGCGGCGGACCGGACCGCGAGAGCCTGGAGGCCGATGTCGCGAAACGCGGTCTTCAGAAGTACGTTGTATTTCACGGCTTCGCATCACAACAGAAACTCGACGAATTGTACGGACAGGCGGACATCTTCGCGCTGGCGAGTTTCGCGGAAGGTGTGCCGGGTGTTTTGATGGAAGCGATGGCGATGGAGATTCCCTGCGTCGCGACATGGATCACAGGAATACCGGAACTGATACGCAACGGTATCGACGGGCTGCTGGTAGCGCCGTCGAATGTCGAGGCTTTCGCGGACGCCATGCGAAGGCTGATCGACGACACGGGCCTGAGGCTTAGAATCGGCCAGGCCGGACGCCGCAGGGTCCTGAACAGATTCGACCTGCGCGAAAACAGCCAGACCTTTGCGGATACGATGCAACGGAGGATGAGTGGACTCACAACAGCAAACTGATAATAACGATCCCATGAAACTGCTCGCGTCGGCGCGCGCGTCCAGCGAAGCTGGCAATTGGGACGAGGCGGCCAGGCAATTGCAGCGGGCCCTGGAACAACGGCCCAAGTACGCTTTCTATGCTCGCGCGGAAAGGTTCATCAAGAGAGTTATCGCGCAGAGCAGCCTGCATCTGCGTGAAGGCCGGGTCGCCGTGCTCGGCACCAGCACTACAAGCTTGTTGATTCCGGTTCTACAGACCTGTTTTTTCCGCGATCGTATTAAGGCAGAAATCTATGAAGGGATGTACGGATCGGCGCAGCAGGAAATTTTGGATCCCACCAGCGGCCTGGCGCGATTCCGTCCCGGCATCGTTTTCCTGCCATCCAACTTTCGCGATTTGCGCCTGCCGGCTCTCGTTGAAAACGAGGATGAGTTCGTCGCGGGCGTGGTGGACCGGCAAAAGGCGTTGTGGAAGCGGCTTTCCGAAAGTTTCGGTTGTCACGTCGTGCAGCATGCTTACGATTTTCCAGCGGAGGATGCCTATGGCTACCTGAGCGCATCACTGAAGGGCGGCCGCGCGCGCGTAATTCTATTGCTGAACCAGCGTCTGTTAGAGGAAGCGCCTTCGTACGTTTCCATTCTGGAGACGCCCGCGCTGCAGCGTCAGACCGAATCGAAGTGGCAGGATGAGACGTTATGGAACACCTTTCAGCAGCATCCTTCGTCGGACTGTCTGCCCGAGTTGGCCGACCTGATGGCCGCGCATGCGCGCTCGGTCGTCGGCCTCACGAAGAAAGTGCTGATCACTGACCTGGATAACACGCTCTGGCAGGGCGTCATCGGAGAGGACGGCCTGGACGGAATCAAGATCGGCCCTGGTTCGCCAGCGGGCGAGGCGCACAGCCGCTTGCAACGATACGTGCTCGATCTGAAGGCCCGCGGAATATTGCTGGCGGTAGCTTCGAAGAACAATCACGACGATGCGTGCCTGCCTTTTCAGAAGCATCGGCATATGCTGTTGCGTCTCGAGGATTTCGCGGCGTTCGAGGCCAACTGGAATGACAAGGCATCCAATATTCGCGAGATCGCGAAGAAGTTGTCGCTCGGTTTGGATAGCTTCGTCTTTCTCGACGACAACCCCATGGAACGGGGATGGGTGCGCTCGCAATTGCCCGATGTGATGGTGGTCGAACTCGGGCCATCGGTCTTCCGGTATGTCCAGGACTTGGATCGCGCGCGTCCCTTCTTTGCTCTGTCGCTGTCGTCGGAGGATCAGGCGCGCGCGGATCAATATCGAAGTGAGGCGGCGCGCAAGCATCTGCAGGCAACGTCAGAGTCTCTGGATGAATTCCTGTCGCACCTACAATTACGGGCTTGGGCCGAAGGAATCACGCCGAAAAACCTGGCTCGGGTGACACAGCTCACGAATAAGACGAACCAATTCAATGCCACCACACGACGATATACGGAGGCGCAGGTGCAGCAGCTTGTTTCCGATCCGTCCGCGTGGGCCAGCGCGTTTCACCTCGCCGACCGCATGGGCGATTACGGATTGATTGGCGAGATTTTCTGCCGTCCTGCCGGCGCGCCGAACACGTGGGAGATCGATACGTGGCTGATGAGCTGCCGCGTGCTCGGCAGGCAAATGGAAAAATTCATGTTCGACCATCTCATCGCGGCTGCGCAGGAGCGCGGCATTCAAACCATTGTCGGCGTGTTCCGTCCAACTGCGAAGAACGGTTTAGTGCGCGACCTTTTCGATCAACTCGGTTTCACGCGAACCGCGGAATCGGCGGAAGAGGTTCGCTACCAGATCGCCGTGCCGGCCGAAAAGGTGCACCTGGCGGCGCATGTCGAGACTATCCGTCCAACTCCGGATGCTGCGCGGCCCAGCGAATCGCAGCCGCTCGCGGCCACATTGCAAGGCCAATCTTAGGGCGTAGCTCACCCGCATCGTAGCGCTTCTGTCGCTCCGGGCTGCGCTCCAGGAAGCCGGAATCGGCGGGAGCGGGTCCGGCCGTCGTTATGAATCCGCCGTGGTTCAGGTATGGATCGTTCAGCGGCGCGAGCTGCGCCATTTCTTTGAGCATCGCGGGATCGTTTACCCAGGATCCGGTCATGATGCCGATCATGCGCGGCTGCAATTCGAGCGACTTCGCCATGCGATAGTACGCGCGGCGTATTTCTTTTTCGATCACCAGCGTGCGCTTGCGCGGCGGCGCTGCGACGTGTGTGTAAATCGCGGGTTTGATGCCGTGCATTTTCGCGGCGATGAAGTAGAGCGTGGGGGGCAATTCACGCGGAGGGATTTTCAAGAACCAAGAACGCGGGATACCGGAGATGGTCCAATCCATGGGGCCAGCGGGAAAGCGCCGGAAGGTGGCCATCTTGAGCGCCACGCCGAATAAATAGGTTCCCGCTTCGAGCGGCGGATCGGATGGCCCGGGCCGCTGAAGCCAGTTCGTCAGATCTTTTCGTAGCAGACCTTTCACCGCGCTGTGAACTGGCAGTGAGTCGACGCGCGGCAGAGCGTCTTCGATGACGTACTGCAGGACCAACCGCTCCACTTCGTCATTCTGAAGCTCGAGTTTCTTTTTCCAATCGAGAATCGGCTGCTGCGTGCGAACGTCCTCCTGCATCGTTGCGGCGAGCCGGATGCACTCAGCCCGCGTGATGCCGATCCGTTCAAGGGCCGCTGGGACGGTCACAACCCGCATTGTAATATGGACCTTTATGACGCGATCCGATTTTCAAATGGCCGTGGAAGAGATCCTGGAGGTGCCAGCCGGCACGCTGAAGGACTCCGACACGCGCGATACGATCGAGACCTGGACTTCTATCGCCGACCTCCAGATCCTCACTTTCATTTCGAGCGAGTTGGGTCTGGAGCCCGATCCGGAGTTGATGGAAGCCGAGAGTTTCGGGGATCTTGTGAAAAAGCTGAATGAAAAACGCGTTATCGCAGCGTAGTGGATTGGGCCAGTAGGGCGCCCCAATGGAATCCGGCGCCGAAGACGACGAAGCATATCGACCCGGCGGGCATGGCGCCGCGATCGCGCCACCATTCTGTTGCGGCGATCAGCATGGATGCCGACGACGTGTTCCCAAAATTGCGAATGTTGGAATAAAACCTGTCGTGGGGCACGTCGAGCGACTTGGCGGCGCGGTCGATCAGGTTTTGATTCGCCTGGTGCATGATGAAGCGTTCGATTTCGGCGGGGGTCTTTTTGTTGCGCTGCAGCAATTCCAGAATGACGCCGGGGATTTTGCGCGTCGCCTGCATGATAACTGAGCGGCCGTTCATCTGGAGCGGACGGCCGAATCCAAGCTGCAGATCGTTCACGAAGCTGCCGTCGGAGTGGAGGATCGAGTCCACGATTTCAAGATCCCCGGAGTCGCGCCGGATCAGGCACGCGCCAGCGCCGTCCCCGAAAAGGATCGCAGTGTTCTTCTCTACCGGTTCCTGCATCACGACGGTGGACATCTTCTCGGCGGCGATCACCAGAATCGTGGCATATTGTGGGGTGAGCCGCGAGGCGAGCGACATTCCGAACAGCGCGCCCGCGCTCGCGATAGGCAGGTCGAGAGCGGGGACGTCGCGCAGTTCGAGTCTCTTTGCCACCATCGACGCGGGCCCCGGGAAACGCAATTCGCCGGAACCCGAGGAGACAATCAACAGGTCCACCCGGTCCGGAGAAACACCAGCCCGCTCCAGGCATCGACTTCCGGCGTTGGCGGCCAAGACATCCACCGATTCGTCGCCGGCTGCATAGCGGCGCTCTTCGATGCCGGAAGCTTCTTTGATCCACTCGGCTGTGCAGCCGAGCATCTCCGCGAGTTGCGAATTGTCGACGATCTTCGCAGGTAGGTAAGAGCCGAATCCAGCAATGAATGGCATTGTTCCTATTCCAACAGGATTTTGGTTTCGAGCTTCAGTGGCAGTTCCGCGCGCCGATGGATTCGCAAAATCGTCGACGGACGCTTTTCG
>JBEKUT010000320.1:0-8458 GCA_049514735.1 Bryobacteraceae bacterium
GAAAGCTAATCTCCAGGCCCGCTAAGTGCAGGTCTCGCGATTCACCGAGAGCGGACGCCGGAGCCCGCCGCAGCGCCGCACGGATGCGAGCCAGCAGCTCATTCACGTCGAACGGCTTGGTCACATAACCGTCCGCGCCGGAATCCAATGCTTCGATCTTGTCTTCCGTCCTGCCGCGAACGGTCAACATGAGGATGCTCACATCGGACTTAGCGCGAATGGCCCGGCACGTCTCGAGCCCGCTCAGCCCGGGCATGTTAATGTCCAGCAGGATGAGATCGAACTTCTCCTCGCGCACTCTTTCCAACGCGGCTTCGCCGGATTCCGCGTCGGCGACTATAAATCCGAGCGCCGACAATGTAGATCTCAGAACGCGGCGCAGTTGAGGTTCATCGTCCACCACCAGAATTCTGCCGTTAGTCATCGCGGCGCTCCTGCCACGGGGAGTGAGAGAGAGAATTTAGTCCCATAATCCTCTTCCCCTTCCGCCCACACGTGTCCATGATGGTCGGCCGCAATTGTCTTGACAATGGACAGTCCCAGCCCCGTTCCAACCGCGGAATGTTGTGCTCCGGGAGCCCGGTAGAAGCGCTCAAAAATCCGTTCACGGTCGGCGCTGGATACGACTAAGCCCTGGCTTCGAACGGTGAGGACGACAGAGGTCTCCTTAACGATTAGCCCGGCTTCAATGGGGGACGCCGGGAGCGAATATTTCAGCGCGTTGTCAACCAGTTGAGCCAGCGCGGTGAGAATTAGTTCGCGGTCCGCGAAAACTGCGGGTTCCCTCACCGGGACCAAGATGCGAAAGCGCTTGCGGTCGGCTTCGCGGTCGAGCTCTTCAACGGCGGTCTTCATCAATCGTGAAAGGAGCAGAGGTTCTGGTTGCGGCTGGAATTCTCCGGAGTCGAGTCTTGGCGTTCCCACCAGGCGCGAAGCCAGTTCATTTAGCTTCATGGCCTCCTGATCGATCAAACTCACCAACTCAGCTTGTAGTTCGGAGAGTTCTCCCGCCGCGAAAAGACCGGAACTCGCCGTGCGAATTACGGTTAAAGGCGTCTTGAACTTATGCGCCAGGGCGTCCAGCACAGCCGTTCGCAATCGTTCCGCTTGACGCTCCGCCTCGGCAATAGCCTGCTTTTCTATGGTGCGAGCCCGTTCTAAGGCGATCGCGCAGAGCGAGGCCAAGGCGGTCGCCGTAATCTCTCCCATGTGGGTTCCGCACAGCGCTAAGCCGCCCACTGGCCGCACACCCAGGCGTAGGACGCAGAACCAAGTCTCTTCTTTTGTGTCGAACGTGTCTTTGTTCAATAAGTGCGCATCGCGGGTTCGTTGCTCCAGACCCTGCGTCTTGCTCCCGCTTGCAAACGACGTGGCCGGCTGAGCGTCGAACAGAACCACCGTTCGTAATTCGAACATTTCCTGGATGAGCGATGTCACTCGGCTGCCCACGTCGGCACGGGTATCGAAAAGAAGAATCCTTCGCGCTGTCTGGTACAGCCGCGCGGTGTCGCGCCGTTCGGAGACCGCTTCCATGGCCCGCAGTTGCGCCCGGTTCGACAGCCGGCTGATCACGACGGCAGTGAACTCAAATGCTCCCAGTTCAACCCAGTTTGATATTCGTTCGACGCGGAAGCTGAAGATCGGCGCGTTGAAAAAATAGTCGAGACAGGCGACGGAGATCACCGAAATCAGTGTCGCCTGCCATATCCCGCCGTAGACCGCGGCCAGAACGACACAAACGAGATAGAGAAATCCTGCCGTCGCCAGATTTTGGTCGAAGCGGAAGGAGATCCAGGTACACGCGAGCACGCCCGCTAGCGCAAGAAAACATGGACCCAGGCGAACAAACTTCGCTCGCACCGCGCTCAAATCTTCTCGTGACACTCCTAACTATAGGACCTGAGACATAAAAAACTCATGAAAATTGAAGAACCGCCCACCCTAACGAAATCTTGATGCTTTCTTCATGCCTTTTTTATGGCCCGCCTCTTACTCTAAGTTAGCGGCAACGATATGGCATCGCTTCATCCCGGAGATCGATTAGACGAATATAAGATCGAGGGCCTTGCGGCCCGCAGTGGCATGTCCTCCATCTTCCGCGCTACCGATACGCGGTCTGGCAGCCATGTCGCCATCAAAATCCCGCATCCTGAGTTGAAAGGCGATCCAATCCTTATCCAAAGATTCGAACGCGAGGCGGAGATCGGCAAACAAATGGATCACCCCGGCATCGCGAAGGTCTTGCAAGGCGATTGTCACTCCGGCCGCTATATGGTTATGGAGTGGGCCGAGGGAAACACGCTACGCGGGATCCTGGATGAGACTCGCAAGTTGCCTCCCGCTCGCGCCACACGCATCGCCATTGGGATCTGCGACGCACTTGCCTACATTCACGAACGTGGTGTCGTACACCGGGATTTGAAGCCTGAGAACATCATTGTTCAAGCGAACGATCGTATCAAGCTCATTGACTTCGGCATCGCGGGTAAAGCTGGAGCGCAGCGCCTGACTTACGGAATCCCCTCTCAGATCATGGGCACTCCCGACTATATTTCGCCTGAGCAGGTCGACGGAGGACAAGGCGACGAGCAGTCTGACATATATGCCGTTGGCATCATGCTCTATGAAATGCTAACAGGCCGGGTGCCGTTTGGCGGGGATAATGCTTTTGCGGCAATGAATGCGCGTCTCGTTCAGAATCCGGTCCCGCCACGCGAACTTGTTCCCGCCGTCTCTCCCGCTTTGCAGGAAACCATCTATCGCGCGCTGGAGCGTGACCGTACCAAACGCTTCGCCACCGCGCGTGAGTTCGCCCGCGACCTGCAACATCCTGAATGCGTCACGGCGGTTGAGCGCGTGGAACTGCGGGAATCGACGTCGCCGCACAAGCCCTTGATCCGAAGAATCCTGTTCGGCCTCACCGTCGCCGGGATTCCGGCCGCCGTCTTCAGCTTGCTGCTGTACGTCGCGAGACACACGTAACAAAGAGCAAGATCTCACCGCGCGCTTTTGGCCACGGTGATTCCGGTGGGGCCCCCGCATAGGTGTTTGGTTGTTGCGACGTCCGCCGTGCGGCTCAGCGCGCGATCTATGGCCGAGTATCCGAGGGTCATTGCGACCACCAGGAGAGCTCCTGGCAGAAGCGGAGGACTCGGCACGGGTATGTCGAAATAGCGGCATCCTGCGCCGACTAAGAAAGCAATCATTGCTCCAAGTAAAAGCTTCATGTGCTGTGGTCACCCGCTACCTGTTCGTCTGCCATCTTCGGTTTCACTTGCCGGCATAGTTCGCGCAACTCTTCGTTCTCTTTCTCTAAATCTTGTAAGCGGCGTTCAAACGGCGCCAGCGCTTCCCGAATCTGTTCTTCCGTGAAACGCGGCGTTATGTGCTGCTGACAGTTCCAGTCGAACGCTTCCACTTTAATCACGTAGGCTCGCTCGATCGCTGCCTTGTACCCCGGCTCGCGAAGACGCGCGATCCACTCCCGCCCAGGCTCTCCCTCGAAGACCTCAGCGCGGCCTAAAATCTTCAGGCGTGCCTGATGCGGATAGTCGACCATAATCAAAGCCACCCGATCGTCGCTGCCGAGGTTCCCGGTAGTGATGTATTGCTTGTTCCCGCGGAAATCGGCGAAGGCAATTGTGCGATCGTCAATGACCTTAAGAAACCCTTTCGGGCCGCCGCGATGCTGGATATATGGCCATCCCGTCGCGCCCACAGTCGCCATGTAAAAGCTGTCCCTCTCGGCAATAAATGCGGATTCGTCGGGTCCCAAGCGATCCGGTGAAGCGCCGCCTCCTTCCACGCGCGCGTACTGACGCCGGCTGCCATATTTCTCCTGCAGCGCTTTGACAAGAGGAGTAAAAACCAGGGCTCCGAAGTTGTGTGCCATCGACAACCACCTCTCAGCGTGCCGGCCCTAAGACCGGCACGTGCTTCTTTCGATGCGGCATTAACGCTTCGGATTCTGCTTCAGGAAGAACTCTTCAATACGGGATGCGATCTCTTCGCCATGGGTCTCCAGCGCGAAATGGCCGGTGTCTAACATATGGGTTTCCACATTTTTTAGATCGCTGCGATACGGTGGGGCGCCTTCCGCGGGAAAGATAAAGTCGTTCTTGCCCCACACAATCAACGTTGGCGGCTGATACTTCCGGAAGAACGCCTGGAACTCCGGATAGAGAGGCACATTGGTTCCGTAGGAATGCATCAGATCCATCTGGATGTCCCGATTTCCGGCCCGATCGAGGCCAACTTGATCCACCAGCCAGGTGGTCGGGTCCAGTAGCGAAGCGTCCGCCACACCGTTTTCATACTGCCATCGAGTCGATTTCGGATCCACCAGGAAATGCAAAGCGGTTCTGTTCTCCGGTGTTGCTTTGGCCCAATACTTCTTGATGGGATCCCAGAATTCCCGCAGCCCCTCTTCGTAGGCATTGCCGTTCTGCACAATAAGCCCAGTGACTCGCTCGGGATCCAGCAGCGCGAGCCGGTAGCCTACAGGCGCGCCGTAATCCATAACGTACAGCGTGTACTTCTTCAATCCGAGCGACTCGACAAAACCCTTCATGATGTTTGCGAAGTTCTCGAATGTGTACTCGAATGTGGTGTGATCCGGCATGCTGCTCTGACCGAAGCCGGGATAGTCGGGCGCCACCAGCCGAAAAGAACCGGCAAGCCGGGGAATTAAATTCCGGAACATGTTAGACGAGGTTGGAAACCCGTGCAGAAGCAGGATTACGGGGGCATTCCGCGGGCCCGCCTCGCGATAGAAGATGTCTTGGTTGTCGATGCGGACGGTTCTGTAATGAACCGGGCACTGGGTGCTTTTATATGTTTCAACTGCGGTCACTGTATTGTTCTCCAATTTAGCGGTGTTGCTCAGCCTAACCAACAATACGAGACTACGGTTGCTAGATCGTCCCGAAATCTGAGTGTTTTGCCGTAACACCTTCGCGGTAGCTGCGCCGTGAAGCATGATCCGTTGTATCTTTAGCACCCTTATGGCTCGCTTCCGCGTCTAACCCGAGTGCCAGAAATTTCAGATGCCACCATCGCTCGGCTTGCGCCCTCCCATCCCAACGTCCAAGACTACAAACGCCTCCGTGCGCGCATGTGGGAAATCGAACCGGCTCTGAATGCCGACGAGGTTGAAAAAATTCTAGACGACCAGGAGGACTGGGCCGTGTTCGTCGCTTGCATCGACGGCCATGGATGCGTCGGATTTCTGGAAGTCTGGCTGCGTGAGTACGCCGAGGGAGCATCCTCATCTCCGGTTGGCTACCTGGAAGGCTGGTTCGTCGAGCCCGAATTCCGCTGCAAAGGGATTGGACGCAGCCTGGTCGTCGCGGGAGAGGAATGGGCGCGCCAGGCGGGCTGTACGGAGATGGCGTCGGATTCCGAAGTCGACAACGTTGGCAGCATCCGCGCCCACCAACAGACGGGTTATCGCGAAGTCGAGCGAATTGTCTGCTTCCTCAAGTCCTTGTGACTAATTGTTTGCATTCGACGATCGGCGCCCATCCATTTCCGGACGCGGTCCCACAGCCCCCCCGTCTCTTCAGTCTGTATCGCACGCGGTCGCGGAATTGGACGCGGCATCGGTGTACTCAGCGGCGCTGGTGCCTGGTACTCGGCTTTCTTGAGGGCTGCGTGTACTCGGCTCATCTGGATTCCCATGGTGCGCTACCGCGCCGCGATGCTCAATGGGACCATGGGTCCCCACACAACCAGAACTATTGGTCCAGCGGGGCAGACGATCGCTTTTCGTCGTCTGCCTGTTTTCTTAATTCGTCGCCGGAGTCGCCGCTGGCGGCGTCCCAGCAGGCGGAACCTCAGATTTCTGAGGCGCGCGTGCATCCCGCAGAGCCTTAATCCGATCGTGCGCCTGCAGGATTTTCTCATATTGCTGCTGAATCATCGGGCGAATCTCGACCGGAATGTTGTTGGCCAAAGCGTCACGGTACGTTTTGACCGACCAATCCTCGCCGCGTTCCGTCTCTTCCAGAATCGCGTGGGCGCTGTGCCCGGTGAGCAGACCTTTCAGAGACATCCAGGCGCCGTGCACCACTCCTCCCACGCCCGAAGGATGTGTCGGATCGAACCCCAATGCCTTCACGGCCGTTTGCAGATCCGTGGCGAAAGAGGCGCGCTGCGCGGAAAGCTCCTCGAACAATTCCTTGAGCATGGGATCGCCGACGGCGTCCGCGGCTCCTCGAAATCCCTGTTCCGCGTCTCGATTGATCGCGATCACGTTCGTTACGGCGGTCGCGTAGTCTTGTAATGTGCCCGGCATAAAGTGACTCCGCTGGTTGGACTGCTGGACCGGCCGGATTGTTTCGGTTACTCAATCAGTGAGCGCGCCGCGGTCGCGCGTGCGCCCTGCGGGTCCAGAGCGAGATACGCCTTTAAATGCTCCACTGCGCCCGGACGATCCACCTTGTCCAACAAAACCAATCCAAGCACATATTCGAGTTCCGGGAAACGACGATCGGTATCCAAAGCGATTCCTTGCCTCGCGCTTTTTTCCGCCGCATCCAGTTGATGCATATTCAAACTCGCCCAGGCGTTCGCAAACCACACTCCGGGGTACGACTCGGCGTCCAGCGTGATCGCCTTCGCGGAGTCGTTGAGAGTCGCCTGCCAATCTCCCCGTTCAGCCTCCAATGCGGCGATGTATACGTACGGCAGCACAAAGCCGTCGTCAATCGCAATCGCCTGGCGATAAGAATAGACCGCTCCTGCCTTGTCCCCCTCGCGCTCTTGAACCTGGCCCAGACTGAGCCACGCGGAGCTGGCCCATGGGAAAAATCGGAGCGTCTCATGAAAATCGTATTCGGCCGCGTGCCAGTTGCCCTTTGCGGCGTCATCCAGACCTTGCTCGTACGCTTTCCACGCGTTCTTGTTGAACTCTTTGTTCTTCGTGCTCCGTGCGGCAGCATCGCTCTTGCCGCGCGGCCTCAGAATAAGTGTTCCCAAATTGTCCCCGCTGAGTGGCACAGTCTGAGATCGATAACCTGGAAGATAGGCTCGTACGTCGCACCCGGTGGATTCACTGCCTTCGACGGAAAAGCGTCCTTGCGAGCCCGTAAAGCCCGCGAACTCCGCCTTCCCTTTGCACACTCGCTCGACGCTGACCAATAATTCCGGAAATGACCCATCGGCAAGCGCCGCCTTCCCGTGAGGCAGGGGCTCGTTTCGCCTGCCGAATGGCGAAACGCCCAACAGCGCAACTGTAAGCGTCAGAATGATCGTAGAATTGCGCATCTCGTTATAGGGTAGCTGGAATCGATGTCATACGGTCAAGCTTCACAGGCGTAACTCCCCGGTAACGTAACCAGCCGGTAAATATTTATTTAGCGTACCCATGATTGTCACAATTGAGGCATAATCTAATTACATGGCTAAACAAAGCGGCGGTTTAAATCATGAAGTTCTAAGTGCTGCGCTGGAAGGCTTGGAAGCGCAGAAACGAAAAATAGATGAGCAGTTGCTGCAGGTGCGGTCTCTGCTCGGCATCTCCGGCGTACGCCGGGGACGTCCTCCCAAGACTGCGGCCGCTCTTGACGCAGTGGCCGATTTGCCGCGCTTCAAGCGCGGAAGGCGTAAAATGAGCGCCGAAGCTCGCGCGCGAATCTCCGCCGCTCAAAAGAAGCGCTGGGCCGCCACCAAGCGCTAAGTCGATGTGCCGCGTGGCGCCTCTTATAAACTCGCTGTGCCGGCAGCGCTCATGTAATAAAACATCATCGCGAACGCCGCGGCCGTGAGTGCGACACTCACAATCGCCAGCCCCTTCAGCAGAGGCTCTTTCCACATCATACGGGCCAGTGGCGTGCTGGCGAGCCACGCCGCGCCGAATCCGCCCGCCAAGCCTCCCAGGTGCGCGTAGAAATCGACGCCCGGAATAAAACTCAGCACCAGCCCGTAAATGAGCCAGCGCGTATAAAGCGACTTCACCGAGGATCCTAGCGACGATTTGTCAAACACCCCAAACGCCAGCATCGCGCCGATTAATCCGAAGATTCCCGCCGACGATCCCAGCGATTGCAAACCCATGTGCGAGCTCAGATAAAACCCCGTCACCGTGGACACGAAATAGAAGACGATCATCCGGCTGGTGCCATAGATCTGCTCTACTTCAGCTCCCAGATCGAACAATACCCACGAGTTCATCAGTATATGCAGGATGCCGCCATGCAAAAAACCGGCGGTCACCAGCCTCCACAACTGCATGCGTTCGAATACCCAAGGCAGACTCGCGCCCGCGCCCGTGATCCCAGCCTGTGGATTCAGATAATCCGCTATATACAGCCCCGTGTTGATCAGAAGAATCAAAACGGTGGTGAAGCGCGCCTGCGGAATCAGGCCGCCCAGTATCTGTCCGGAATCGAAGCGAACCCGCGGTGAGGGCCCCGGCTGCGCACCGCAATAAGGACAAACTTTGTCGCTCGTGGTAATG
>JBEKUT010000321.1:0-8447 GCA_049514735.1 Bryobacteraceae bacterium
GCGCGATATTACGGAGCTTAAGTTAACCGAAGAGAGGGTCCGCGCATCGCTGGTTGAAAAAGAAGTTCTGCTCAAAGAGATTCACCACAGGGTCAAAAACAATCTGCAAGTGATCTCCGGTCTGCTGTATCTGAAATCCGAGCACGTCGATCTTCCGGAGGTCAAGGAAGCGCTGCAGGAGAGCCGCGGACGAGTCCAGTCGATCGCACTGATTCACGAGCAGTTGTACAAAGCCGCGGACCTGGCGCAAGTCGATTTCGCGGAGTACTTCGCGCCCTGGAAGGAGCATGCCATGGAATTATTGGGGGCCGATCCCAAGCGTATCCGCGTCGAATGCGACATCGATCCGGTCCTGCTTGCCGTCGAGCAGGCCATCCCTTGTGCCCTCATCATGAACGAGCTGGTCTCGAACGCCGTCAAATACGCCTTCCCCGGAACCCGCCAGGGACGCGTGGAGGTGCAGCTCAAGATAACTCAGAACGTCTGCCGACTCTCAGTCGCCGACGATGGCGTGGGTTTGCCAGAGTCGTGCAACCTGGAGCAGACTCCGTCCCTGGGTCTTCACCTGGTGGGAATCCTGACCAGGCAATTGAAAGGCGTCGCCACCATCGACCGTTCGGCCGGCACCCGAATCCAAGTGCAGTTCACGATAAGAAACGAGGTCAAGAAGATCGCATGAAGGGAAGAATCCTGGTAGTGGAGGACAACCTCATCACCGCTGAGGTGATATCGCACCAACTTCGGAAATTAGGCTACACCGTCGCTCAGGTGCTCACCACCGGAGAGGAGGCGGTGGAGTGGGTCCTCAAGAATGAAGCGGATTTGATTTTAATGGACGTGCAACTCGATGGCGAGATGGACGGCATCGAAGCCGCATCGTCCATACGCAACGGCTCCGAAGTTCCCATCGTTTATCTGACTGCCAATTCCGATGTGAATACCATCAGCCGCGCCAGCGTCACGCGCGCGTCGGGTTATCTCCCGAAGCCCTTCGACGAGCGGACGCTGCACAGCACCATCCAGATGGCGCTCGGCCGGCGCAACGCGGATGCCGTCACCGCTGAAGATCGCGACCGTCTCTCACGCACCTTCGCGGCGCTCCCCGAGGCGGTCATAGCGATCGACACCGCGGGCACCGTGACCAGCATGAATAATCTCGCTGCCGAATTGACCGGCTGGAGAACGGAAGCAGCCATCGGGCAGGATATCGCCGGCGTTTTACGAGTTACCGACGGCGCTGGACACAATGTCGCCGAAGACATCCCGGCGTTGTTTCTTACCGCCGACCTCTCGCCGGTAAGACAAGCTGTCACTGTGATATCGGCCACGGGCGAACAGCATTGCGTGGATCAGGTTGCGTCGCCTATTGTGGACGAGACCCAGCGCCTGACTGGAATCGTTCTCGAATTCCGCCGCTCGCCCGCGAAGGAATCCAACGGGGTCGTCCAATGATTTCGTTGAAGCGTTTGATGCTCGCCAACGACGACGATCTGCTGGAAGCATACCGGCGCACCACCGTTCTCTTGATGCAATCGATCGCGCTGCATTCCGTGGAGGGCGAGGCCACGGAGCATCAAAGTTTTTCGGCAACGATAACGGAATTGGCCAACGGAATAACAGAGAAGACCGCGGCGCCCGAAGTTCTGATTTCGGCGGGAGCGGTTTCGAAGACCCTTCAGGAGTACAATCGCCATACTTCGCAATACATCAAAGCGCAAAGCATCGAATTGCAAACCATGATCGGCATGCTGACGCGCACCATGTCGGAGATCTCGACCAGCGGCGACCTGTCTATTGGACGTCTGCAGGAAATTGAAAAAAAACTCGCCAAGACAGCCATGATCGACGATCTCCGCACGCTCAAATTGCGGATGTCGGAGTGTCTGGAGGCAGTGCGCGAGGAGTCGGTGCGCCAGAAGGACGTCACTACCCAGGTGGTCGGCGATCTTAGAACCGGAATGACGAAGGCCGCCCAGCAAAAATCGGCGATGCTCGAACAAAACGACGACCCCGTAACCGGTCTGCCATCACGAGCACACGCCGAAGCGGAGTTGAAAAGGCTGGCGGGCACGAGTGCGAGAGTGTACGTGGGGATCTTCGTCGTCGACCGCATGCAGGCCATCAACTCACGCTTCGGGCACGCCATCGGAGACCACGTAATGATGTTTTACCTCCAACGGTTGACTGCGGCGTTATCGGCCGCGGACAAAATTTTCAAGTGGGCGGCGTCTTCATACATGGCGATCCTCGAAAGGCAGGAGGGTCTGGATAACACGCGGAGGGAGTTGGGCCAGCACCTCCTTCAGAAGTGGGATCGCCCGTTTGAATTAGGGTCCCGCTCCGTCGTGCTCCCAATTTCCGCGACGTGGCTATTGGTCGAAGCGTCTGGCCGAACCACCGCTAAGACCATTGCCGAAATCGACGGCTTTGTCGCGAAAGCCGTTCCAATCATGTGACCATTACCGGCTAACCTTCACACGCCCTTACGCACATCGCGGTGCGTCTCTTTCGCTTTGAACCCCGCCGCGGCTAGACGCTTGCGAATCTCACTGGCAATCATGACGGAGCGATGGTGGCCGCCGGTACATCCGAAAGCGATGGTCAGATAGCTCTTGCCTTCGCCGATATAGTGTGGAATCAAGTAAATCAATAGATCGGCAATGCGGTCGATAAACTCCCGGGTTTGAGGAAAAGAGCGAATATAGCGCGCTACTTTGGGGTGCTTCCCGGTGTGCTTTTTAAATTCGGGAATGTAATTGGGATTGGGAAGAAAGCGAACGTCGAAGACCAGGTCGCTGTCGGCGGGGACGCCATAGCGATAACCGAAGCTGGTGATATCGATACGAATCTTTGTTTCGACGCTATCGCCGCCAAATTCGTCGACAATCAGGTCCCGCAACTCGTGGACATTGAGCTTGGAAGTGTTGATGGTATGCTGCGCCAGTTTCCGTATGGGAGCAAGTTGAGTGCGCTCGAATTCGATGCTCTTGGCCACGGATAAGCCGGTGCCAAGAGGGTGCGGCCGCCGCGTTTCACTATACCGCCGCATCAAAGTAGCGTCGTCCGCTTCTAGAAAAAGCAAACGCGTGCCGATGCCGCGGCCGATGCGCCGGAATACGGCCGGGAATCTGCGCAGCGCCTCACCCTCCCGGATATCGACCACTAGCGCGGCGCGCCGCTTTGAATCGTGGACCAATTCGGCGAACTTCGGAATCAGGTCCAGAGGGAGATTGTCGACGGCGTAATAGCCGAGATCTTCGAGAGCTTTAAGGACCGTGCCTTTGCCCGATCCACTCACCCCCGTGATGATGATGAGTTCCGGAGCTTTCGCGGGCGCGGTTCGCTCGCGCTTCGTTTTCGCGCCGGACTCACGCTCTGCAAGCTTAGGTTTCAATGCAGCTTAGGTTTCAATGAGGTCGAAGTTGCCGTCGGGCCGGCGCAAGATTACGCAAACGCGATCGGTCTTGGCGTCGCGAAAAACAAGGTAGTCGTGCTTCCCGTCGCGCGTGCCTTCCATCTCCATCGCCGCTTCATCGAGAGTCATGGGTTTGTTTCCATCGCTCTCGAAATCGACCCGGTAAATCTTCTTGCCCTGCTTCTTGGCGGTCTTCGTATCCGCTTCCGGCGCGGTCGGCGCCGCTTCTACCTCGGGCGCGATCGCCTGCCTCTTGTTATCGCGCCACTTTTCACGGAGCTTCACTACCTGCTTATCCAATTTCTCCAGCGCGATGTTCATCGCCGGAAGGAGGTCCGAATCCTCGCCGTAGCACACGATGCTGTGGTCGAACGTGTATATCGTGATTTCGACCACGTGCAGGTGTCGCTCCTGCTTATGGATGATGTGGGCTTCCTTCTCGCCCTTCTGCTCAATCATCTTGGAGATCTTGTGCAGCTTCGCCTCCAGTTTCTCGCGGTACTGCGGCGGGAACTCATTCTGCCTTGCAGTGTAGATGATATTCATTTTGAATTACCTCCGTTGCGGAGAAGACCGTTCAACTGCGGGCCCGCCGTTGATGCGTGGAAGGAATCTTCATATCCTCGCGGTACTTCGCGACGGTGCGGCGCGTCACGTCGATTCCTTCGCCCTTCAATCGGGCTGTGATCTGTTCGTCGGTGAGTGGATGCGTGGTGTCCTCCTCCTCGATCATTTTCTTGACCCGGCGTTTTAAAATGAGCAGCGGAGTGGCGCTCCCGGCCGATCCCTGCACCGCCTCCGAGAAGAAATACCGCAGCTCGAAAACGCCCTGCGGAGTGTGGGCGTATTTGCTGGCCACCGCGCGGCTAACCGTGGAAGGATGCACACCTATCTCTTCGGCGACTTCCTTGATCATCATCGGCTTTAGCGTGTCGATGCCATTTTCCAGGAATTCCAATTGCCGGCGCACAATGGACTGGCAAACTTTCAGGATGGTCTGCTTCCGCTGCTCGATGTTTTTCATCAATTGAATCGCGGATGCATAGCGCTCTTTTACGTAATTGCGAACCTCTTTGCTCGGCTCCTGATCGCGGTCGAGCATGCGCTTGTATTGCGCGTTGAGCCGCAATTGAGGAATATCGTCGTCGTTGAGCTGGATCAGGTAATCGTCGCCGTCTTTGAAGATGTAGACGTCCGGTTCGATCTGCCGCGCCCCCGGACCCGAATAGCGCAGGGCAGGACGGGGGTCGAGGTGCTTGATGACATCGATCGCGATCTGAATATGTTCCAGCGGCCGGCCCAACGCTTTAACCAGTTCCCGAGGCTGGCGCGTCTCGACAAATTTCAGATGGTTGTACACGATCTGCCATGCGACACCGCCCTTGCCATTGCGGCTTTCGAGCTGCAGCAGCAGGCATTCGCGCAAATCGCGCGCGCCCACTCCAGCCGGATCGAGCGTCTGGATGATCCTCAGCCCCGCCAAAACTTCATCGATGGAATGGTCGCCGGTCTCCGCAATCTCCTCAACGGGCGCGCTCAGATATCCATTCTCGTCCAGGTTGCCGATAACGTTGAGCGCCGCGTCGCGCACGGTCTCCGGCATCACCAGAACCGCCAACTGCGACTGCAGATGATCCGCCAGCGTAACGGGCGAGGAAAGAAATGTTTCAAAGGAGGGCTTTTCAACGTTCTCCGCGGAGGGACTCTTGTAACCGGGATCGAGATAATCGTCGAAGAAAGAGCCGAAGTCGATCTCATCGAACGGATCTTTGTCGGTCTTCGCTTCGGGCTCGGATGTTGCCGCCGATTCTTCCACTGGCGCGGCGGGTTGGCCGTCGGCTGTGAAAGGCTGCGCCAGTTCCGGAATATCCATGTCGACGTCGGGCGACGATGCGCCGTTCGCGGCCTGCAGAATGGCCTCGTCGGCGGGTTCGGAGACGCGTTCAGCTTCGAGAAAAGCCTGCACCTCCTCCGGCGTGAGTTCCTCGGTGCCCTCGGCAAGTTCCTCGAGCACCGGGTTTTCCGAGATCTCGGCGGTGATCATGTCCTTCAATTCCAAACGATTCAATTGAAGGACCGTCACCATTTGAACCAGGCCTGGAGTCAGGATCTGTTTCTGGGAGACTTTGAGCTGGAGCCTTGGGGACAGCATTCTTTCCTGTGTCAATTTTAGCACCGGCCATTACAGTTCAAACCCGGAGTGGCCAGAAAATTGCCAATGCGTCCGCCGCGCCTGTGTTATTGGTTATTTGACATGGACTTCGTCTTGGACACGGTGGAGGCGCGCGTACTCGGATCGCTTATCGAAAAGGAGACGACAACGCCCGAGTATTACCCGATGTCGCTGAACGCGCTTGTGAATGCGTGCAATCAGAAATCGAATCGCGATCCCGCGGTCTCTTATGACGACGAGACCGTGGAACTCGCCATCGAGACGTTGAAGCCCAAAGGCCTCGCCCTGACCATCACGGGCGCGGGCAGCCGCGTTGCGAAATTTGGGCATCGCTTAACCGAGAAGTTGAACCTGGGCCGTCGTGAAATGGCGTTAATCTGCGAGTTGCTGCTGCGCGGACCGCAGACTGTTGGCGAGCTGAAAAACCGCGCCGACCGTATGCACCGCTTCAACGATCTCGAGGAAGTGGAATCCGTGCTCGAACACATGAGCGAGCTGGTAACGAAGCTTCCGCGGCGTCCCGGCGAAAAAGAGCAACGCTACGCGCATCTGCTCTCCGGCGAGCCGCGCGTGGAAACGATATCCGAGCCAATGGACACAGCGCCATCGCGAACGGATCGCATCGGCGTGCTGGAACTCGAAGTCGCGCGCCAGCGTGAGGTGCTGGAAGACCTGAAGCGTCAATTGGCGGACTTCCGTAGGCAGTTCGAGTAAGCGAAGGGCCGGAGCCATTTCCGGGGCGTGACCGGGACGCGTTCCGCTTTGCGCGTGTTCCTAAAAGCGCCCGTCCCGAATGGGCTGGCTCCGCGTGCTATGCTCTCTTAGAAACCATGATTCGTGTCCGTTTCGCGCATTTGGCGATCGCGTCCGCCGCAGCCCTACCGCTGTTGGTGTTCGCCGCTGAAAACGTCGACCTCTCCATCGTTCACTCCATCAAAGCCGAAGCTTTCGAGCGCTCCAAAGTGATGGACCACATGTTCTATCTCACGGACGTGCACGGTCCCCGTCTGGCAGGCTCCGCAAATTTCAAAGCCGCGGGAGATTGGGCCGTCAGCCGCCTCAAAGAATACGGGCTGGTGAACGTCCGGGAAGAGAAGTGGGGACCGTTCGGACGCGGTTGGACAAACAAACATTTTGAAGCGGCTATGGTTGAGCCGCAGTACTCGCCGTTGTTGGGCTTTGCCGTGGGATGGAGCGCCAGCACGGATGGCGCGGTAAGCGGCGAACCGGTGATGGTCGATATCGCGAAGGAAGCCGATTTCGAACAATACAAGGGCAAGCTCAAAGGCAAGATCCTGATGACGCAGCCGTTGCGGGATGTCGCGCTCGTCACCACGCCCCTCGGCCGGCGCTATAGCGATGAAGAGTTGCAGGTTGAAGCCGAGGCTCCCATGCCTGGCCCCAGTGCGCTTGGACCGCGGCGTCCAACGTTCCCGGGAATCGATCCTAACGCGAGTCCGGAAGAACGCCGCAAGGCGATGGAAGAGCGCCGGAAATTCCAGGACAAGGTCTCCGAATTTTACAAGGCCGAAGGCGCGCTGGTGGAAATCTCAGCGGGACGCGGCGATGGCGGCACCGTTTTCGGACCTTCTCCGCGCAGCTACGACACCAAGCTGGCAATCCCGCTGCCTACCGTGGTGCTCGCCGCAGAACACTACAACCGCGTCGTGCGGCTCATGGATCATAAGATCCCTGTCAAGCTTTCATTCAACATCCAAAACGAAATCACGGACCAGAACCAGGATTCATTCAACATTGTTGGCGAGATTCCGGGCTCAACTAAGAAGGACGAGATCGTGATGCTGGGCGGGCACTTCGATTCCTGGCAGTACGGAACGGGTGCGACCGACAACGGGGCCGGCAGCGCGGTCGCGATGGAAGCTGTGCGCATATTGAAGGCCATCGGCGTGAAGATGGATCGCACGGTGCGCGTGGCTCTGTGGGGAGCGGAAGAAGAAGGTCTGCTCGGATCGAAGGCTTACGTGAAAGAGCATTTCGCCGATCCCGAGGTCATGAAACTCACCGCCGAACATGCCAAGCTGGCCGCCTATTTTAACCTGGATAATGGGACGGGTAAAATCCGCGGCGTTTATTTGCAGGGAAACGATATGGTTCGTCCGATTTTTCAGGCTTGGCTGCAGCCTTTCCACGATCTCGGCGTGACGACTGTTACTATTCGTAATACGGGGGGAACGGATCACCTTTCTTTCGATGCGGTCGGCCTGCCGGGTTTCCAATTTATTCAAGATCCGCTCGAGTATGAGACGCGGACGCATCATAGTAATATGGATGTTTACGATCATATTCAGCCGGGGGACCTGATGCAGGCCTCGGCAGTAATGGCTTCATTCGTGTATAACGCCGCGACGCGGCCGGATATGTTGCCTCGCAAACCATTGCCAAAGGCGCAGCCAAAGAAGCAAAATCAAGAGGGCGGGCCGGCGCCCATGCCGACGGCAGGACAGTAGAAATGATCCAGCCGCGGCTCTGTTTGACCAATACTTCGCACAGAATAACTGAGTCAAAAGATAAAAAATTACTCGGGGGTGTCGTCGTAGCATGGCAACGGCAACGTTCTGCAGTCCAATTGAAATCCTGATGGTTGAAGACAACCCGGCGGATGTACGCTGGGCTCGCGAAACGCTCAAGGAAGGGCGTATTCAGAATTCGACAAGCGTGGTTACCGACGGGGAGGCTGCGATCGCCTACCTGCGGCACGAAGGGAAGTTCAAAGGATCTCAGCGGCCGGACTTGATTCTTTTAGACCTGAACCTTCCTAAGAAAAGTGGGAGCGAAGTACTCGCGGAATTGAAAACGGATTCTGAGCTGCGGGATATTCCTATCATTGTGCTGACAACT
>JBEKUT010000322.1:0-8441 GCA_049514735.1 Bryobacteraceae bacterium
GTCCATCATCCGCAATCAGGGGATCGCGTTAGAGCGGAATGCCATGCGCAACCTCGTTCTCTCGGCTGAGAACACCCGGGATGGCATGAGCGCCCTGAACGGGGGGAGTGCTTTCGACCGCAAAGGCCTCATCGCAGAGTTCCTCAAGGCGTCCGATTTTCGGGCCACGCGATTTTACAATACAATTCCCGTGGTCGCGGCCTGGAAAACGATTCAGAAGGTGGCTGATAAGGAGGGTTACGTTTTTCGCACGCCATCCTTAAATCCGCGCAACCCCAAGAACACTCCGACTCAGCCGGAAGAGCGCATTCTTACGGAACTCGCACAAGGGCAGTTAGAGGAATATTTTGCCGTCGATAACGAGAAGAACGAGATCGTTTACGCGCGCCCGATCAAACTCGGTCAGGATTGCCTGGAGTGCCACGGCACAGCGTCACCTTCCAACAAGACGGGCAAGGATATCACGGGATACCGGATGGAAGGCTGGCACAGCGGGGAAATGCACGGCGCCTTCGTCTTGAAAGCCACGCTGGAACATGTTGACAATGAGGTCCGCGCGGGTATGACCAAGGCTGCTCTCTGGCTCGGCCCGATTTCGTTGGGCCTCGGTTTGTGCGCGTTCCTGATCATGCGCCCGGTGCGCCGCGCTCTTTCGAACACTGTCCACACGCTGGAAGACATTTCGAAAGGAAATCTGGCACAAGAGTTTTCGGATACGGTCAGTGACGATGAAGTAGGGGACATGACCCTCGCGATGCGGAAAATGTCGCGGGAACTGCAGAAGATGGTGCGTGAGATCGCCGATAGCGTCGGGGTTCTCATGTCCACGTCAAGCGAACTCACCAAGGATTCGCAAACGGTTTCGAGCGGTTCTTCGGAAGTATCCGGGAAAGCGCACTCCCTGGCGGTGTCGACCGAGGAGATGTCGGCCAATATCCGGTGCGTTGTGACGGCCATGGAGCAAGCCGCGGCGAATCTCACGCAGGTGTCGTCGAGCGCCGGCGAGATGACTTCGACCATTGGCGAAATTGCCCGCAATTCGGAGAAGGCGCGCATGATTACAAGCTCTGCCACAAGCAAGGCGAAGACCGTCACCGAACAGATGAATCTGCTGGGGCAGGCTGCGCGCGAGATTGGGAAAGTGACCGAATCGATCAGTGAAATCTCGGCCCAAACGAATTTGTTGGCTCTCAACGCCACCATTGAGGCGGCTCGCGCCGGGACTGCCGGTAAGGGCTTCTCCGTGGTTGCCAACGAGCTTAAGGTTCTCGCGCAACAGACCACCGCGGCGACTGAGGATATCAAGACCCGCATCGCTAGCGTGCAATCCTTCGCCAGCGCCGGCGTGGATGCCATCGATCGGATTTCCAGCGTCATCGGCGAAATTACCGGGATCGTTTCCTGCATCGCCGCGGCTATCGAGGAGCAGGCGACAGTAACGAAGGATATTTCGCGCAATATCGCCGAGGCTTCGTCTGGCGTGCAGGATGTAAACCAGCAGGTTGCACAGTCGTCCGTAGTCACCCACGGTATCGCGGTGGACGTCGCGGAGGTTGACGTTGCAGCCGGGGTTATGGCAAACGGGGGCCGTCATGTCGAGACCAGCGCCAGCCGTCTGTCAACCATCGCAGGCCGCCTGAAGACGTCGGTCCAGAGCTTTCGGATCGGGTCCTAATACCCGATTCCGACATACTGAACCTCCTCCTCGAGCCGCAAACCAAACCGCTCTTCAACCCGCCTCTTCAGGCAATCGATCGTCTCACGCAGCTCCCGCGCCGTTCCCCCGCCCGCGTTATAAATCAGGTTGGCATGATATTCGGCTACGTGGATGTCGCCGTTCTTCATCCCCTTCGCCCCCACCTCTTCGAGAAAATAGGCTGACGGGACCTTCCCCTCCCGAATCACCCGCGCTGGCACGCGTTCTCGCACCGCCCCCGGAAGCTCCTCGAGAATCAGGTTCTTGAAAATGCTCCCCGCGCATTTCATCGTGGGCGGATATTTCTCGTTCCGTATTTTCAGAATATCGTCCGCCACGCGCTGTAGGTCCGCTGCAGGCGCCGCGTCCATGTGCAGTTCGGTCGAAAAGACGACCCAGTCCTTGTGCCGCTTAAACACGCTCTCGCGATAGCGGAATTCGCACTGCGCATTATCAAAATTCCGGATTTCGGACCCGTCGAAAAACCGCACACCATGCACGCGCTCCATAATCGAATGGCCGTACGCGCCGGCATTGCCATACACCGCGCCTCCCACCGACCCCGGAATCCCGGTCATCGTCTCGAGGCCCTTCAATCCATTTCTGGTCGAGTAGTCCACTATGTCCTGAAGATCCGCGCCGGCCGAAGCTTCAAGACACGTGCCCTGGCTTCGTATGTCACGCGCCGTAAAACGCAACACGACGCCGGGAAAGCCTGCATCGGAAACGATCAGATTCGTGCCGCCGCCGATCACGACAAACGGCAACGAACTCTCACGCGCAACCTCCAGCGCTGCAATGAAACTCGATTCGCCCGCCGCCTCCACATAAAGATCCGCCGGCCCGCCAATTCCGAAGCGGGTATAACGGCTCAGCGGCGCGTCCTCCGTTATGCTTAAATCGGGAATCTGGGTGAGACGCTGCTTCGTCTCCTCATAGGACCGCATCCATTCCGATTATGCCATCCCGCTTCGCAGGCTTCCCTCCCGAGGGACTCAAGTTTCTACGCGCGTTGAAGCGCAACAACACCCGCGAGTGGTTCCAGCCTCGCAAAGAGCAATACGAGACCCACGTGAAGGAGCCGATGCTGGCATTGATCGAAGACTTGAATGCCGATCTCGCTAAATTCGCACCTGAGTACGTTACCGATCCGAAGAAAGCGGTCTTCCGCATCTATCGCGACGTCCGCTTCAGCGCCGACAAGCGTCCTTACAAGACCAACATTGCCGCCTCGTTTCGAAGGCGCGGCGTGGAGGGCGGCGGATTGTACTTCAGCGTTTCCGGCGAAGAGGTGGAAGTCGCGGCCGGCATCTACCATCCGAGCCGCGAAGTCATCCTCACCGTCCGCCAGCACATCGCCGAAAACCATCGCGAACTGGAGCGCCTTCTCAAAGACAAGAAGACCGTAAAACTGTGCGGCGAATTAAAAGGCGAAGCGCTTTCCCGCGCGCCCAAGGGATTTGATCCGGATCATCCCGCCATCGCACTCCTCAAGAAGAAAGATTGGATCTTCGATGTCAACCTGGAGGCGTCGCTAGCATCAACTCCCGAGCTTCGCGAGCGCATTTCCAGCCTCTTTCGAGCCATGCATCCGGCTGTCGAATTTCTGAACAAGCCGTTGCTCGGCCGTAAACCTACGGCGCAACCAGAATATCGTTAGTGACCGAGAATGCGCCAGGCACTCCGTTAGCCGCGATTCCGGCACGCTCTTTGTCTCCGTTATTTCCAACCGCTCCGGTGAGTATCACGTGCCCGTTCTTCACGATGATATGAATCGTGGGCACCGCCCGCAGACTGTACATGTCCAGTCCCGGCTGTGAGTAGATGGCTCGATACACGGCACGCCGGATCTGGTCGTCGTTCGGAGAGACCGGCAGAACCTCGATGTTATTCACCACCGTCTGCACGCCTTCGATACTTTTCACGGCGCGCTCCGCGTCGCTC
Organism: Bryobacteraceae bacterium; assembly: GCA_049514735.1. Lineage (GTDB taxonomy): Bacteria > Acidobacteriota > Terriglobia > Bryobacterales > Bryobacteraceae > JAICMB01. The sequence goes on from JBEKUT010000322.1 coordinate 3,641, forward strand.
TTGAGGACCGGCCGGGTTACATAACCATATAACGTAACCGTGCCACCATCTACTTTGTAAGCTAAGTCATCAAAGACGCTATAGTACGGCAGCATCACCAACTCGTGACGAACCTCTTTAGTAATATGCTCCGGACTGGTATCGCCTTTGTCATGCTTGTCGCCCGCAAAGCACACCAGGCTAAAGCTCAGAATTCCAAACCCAATAATCCCCTTCTTCATAGGCCTTCTTCCCTCACCACGTGAGATGCATGAAACCCGAACATAGTTATAGACTAAGTAGATCGATGTTCGATTCTGAGATTTTGGCAGGGGGTGTTGTCCGGTTACGGGACAAGCGCTAACCTAAGGAGTCCCCGTGCGGGTTGGTTTGTTGGGGAAAGGGGACCGCACGGGGACCAGCTGCTTTACTTATTAAGACGTACGCACTACCTGGATCGTTAGTTCCGATAAAATTAGTTTGCCATTACAGCTCGTCTTGGCTACGTACCGGCTCATGCTCCATAAGGTGAACCCCTCATGGTGACTAGGCTAAAACCGTCCGATTAGTGTACGTGAACGCCGACCAGGGTCAAACTACTTTCCCACGCCCCAAGCGACTGCGCTCCCTTGCATCGAAGTTCTCGGTCTTCACCGCCGCTCTTGTCTTTTGGGTCGTCGCCACTTTTATGGGCTACGATCTTCGCCAGGATACGTTCGATGTTTCCAAGGGCATCCTGCTCTGTGTCATCGTGCTCCTGGTCGCGGCCGCCATCGGCCGCTTCACCATCCGGCTTCTCGCCCGGCCCCTCGTCCTTCTGCAGGCCGGCATCACTTCCGCTCGAAATGGCCACCTGATACCGGTGCGCGTAAGCCACACCGGCGACGAGATCGAATACCTGGCCGAAAGCTTCAATCGCATGATTGAAGCCTTGGTCGCCTCTCAAAAGGAACTTCTCGATCACCAGGAGCTGCTTGAAGAGCGCATCCGCCAACGTACGGAGGAGTTGCAGGCCACCACCCTGCGCGCCGAAGCCGCCAGCAAAGCCAAGAGTGAATTCCTGGCCAACATGTCGCACGAGTTGCGCACGCCCATGAATGGCGTGATCGGCATGGTGGATTTGGCCATGGAAGGGAAACTGACCACCGAACAGCGCGAAAGGCTCCAGACGGCGCAGCAATGTGCCTACTCCCTGCTTTCGCTCCTCAACGATATTCTCGATCTTTCGAAAATCGAGGCCGGCAAAATGTCGCTCGAGAGCATTCCGTTCGACCTGTGGGCCATGGTTGAGGATTGCGTGCGGTCCCACATGCACGCGGCTGCGCGCAATCGCGTCGATCTGAATTGCGCTATCGCGAACAACGTCCCACGCCAGGTTATTGGCGATCCGTTGCGCTTACGGCAGATCCTCGCGAACCTGCTCAGCAATGCCGTCAAGTTCACCGGGAACGGCTCCATCGACGCTCGCTTGCGCGCCACAACCCTCACCCCAACCGAGCTCCTGCTTCAAATTGCGGTGCAGGACACCGGGCCCGGAATCGACCCCGCAAAACTCCCCTACATCTTCGATAAGTTTACGCAGGCCGATGGCAGCGTCAGCCGCAAGTACGGTGGAACTGGATTAGGGCTGGCGATCACCAGAAAATTGGCGGAATTGTACGGCGGTGAAATCAACGTGGAGAGCGAGCTGGGCCGCGGCGCCATCTTCACGGTCAACCTGAAATTAGGAGTCGCCGCTCAGACCGGCGCTCCAGACGCGATAGGCGCCAACGGATCGGGCCTGAATGGCGTCGTTGGAATCCCCGCGTCCCTGCCGGAGCCGGAAGCCGCACCGGCCAACGCCGCCCGCATCCTGGTTGTCGAGGACAATCGCGTCAATCAGAAAGTGGTTACCGCCGTCTTGCGCAAACGAGGCTTTTCGATCGAGATCGCCAACGACGGCCGCGAGGCTTTATCCCGCCTTGAAAGCTATGTTTTCGACCTCGTCCTCATGGATGTTCAGATGCCCGTCCTTGACGGCCTGGAAGCCACCCGCCTCATCCGGCAGGACCCCCGCTGGAAAACCCTGCCCATCATCGCGATGACGGCCCATGCCATGAATGGCGACCGCGAGCGCTGTCTCGACGCCGGTATGTCCGGATACATTTCCAAACCGGTGCATCCCTCGCACCTGCTCCAGATCATCGACGAGCACCTGCTCGCCAGCGCCAGGTTTGAATAGCAGCGTTCAGTAGAAACTCAGGACGCCTTCTTCTTGCCTTGTAGTTCGAAATTGAGCGTCGCCGGCTTGCGGGAATCGTACTTGCTTAGCTTCTTCTTCGCCGAGTCGTCGTAACCATCGCGCTTCGCCGTCAACTCGTAATCGATGTCCATGCTGAGGTCGTGAAACTCGTACTTTCCATTCTGTTTGGTAATAAAGTCGATCGCCTTCTCGGTCTTCAGATCCTTGAGCTGCACGACCGCATTCTCGATGGGAGCGCCGTTCTGGTCTTTAACCACCCCCGATAGTTCTCTCAAGCGCGACTTGTCTTCTTTCTCCGGATGATGGCCATCGTAAACGGTGGGCGTCTCATTCGGCAGTGGAGATTGAGTCGCCTGTGCACACGTCACGCCGGAGCCGAGCGAAAACAGAACCGCAAGCGGGTAGATGATCCGGATGCCCATAGACGTAGGATAACGCCGCGCTAGAATTGTAGTGTGTGGCGCTGGCTTCGAATTTTATGGCTTACTGCCGCCACTGCAGTCCTCGCGGGACTCGTGGTTCACCGCTCCCACGTGCGCCCGGCCCAGTTCGGAAGTTCGGAGGAACTCGCGGCCGGCATCATCCTGGTAGCGACTCCCGATCTGAGCGATCCGAATTTCTCCCAAACTGTCGTTCTCATCGTTCACTACGACGAAGACCAGGGCGCCGTCGGCCTGATCCTCAATCGCGCCAGCGACACTCCCGTCTCTAAGCTTTTTCCCCAATTCAAGCTCGCTAAGGACGACCCCGTCTTTGAAGGTGGCCCTGTCGAATCGTCCTCCGCCCAAGCGCTGATTCGCACGCGTACAAAACCGGAAGGCGGAACCCGCGTCATCGCGGAAGTATACGCCTCCGGCAATAAGGGTTTCATCGAAAAATCGGTCTCATCCGGAGCCAGCCGCGCCACCTTTCGACTGTATGCCGGTTACGCCGGTTGGGGTCCCGATCAGTTAGAGAAGGAAATCGACGCCGGGGGTTGGTCCGTACTGCACGCGACCGCGGACATCGTCTTCGACGACAAACCCGACACGCTGTGGCAGCGCATGCAGCACGACAGCGACACCCGCGTCGCCATGCTCAGTGAAAAGTAGCGCTGACCATCGCCTTGCGTCGTCTGCGTTTCTTCTCTTTCTCCTCACCGCCGCGCTAGCCGCCACTGATGCGACCGCCTTCACAGCCAGCATGGAAGGCCGCTTCGCCGAAGCCAAGAAATCTGCCACTCCAACCACGGAAGCATTAGTGCTAGTGCGCTTTCACCATTGGGACGACATCCTGAAACTCCCTGAGCCGCAGGCCGCGCAAGTCTCCGCTCGCGCTCTCTGGCATTTCGCGCGAGGCATGGCGTTCTCCGCCAAAAGAAATTTCTACGACGCCGAAGCCGAGCGCGATTCCCTCTTGAAAGCCATCGCCACGCTTCCCGATGACGCCATGATGAATCTCAACCGCTCCCAGGACATTCTGAACCTTGCGTCTCATTTGCTCGAAGGTTCCATCGCGATGAATCGGGTATCGATGGCCGGCGCGGTCGCGCATTTTGAGGCCGCCGCGCAGATCGAGGACGCTCTCCGTTCCGATGGAGCACCCGCCTGGTTCATCCCCGCGCGCGAATCGCTTGGCCGCGCTTTAATGACCGCCAGCCGCTTCGCCGAAGCCGAACAGGCGTTCCGCGTCGAGCTCGCCCATCATCCCGGAAATGGCCGCGCACTCTTTGGCCTGTGGCAAAGCCTCCGCGAGCAGGGCAAGAAAGCCGCGGCAAAACAGGCTGAGAACCAATTCCGCGCCGCCTGGAAGAGCGCCGACGTCAAATTAACGTTGGAGGATCTCTAGTGCTGAAGCACATCGCTCTACTCGCAAGTCTTTTTCCGATTTTGTACGCACAATCTCAGTCCTCGATCATCGACGTCCCTGATGCTCCCATCCCCATCCGGATTCTCAAGCAAAGTCCAGCCGACACCAACACCGATCTTCAGGTCATCTGCCTGTTTCGTTCTTCGCCCCAGAACACCTTGCACGGCGCTTTGATCGAAACGAATGAGAAGCTGAACGGCCTGCTGGATCGTATCCGCAAACCGGAGTTGTTCCGAGGCGATCTCGGAGAAACGCTCCTGCTCGTCCCGCCGAAACGCACCCCCGGCGCACGCAAGCTGCTACTCGTCGGACTGGGAGACTCAGAAACGTTTTCTCCGCAGCGGATGCAGTTGGTTGGAGAGATCCTTTATTCCGAGGCCGGCCGCCTCGGTGCGCCGCAACCGTTTTTCGCGCCCACCATAATCGATGGAGGAGTAACCCAATTCACGACCGGCCAAATCTCAGAAGAAGTGATCGCTGGATTCCTGCGGGCCGCCGCGATAGAAAAACTCCTTTACAATACGAACGTCCCAAGCGTCACTGCCCTAACCTACCTCGCCGGACCGAAGTTCGCGGCCAACACCCTCGAGGGAATTGAAAAGGCGATCGCCGCCCCACGGAAATAAGGCCTCCTAAGGTCTGACCCGGGTGGTGTTACTCTGGAGGCGAAAAGCTTTCATTTGTCCTGCCCCGCCGAAGCCGTTCGGCTTGCCGCGCGGAACGCCCGCCGTC
>JBEKUT010000323.1:0-8431 GCA_049514735.1 Bryobacteraceae bacterium
GCACGTCAACCGCACGGAATCGGCGGTCCGCATGACGCACATCCCCACCGGTCTCGTCGTGCAATGTCAGAACGAGCGCTCGCAGCACAAGAATCGCGCCAGCGCCATCAAACAACTTAAGGCGAAATTGTATGAATACGAAATGGCCAAGAAGCGCGTCGAGCACGACAAGCTCGAAGACACCAAGCTCGAGATCAACTTCGGCAGCCAGATCCGCAGCTACGTGCTCGCGCCCTATCGCCTGATCAAGGATCACCGGACTAAGCTATCCGTCGGCGACGTGGACCGCGTACTCGACGGCGACATGGATTCACTGATTCACGCCTTTCTGGTTTGGAAAAAGACCGGCAAAACAGCATCGGACAGCAAGGCCGATGGTAAAGAGGATCTGCCCGATTGAGCGCCCGATCGAGCGCCCTGGATGTGGAGGCTGCGGCCGCTCTCATCCGCGCCGGCCAATTGGTCGCGTTTCCCACCGAAACCGTCTACGGATTGGGCGCGAACGCGCTCGATCCGGAGGCGATCGGCCGCATTTACGAAGCGAAGGGCCGTCCCCGCGGTAGCCCGCTCATCGTGCACGTCAGCTCCATTGCGATGGCTCGCGAACTGGTTCGGGAGTGGCCTGAAAACGCCGCGCGACTGACCGAATTATTCTGGCCCGGGCCGCTGACCCTGGTGCTGCCCAAGTCCGATCTCGTTCCCATCGACGTTACAGGCGGGCTGGATACGGTCGGCATCCGCATGCCCAATCACAGCGTCGCGTTGGAGTTGATTCGGGCATCGGGAGTGCCCATCGCCGCGCCCAGCGCCAATCGTTTTTCCGAGCTTTCACCGACAACAGCAGATCACGTGCGGGCCAGCCTGGGCGATCGCGTGGCGATGGTCCTGGACGCCGGTCCGACGCACGTCGGCATCGAATCGACCGTCGTTTCACTCGCCGGCCCCGAAGCGGTCTTGTTGCGGCCTGGCATGATTTCACAGGCGCAGATCGAGTCTGTGATCGGCCCGGTTCGCCTTCCGGTGAATTGCGCTTCGGAACCTCATCCATCGCCTGGAATGCATCCCAAGCATTACAGTCCGCGAACGCGGCTCGTGATTGTCGACGCTGGATCTTTACCGGCGGGCCGGGGCGCCTGTCTTTGGATTACGAAGAACCCTGGATCGGCGCGCGATATTCAAATGCCGGCCGACCCGTACACTTACGCGGCGCGACTGTACGACACGCTGCACCAGCTCGACGCCGAAGGGCTCGATTGGATCGCGGTGGAACGGCCTCCATCCGATATCCTATGGGCTGGTATTCTCGATCGCCTGACCCGTGCGGCGGCAGAATGACGAACCCCGTAAACTCCGGCCCGAACTTGATCGAGGAGATCGAGAATACGGAAGCGCATCGTTCGCCCGCTGTCTGGTGGCTCGGGCAGAGCGGCTTCATTCTCAAATTTGAGGACATCGTCTTTTATATCGACCCGTGCCTGTCGGAACCGCCCGGGCGCGTGCGAACTGTCGAATCGCCATTGCGCGGCGGCGAGGCGATCAATGCCGACATGATCCTCTGCACGCACAAACACTCGGGCCACATGGATCAGGGGTCGCTGCCGGCCATGCTCAAAGCGTCGCCCCGCTGCCGCGTCGTGTTGCCCAAGAGCGCGGCGGGGCACGCTTTCGCGATCGGCATTCCGTATGAGCGCATGACGACCACCGACTCCGATTTGCGCGTCGAGTATTTCAAGTCCGGTCTGTGTGTGCGCGTATACTCCGTGCCGTCGGCGCACCCTTCACTGGACTGGACTCCGCTCGGCGGTTATCCCAACCTCGGCTACATCATTCGTTTCGGCGATGTGAACATTTATCATGCCGGCGATTGCCAGCTCTACGAAGGCATCGTCGATCGCTTGCGTCCATATGCGGTGAGTGTCGCGATGCTGCCGATCGATGGCAACGGAAATTTCGACGCCGTGGAGGCGGCGCAGTTGGCCGAAGATATCGGCGCGCAGTGGCTGGTTCCCATGCACTACGGCACCTTCAGCGAACCCGAGCCAGAGATCGGGCGCTTCGTCGACCATATGTTAGGGTACCGGCCGGCGACGGGATTCAAAGTGTTCCAGCCGGGAGAGCGCTGGATAGTTCCGCGCTAACGCCAGATGCGCTTTATGCCATCGCGTACAATGTTGGGCGTCGCGTTCGCCACGCTCATGGCGGCCGTTACAACGGTCTTTTTCAGCAGGTCACGCGCGGGCGATTGGCCGGGAGGCGTGGGCTCAAAATCGAGTTTCCGCAGAACGTAGTTCGCGCGATAAATGTTCGCCAGCACCGCATCCTTAAACTTGAAGTTCAAGCTGGCCGTGATGGAAATGTCGTCGTGATTCTGAAGCCAGTGGGGCGAATTGACCGGGATGTGTACGCCGTTGCCAGGACGCAGCAGGAAGGAGTCGGCGCGATATTGCAATTGCTCTTTATAAACGGCCGCGTTGTTGTCGACGGCCCAGAATCGTTCGATCTCGCGTTCCGGCAGTATTTCGCGATCCTCGCGGTCGAAGATGTGGATGGTCTTGTCGCCCCGGATTTGCGCCAGGAAATTGCATTCGCGATCGATGTGATAGGTAGAAAGGCGGCCCGGCGATGTGATGAATAGAATCACTTCGGCGAAGTTGATTTTCTTCTTCAATTCCACGCCGGTGAGTTCCAGAACTTCACACATGGCTCGTTCCAGCACTTCCTTGTAAGCCTCGTCTTTGTCGGCGTGCTTGAGCACAATCCACGCGCCTTCGCTCTCGATCCGGCGAATGGTTTCATCGACCGGCAGCTCGCACGCGGGAGTCTCATTCCAGCGCTGGCCGACCCTGCTCGCGCCTTTGTCGAAGTGCAGATCGTGAGGACGTTCCCGCGCCGTTTGTTTCGCCAGCGCAACCAACCGGTCGAGTTCAAACAGCGGATTATTAGCAAGATTATGCTCGAGGGCGAACCACTTGCGATTGAAATTTTCGCGAAAGGCTATCTCGTCGAATTCGATGACACGGCAGCTTGTCGACCGCACTACAGCAGGGGCTTGCATTGTGGCTTGCATGGCTTTTTTCCTTCACCCGTTGGCGTAAGCCAAGCATACAAATGAATGATTCCGCAGGAAAAGTGAACGTAAGTACGGGGGGTACTGGTACGCGTCTGCAATACTTCCAACATCGGCGTCCCGCTTTCCATGGTGCTGTTCTTTGGAATGGGTCTCGCGGCTTGCGTCGCGGGCGACGATCCCGGGGCGATCTCGGACGCCCAAACTGTGGAGTGCGTGCCCTCTATGAAACGGGCTTTGAGCAATCGACGCTTACCTCGCCATCATGCGCAATACCGTTGCCGATGACGTGGGTCGAGTTTGACAAGTCCTGGGAATCCAGAACCCCATGGCGGCTGCGTCGCGCGATCGACGGAATCAAGTGGGGCGCTCAAACCGACGTTGTGTTCATTGGAAAGGTCAGAACTGGGAGTTTCGGGCACATGGATATGTACCCGATGCTGCTTGAGGTTTACAAGGTTGAGGCAGTGAGACCATCCGGCAGCTTTCGTCCACTTCCGCGCTCCAAGTATTGGAGGTAAACCGTCCCAGCGATTCGGGGATAATAGCTCCTACACAGGGAGCTATATCTTTAAGCGGACTCACGCTGATCGCGGATATCGCAGAGTGCGAGGAGATTTTTGTTGATTCCATCCACTCTTATATCTCGGAGTCCGGAAACCCTGCGGCCCCGGATGATAAAATTGTTGAGCGAACGTTATCCCGATCATCACATGGCCAGCGGTATGCCTATTGCAGCGTCCGCGTTCGCGACAATTAAGCCTATGGCTAGTGGAATTGCCAAGCCGGCGCCGGAGATTGGGGAAGGTGCGGTCGAATCGTTTGGGGCTGAACGCGACTCGGATTTGTCGGTCCCATGTGGCGTTCACTCAAACGGGCAGACCTACGCGTTTGCTTCGGTGAATAGATAGGGTGCGGCATGTCACCGGATGCATAAGATCTCACCAACGCTTCAAGCCTTTCTGTCCGATGTCGTAACGGTAATGCATTCCGTCGAAGCGGATTTTCGATACCGCATCGTAGGCTTTGCGAATGGCGCCCTCAAGATCCGAGTTGGACGCCGTCACGCCGAGCACGCGTCCTCCCGCGGTCGATAGAACATTATGATCCAACTTTGTTCCGGCCTGAAAGACGACGGCATCCTGGATCTGGTCGAGACCCGTGATGAAGTCTCCTGTTCGCACTTTGCCGGGATAGCCGTGTGACGCCATCACCACGCATACCGACGGCTCCGGCGACCATTCGAGCGGCGACACATCCAGATTTCCGCGCGCCGCGCTGTGGAGTGCCGGAACGAAATCCGACCGCATCCGATGCATCAACGCCTGCGTCTCGGGATCGCCCAGGCGGGCGTTGAACTCGAGCACTTTCGGACCAGCCGCAGTCATCATCAAACCGGCGTAGAGAAAACCGGTGAATGGTTCGCCTTCGTGACTCATGCGCTGAATAGCAGGTTCGACGATCGTGTCCATGACGCGCTGTATTTCGGTGGTGGTCAAGATGCGGCCGTCGGAATACGCGCCCATGCCTCCCGTGTTCGGGCCCTTGTCGCCGTCGAACGCCGCCTTATGATCCTGCGAGGCTTCGAGGGGCAGAATCCTTTTGCCATCGCTGAGCACGATGAAACTCGCCTCTTCACCCGCGAGAAATTCTTCGACGACAATGTGGGTTCCCTGCCCAAGTAACTGCTCGATGGCGTGCTCGGCTTCAATTTGCGACGCCGCGATGGTGACTCCCTTGCCGGCAACGAGTCCGTCGGCCTTGATCACCACCGGAAGGCCGTATCGGCGTAGCGCATCGTACGCCTCCCGTTCGTTGGCAGTCGACGTGTAGCGAGCGGTGGGAATCCCCGCGCGCGTCATGAAATCCTTCGCAAAGGTTTTGCTGCTTTCGAGCCGCGCAGCTTCGGCGGTCGGTCCGAAAATGAGAAAGCCAGCCCTGCGGAACTGATCGACGATCCCCATCGCGAGCGGCGCTTCGGGGCCGACGACTGTCAAATCGGCTTCCACGGACTCCGCTGCAGCGAGGTAATCCGCGGTAACCAAGAGCGTAGCGTGTTGCGCGATCCCGGGATTGCCGGGCGCTGCAAAAATCTCGGCCCCGGGGTGCTGCGCAAGCTTCCAGACGAGAGCATGCTCGCGGCCACCGCCGCCGACCACAAGTATTTTCAGGGATTTGCCTCCAACCTAATAGAATAGAAGAAGTGACATCGAAGTACGACGTAATCGTTGTGGGAGCCGGTCATGCCGGATGCGAAGCGGCGCGGGCTTGTGCGCGCCTCGGCCTGCGTACGGCAATGATTACGATGAATCTCGATTTGATTGCGCAGATGTCCTGCAATCCGGCGATCGGCGGGATCGCGAAAGGTCACTTAGTTCGCGAGATCGATGCGTTGGGCGGCGTGATGGGCGAGGTGACGGATGCTGTCGGCATTCAGTTCCGGCTCTTGAACACGAGCCGCGGGCCTGCAGTCTGGTCGCCCCGCGCGCAGTGCGATAAGAAGCAATATCGTATTAAGATGCGCGAGGTTTTGGAGCGCGAGCCGAATCTGCGGATTCTGCAAGCCGAGGTGGCTCAGTTGGTTATCGACGACTGGCCGCATCGGCGGGTGACCGGTGTGCTACTTCGCGACGGTCGTACGTTGTCGAGCGGCGCGGTGGTAGTCACCACCGGAACATTCCTGAATGGGCTAGCCCACGTCGGAGAACAGAAATACAGTTGCGGGCGGAATGGTGAAGCTCCTTCTAACTTGCTGGGCGATCAACTGCGCACACTCGGGCTCGCCTGGACGCGTTTGAAGACGGGTACTCCGCCGCGGTTGGACGGCCGCACAATCGATTGGACACGCTTTGAAGCGCAAAGTGGAGATGTGGTTCCGACGCCGTTTTCTTTCCTGACTGAGAAGATCGAGCGTGAGCAGATCAAGTGTTATATAGCGTATACGTCCGAGAAGACGCTCAATCTGCTTCGAGCGGCGATACCCCGCTCACCTCTTTACAGCGGTCAGATCGAAGGTGTCGGTCCGCGCTATTGTCCGTCGATCGAGGACAAGGTCGTTAAGTTTCCGGATAAGACTCGTCATCAGATCTTCCTGGAGCCAGAGGGCCTCGACACGTACGAGGTTTATGTAAACGGGATGTCCACCAGTATGCCGGTCGACGTTCAGACGGCCATGGTGGCATCGGTAGCAGGTTTGGAAGACGCTGAGATGATCCGGCCCGGTTATGCTATTGAGTACGACGCTATCGACCCTCGGGAATTGACACATGCTCTGGAGGTGAAGTCTATTCCGGGTCTGTTCCTCGCTGGTCAGATTAACGGCACGTCGGGTTACGAAGAGGCTGGATGCCAAGGTCTAATGGCGGGTCTCAACGCGGCGAAGAAGTTGCGAGCCGAGGAGCCTGTGGTGATAGGGCGAACGCAGGGATACACCGGGATTCTCATCGACGACCTGATTAGCAAGGGTGCGGATGAGCCATACCGGATGTTCACGTCCCGGGCGGAGTTTCGGCTTCATCTCAGGATTGATAACGCCGATGAGCGTTTGACGCCGCTGGGACGCCGAGCTGGCCTGGTGCGGGATGACCGTTGGTGCACGTATTTGCGGAAGCAGGATCAGAAAGAAGTTTACGCGGCGCTTCTGAATCGGACGCGCTTGGACCCTGCCATTTTTCCTACTTTGAGCACGCCTGGAGAGGATAGGCCCACTCTGATGCAATGGCTACGCCGTCCGGAGGCTCGGATCGAGCTACTCAAGGATTGGCTTGCGTCTCAGACTGGTGAGTCCCCGGTTCATGGCGTTCTCACTACTATTGAGACGGAGGCGAAGTATGCCGGCTACATCGCTCAGCAGGAACGCCAGATTGATCGTCTGAAGGATTCCGAGCGTCGGCAGATTCCGGCTAGTTTTGAGTTCACAGGTATTCCGGGGCTTTCCACGGAGGTTCGCCAGAAACTGGAACGCGTCCGGCCCGAGACGCTAGGTCAGGCGTCGCGGATTCCAGGTGTGACTCCGGCGGCAATTGCAGTCCTTGACGTTTATCTCAGCCTGAATGGCCGCGCCTGAGGACCGGAGCTGGTTTGGGGAGCGCCTGAAATTCCATCTGGATCCTTATCTGGCACTAACTCCAGAGCAAATCGACGAACTCTTCAACCATTTCGAGTTACTGCGGCGCTGGAACGCCAGAATCAACCTGACGTCGATTCGTTCTGCGGAAGAAATCGTCCTCCGGCATTATTGCGAGTCGCTCTTTGTCGCCTCAGTTCTGCCTGAGATGAAGTCGTGCGCCGATGTCGGATCGGGTGCCGGCTTCCCAGGCGTTCCACTCGCTATTTTTCGCCCCGAATGTCCAGTTGCGCTGATCGAGTCGCATCAGCGGAAGGCGGTTTTCCTACGCGAGAGTACGCGCGAGCTGAAGAACGTGCGGATTCTTTGCGAGCGTGCCGAAGATGTCGGTGAACAGTTTGATTGGATCGTCTCTAGGGCTGTGGCCCCCGAAAGCGTTCTGCGCTTGGTCCCAACATTTGCCGAGCACGTCGCGCTCCTCATAGGGGTCGTTGATTTTGAGACGATGAAGAAGGATTCGAAGATTGACTGGTATGATCCAGTTCAAATTCCCTGGGGAGCGCAGCTGTTGGTTGTCACTGGTGTTCCACGTGGAACATCAAATGTCGAACGGTGAACCTGTTCCACGTGGAACATCGCCTTGGGGAATCGTACCTTCACCGAGACACCGGCTCCGTGCTACGCTCCTAACGTGGAGCCCCACACTTGGGAAAAGTAATCGCGATCGCCAACCAAAAGGGTGGCGTCGGTAAGACCACCACGGCCATCAATCTCGCCGCATCGTTCGCCGCCAACGACCTCAAGATCCTTCTCATCGACTCCGATCCGCAAGGCAACGCCACTACCGGCCTCGGAGTAGCCAAGACCCCCGGCCAACCGACAACCTATGACGTTCTTATGGGGCATATCCCGATTCAGGATACGGTGAAGCCAACCGATTTCGAGGGCCTGAGCATCATCCCGGCGGACAAGAATCTCGTAGCCGCCAATATCGAACTGGTGGATACACATGCCCGGGAGAATCAACTTCGCCTCCGCATTGCCGACCTCCGCGCATCCTACCATTTCATTCTGATAGACTGCCCCCCCGCTCTAGATCTCCTGACCCTCAACGCTCTCGTCGCGGCCGATTCGGTGCTCATACCCATTCAATGCGAGTTCTTCGCCCTGGAAGGGATCTCTCAGCTCCTGGACACTGTGGAACGCGTCAACACCTCGTTTGGCCATAATTTGACCATCGAAGGAGTCCTCCTTACGATGTACGACGAGCGCATGAACCTCACCCGCCAGGTCGCCCA
>JBEKUT010000324.1:0-8382 GCA_049514735.1 Bryobacteraceae bacterium
CCGTCTCCGAAGGCAAGAAGTCGCTGAAGGAAGTGGTCAACGAAGCCCTCCGCGTCGGACTCGCCCACAAACCGGAAGCGACCCGGCCGAAATTCGTGGTCGAGCCGCACAGTTTCCAGTTCAAACCGGGCATTGACCAAACTAAGCTCAACCAGCTTTGCGACGAACTAGAGGCGGAAGCAGTCGCGGAATCGCTCGCAAAATTAGACAGGTGATCCTGCCTGACGTCAACATTCTCGTCCTGGCATACAACGTAGATTCTCCTCATTTCGCTCTCGCGCGGGAGTGGTGGGAGTCTTCTTTGACCAGCGAGCGTCCCATCGGCCTCCCGTGGGTCACTCTCCTCGGATTCATTCGCATCGGTACTAATCGCAGGATTCTCGCAAACCCCCTCCACGTCCAAGACGCAATTCGACGGGTAAACTCCTGGCTCGCTTCCCCGGGAGTCCGGCTCCTGCATCCAACCGATCGCCACGCCGAAATCTTATTTCGTCTGTTGGAACATTTAGGAACCGGGGGTAATATGACTACCGACGCTCACCTGGCTGCCCTGGCAATTGAATACCAAGCCGAATTAGTTTCCACTGATACGGACTTCGCCCGATTTCCTGGCCTCCGCTGGTTCAACCCGTTGACTGTAAAATAAAGTGCGAAGCCAATTCTTAAGCAACGTCGAACCTGTAGAACGGTAGAACGCCCTCCCCACAACCGTCTGCCATAATGAACTCAATGGCCCTCCTCCTCAGAGCCTGCCTCTTCACGGCCGCCGCCACTCTCCTCCTTGCTCAGCCTTCCATCGACTGGCAAACTGCTACCGATCTTCCCGGCGTCGACATGCAGGGCCTCTCGCCCAATCAGAAAACCGCCGTCCTCAAAATCCTCCGCGAGCAAGGCTGTTCCTGCACCTGCGGCATGAAAATCGCCGAGTGCCGCATCAAAGATCCGCGCTGCGGATTCAGCACCGGACTCGCCGAAGTAGTGGTCAAAGCCGTACGTGAAGGCAAGAACATGGATCAGGTGCTCGACGACCTCAAAGCCTCGCCTCTCTCCAAAGGACCGCCTGAAAGAAAAATCCTCGAAGACCCGGTCAAGACTCCCATTCCGACTGCTGGCGCGCCTCTTAAAGGACCCGCCGACGCCCGCATTACGCTCATCGAATTTTCGGATTTCGAGTGCCCCTACTGCTCCCGCGCCGTCCATCAGGTCGACGCCCTGCTCAAAGCGTATCCAACCGAAATACGTCTGATCTATAAGCAGTTCCCGCTCTCCATGCATCCCCACGCCCGCATGGCCGCAACCGCGGCATTGGCAGCCAACGAGCAAGGCAAATTCTGGGAAATGCACGACCGGCTTTTCGCCAATTACCGCCAACTCAGCCGCGAACGTATTCTTGCACTCGCCAAGGACGCCGGTCTCGACATGGACCGCTTCACCGCCGACTGGACTTCCGGCAAGTTCGACGCCGCCGTCAGCGCGGATTATAAGGATGGCGAAACGGCCGGCGTCTTTGGCACTCCCGCCTTCTTCATAAACGGTAAGCTGTACAACGGCCCCATGGAGCTTGCCGCCGTCAAACCTCTGATCGATGCCGAGTTAAAACCGGTCAGGGCCTCGAAGTAGCAGCCTGACCCAGTTTCGTTGACGGTGCCGATTTTTAGACGTTACACTGGAGTGTTTGCGCTCCCCGGCTCAAGTCAATTTTCATCTGTAGTACTTAGGGGACCAGGAGGGTTTCAAGCCAGTGGTAGATCGAATGCGACATATATTCACGTCGGAATCCGTGACCGAAGGTCATCCCGACAAGATGGCCGACCAGATCTCGGACGCCGTACTGGACGCCGTCCTGCGCGACGATCCGATGGGCCGCGTGGCCTGTGAAGTCCTGTTGACGACGGGAATTTGTGTCGTGTCGGGCGAGATTACGACGCATACTTATGTCGACGTGCCCAAGCTGGCGCGCAGCGTCATCGACCACATCGGTTACAACAACGCCCTCTACGGTTTCGATTGCCACACCTGCGGCATCCTCAACACCATCCAAAGCCAGTCTCCCGACATCGCGATGGGCGTGGATACCGGTGGCGCGGGCGACCAGGGCCTGATGTTCGGATACGCCTGCGACGAAACTCCCGAGTTGATGCCGTTGCCCATCATGATGGCTCACAAGCTGGTTCGCCAGTTGAGCGAAGTGCGCCGCGAAGGCATCCTCGATTTTCTGCGTCCCGATGGCAAGAGCCAGGTCAGCGTGGAGTACGTCGACGGGCAGCCCTTGCGCATCGACGCGGTGGTCGTCTCCACGCAGCACAGCGAAGACGTCTCCACCGACGACCTGCGCCGCGAAGTGAAGAAACACATCATCGATGCTGTCATCCCGTCCAACATGGTCGACTCCGGCACCAAGTATCACATCAATCCCACCGGCCGCTTCGTGGTTGGCGGACCTCACGGCGACACCGGCCTCACCGGCCGCAAGATTATCGTCGATACCTACGGCGGCATGGGCCGTCATGGCGGCGGAGCGTTTTCCGGTAAGGATCCGACGAAGGTCGATCGATCCGCCTGCTACATGGCGCGCTACATCGCGAAAAACCTGGTCGCGGCCGGTCTCGCCAAGCGCTGTGAAGTGCAGTTGGCCTATGCAATCGGAGTGGCCGAGCCTGTCTCCGTCATGGTGAATACGTTCGGAACGGGCGCTGTCGAAGCCGAGCAGCTCGTACGTCTCGTGCGCGAACATTTCCCGCTCACGCCGAAAGGCATGATCGAGCATCTGAAACTGCGCCGGCCGATCTATCAAAAAACTGCGGCCTTCGGACATTTCGGACGCCGCGAAGAGACCTTTACCTGGGAAGCCTCGGACAAAGCATTGGCGCTGCAGGAGAGCAGCAAAGCGGCGCTGGCCGCAAGTTAGATAAGTGATCAGAGGAGCTGAAATGACAACAAACGCAACGGCAACATTACCTTGCGATATTAAAGAAATCGGCCTGGCAGATGCCGGTAAACGACGAATCGAATGGGCGTTTCAATCCATGCCCGTTTTGCAAACCATCCGCAAGCAGTTCATCAAGTCCCAACCACTCGCCGGTCTGCGAGTGTCGGCCTGCCTGCATGTAACCACGGAAACCGCGAATCTCATGATCGCGTTGCGCGACGGCGGCGCCAATATCGTGTTGTGCGCGTCGAACCCGCTTTCGACGCAGGACGATGTCGCCGCGTCCCTCGTGCGCGACTACAACATTCCCGTCTACGCGATCAAAGGCGAGGACAACGACAGTTATTATTCGCACATCATGGCCGCCCTGGATCATAAGCCGCAGTTCACCATGGACGACGGCGCGGACCTGGTGACGATTCTGCACACCAAGCGCAAGGATCTGCTGGAGCACGTCATCGGCGGCACCGAAGAGACCACTACCGGCGTCATTCGACTCCACGCCATGGCAAAGCAAGGCGTGCTGCAATACCCCATCGTCGCCGTTAACGACGCGCTGACAAAGCACTTCTTCGACAACCGCTACGGCACCGGCCAGAGCACGCTCGACGGCATCATCCGCGCGACGAACACGCTGATCGCAGGCACCACCTTCGTCGTCGCCGGTTACGGCTGGTGCGGCAAAGGACTCGCCATGCGTGCCCGCGGCATGGGCGCGAACGTCGTCGTCACCGAGATCGATCCCATCAAGGGCATCGAAGCTTTGATGGACGGTTTCCGAGTTATGTCGATGGCGGACGCCGCGCAGATCGGCGACATTTTCTGCACCGTGACTGGTAACAAGAGCGTCATCGCACGCGACCATTTCGAGCGCCTCAAGAACGGCGCCATCATCTGCAATTCGGGCCACTTCAACGTCGAAATCGATCTTGAAGCGCTTGGCAAGATGGCCTCCTCCCGCCGCCAGACCCGCGACTTCGTTGAAGAGTTCGTCATGCGCGATGGCCGCCGTATTTATGTCCTGGGCGAAGGCCGCCTCATCAATCTCGCCGCGGCCGAAGGCCACCCCGCTTCCGTCATGGATATGAGTTTCGCGAACCAGGCGCTGGCAGCCGACTACGTGGTGAAGAATCACGCGAACCTTGCCAAGAAAGTCCACTCCGTCCCGGAGGATCTCGACAAGCATGTGGCTAAACTGAAGCTCGAAGCCATGGGTGTCAAAATCGACCGCCTGACGCCAGAGCAGGAAGAGTACCTCGCGAGCTGGTCCGAAGGAACGTAGAATGGTATGAGGAGGCAGGTGGCCGGATCGCACAGACCACCCGCCTCCCGCTACCACCCACCATGTTAATTGAAGGCTGCAAACACGAAATAGAGATCACCGTCCCCGTAGACGAGATTGACCAGGAGACGGAACGGGCCGTATCCAGTATTCAGAAAAAAGCGAAGATACCGGGCTTCCGCCCCGGCAAGGTCCCCGCCACGATTGTCCGCACGCGCTTCGCGCACGAAGTACGGCAAGACGTCCTCGAAAGCCTGGTTCCCAAGTATCTCCAGAAACGCTTCGAGGCCGACGACCTGAAGGTGGTCGGCCGGCCCAATGTCAAAGAAGTGCACTTCGAGAAAGGCGAGCCGCTGCGGTTCAAAGCCGAATTCGAAGTGGCTCCCGAAGTCGAATTGGGCGAGTATCGCGGGCTCACCACGCACTACTCCGATCCTGAAGTCTCAGATGACGACCTGAACCAGCGCATCGAGCAGCTCCGTGAGCAGAAAGCGCAGCACGTCACCATCGATCCGCGTCCGGTCGAGGACGGCGATTACGTCACTATCTCGCTCCACAGCATCGCGGGTGTGGATTCGCCCGTGAACCAGGACGAAATGATGCTGCATGTCGGCGACCCCGACACTCTACCCGAATTCACGGAAAACCTGCGCGGCATGTCTCCCGAGGAGTCGAAAGAATTCGAAATCTCGTACCCCGAAGACTACGGCCAGGAAAAACTCGCCGGCAAGACCGTCAGGTTCCTCATGCAGCTGAAGGCGATCCGCCGCAAAGAACTGCCGGAGTTGAACGACGAGTTCGCGAAGGACCTTGGCGACTTCAACACTCTCGACGAATTGCGCGACGCCGTTCGAAAGAACATCTTCCACGAGCGAGAATCCGCGGCCCAGAGAAAAGCCAAGGACGAGCTGATTGATCGCCTGGTCGAAGCGCACGGCTTCCCGGTACCCGAAGTGTTTCTGGACCGCCAGATCGAAGCCGAAATGGAGTCCCGTCTACGCCAGCTAGCCTCGAACGGAGTCGACGTCGCTAAACTGAAACTCGACTGGAACAAGGTCAAGGAATCGCAGCGCCCCAAGGCCCTCCACGATGTGAAGGCGTCGCTGCTTCTCGACAAAGTGGCCGAACGCGAATCGATTGTAGCCACGCAAGATGAAGTGGATCGCGAAATCCAGCAGATCGCCCGCGCGGAGCGCGAGCCGGTAGCGGCGATTCGCAAGAAGCTCGACAAGAGCGGAGCCATCGGCCGTATCGCGAATCACATCCGGACCGAAAAGACGCTAAACCTCCTCTTCGAGCAATCCCGCAAAATCGCCGGCGAGCCCGAGGCCGCGCAATCTGCGCAAAATTAGGGTAGACTAAGTCCACCAGACTAAGTTATACTGAATCCATGGCCACCATCAACATCCATGAAGCGAAGACCCACCTCTCCAAACTAGTGGAACGGGCTACCACCGGGGAGGAAATCGTCATCGCAAAGTCAGGTAAGGCATTGGTCCGACTCGTCCCGCTCAACATGGCGCCGGAAGGGAAGAATCCCCGAGAGGCGGGCTGGGGCAAAGACCTCCTGCAGCACGCCAATCTCGACGCCCTGTTCGACCCTACATTGAACAAAGAAATCGAGGATGCCTTTTACGGTCCACTGGAGCCTGAAAGCTGAAGGCCCTCATCGACACCCACGTTTTCCTCTGGTGGGCCCGTAAAGATGAAAGGCTCACGAAACGGGCGCTCGCCATTCTGAACTCGCAGTCATCCGACCTGTTTTTCAGTCTGGCAAGCGCCTGGGAAATGGCGCTGAAGTTGGACAAGCTTGGAATCGTAGACGAGTTCGAAACACTGCTGGATCGCGCCGTCAACACATTGCGTCTCTCCATAATCGCCGTTGACCTCCGGCACATAGTCCAAAGCGGCCTGCTTCCCTTCCACCACCGCGATCCATTCGACCGCATCATCGTGGCCCAAGCGATTATTGAAGGGTTGCCCATCCTAACCTCCGACACCCAGATCGCAAAATACCCCGTCCGCGTAATCTGGTAAAGGAAAAACGCTGTACGCTGTACGCTGTATGCCGTACGATGAACTACGAACTACGAACGCCCCCGTCTAGCTCATTCCAGCCAGGACTCGGTACCAATCCCACCCGCGCCCCTACAATTCCCCATTGCGGGCTCCGGCGAATCTGGTAAGGTAGTTCCATGGAGCGGTCTGCTGCAGCCGCCGATATTTAAGTTGTAAAGAAACTTCCGTAATAGAGGCTTCGGTTCATGAGATCACTGTTATAATGAAACTATCCAGAGAAGCGACTCAGACTCAGGATCGCATTTTATTCCGTAGCCCTGGAGAACCCGTGTGAAGCGTGCTGGTTCGGACGACTCTCTCCGTTGTTCCTTTTGCCATAAAAGCCAAGACGTTGTTGGAAAGCTCATCTCTTCTCCAAGCGACTACCCTCGTGCTTATATTTGCGATGAATGCATCGCGGTCTGCAATTCCATCCTTGAAGACGACCGTCACGATCAGCCTTACGGCGCTCCCCATAAGCTCCCCAAACCATTGGAGCTAAAGGAGTATCTGGATCAATACGTCATCGGACAGGAAGCCACCAAAAAGAAACTTGCGGTGGCCGTTTATAACCATTACAAGCGCATCCAGATGAACAAGCAGCGGGGCTCCGAAGTGGAGCTTTCGAAAAGTAACATCCTGCTCATCGGCCCCACTGGTACCGGTAAAACCCTTCTGGCTCAGACGCTTGCCCGGATTCTCGACGTTCCCTTCGCCATCGTGGACGCCACCACGCTGACGGAAGCCGGTTACGTCGGAGAGGACGTGGAGAACATCATACTCCGGCTCCTTCAAAATGCCGATTGGGACGTGCAGCGCTGCCAGCAGGGCATCATCTACATTGACGAGATCGACAAGATCGGCCGCAAGGACGAGAACCCCTCCATCACCCGCGATGTTTCCGGCGAAGGTGTCCAGCAGGCGTTATTAAAGATTCTGGAAGGTACGGTAGCCAACGTTCCTCCGCAGGGTGGACGGAAGCACCCGCACCAGGAGTTTACGCCCGTCGATACGACGAACATCCTGTTCATCTGCGGCGGCGCTTTCGTGGGCCTCGAAAAGGTGATTGGGAAACGCGTCGGCACGAAGTCCATGGGCTTCGCGGCGATGGAAGAGGAAGCTCAATCGCGGCGTTTTGGCGGCAACCGCCGCGACGTGGCCCTTCTCGAACAATGCCAGCCGGTCGACCTGATCAAATTCGGTTTCATCCCCGAATTCATCGGACGCATGCCCGTGGCAGCCGTTTTGGAGGATTTGAGCCGCGAGGCTTTGGTTCAGATTCTGACCAAGCCCAAGAACGCCATCGTCCGGCAATATCAGAAACTGTTCGAGTTTGAAAATGTTAGACTGAAATTTAGCGACGAAGCCCTCGAAGCCATTGCCGCTCTGGCGATGGAACGAAAAGTGGGAGCTCGCGGGCTGCGGATGATCCTCGAAGAGCTAATGTTGGATCTGATGTATTATCTGCCGTCGTACAAGAAAGTCCGCGAGTTTCTGGTCACAAAGGAAATGGTCATGAGCCAGAAAATCAGTATGGCTTTGCTCGAGAAGGCGGGTTAACAACCCGCCGGAGCCAGGAGTCTGGCGTTTCGGTAGCGCTGCTCCGCGGTTGTTCCTCCTGGCTTTCGGTTCCCGGCTTCCAGAGATTCCCTTCAGAAAATGCTTACTTCCAAAGAAAAATCCGATACAAGACGCTTACCCATGATGCCCATTCGGGACGTCGTCATTTTCCCTTACATGATGACCCCGTTCGTGGTGGGACGCGAATCGAGCGTCCGGGCTCTCGAGGAAGCGCTCGCGGGTGACAAGAAAATCTTCCTGGCCACCCAGCACGACGCCTCCGTCGATGAACCCCGCCCCGATGAAATTTACAACGTAGGAACCGTCGCCAACATCGTTCAGAGCCTCAAACAGCCCGATGGCAACATTAAGGTCCTGGTCGAAGGCGTTGAGCGTGGCAAGGTGGTCTCGGTCAGTGAAGAAGAAGGATATTTCCGGGCCGTTGTCAAAACCTTTCATTATCGTGTCGAGCCGGGCCCGCAGCTTGAAGCCCTCACTTCCCGCGTCACCGGCCTCTTCGAGCAGTACGTCAAGCTCAGCCAGAACCTGAACT
>JBEKUT010000325.1:0-8376 GCA_049514735.1 Bryobacteraceae bacterium
TGCAGCGTCTTTCAGGTCAAGCGGTCGGGGTTGTCTATAGCCTTCTCCCTCAACCTGCCGTTCGTCCTGATCAGCATGGTCGAGCTGAGCGTACCGGAAGCCATGACCGTGGGCTGCGCGGCCGCCCTGGCGCAGTGTCTGTGGGACCCGCAGATCCGCCGCAGACCTTCTCAGATCGTTTTCACTGTTTCGGTTCTTGCGGCCATAATCACGAGCGCCGGGTTTGCATATAACTCACTCCTGCCAGGCACGCTGCGCAGTGCGACCGTCAGGCTCTTTGTGGCGGCCCTCGCCTTCTTCGTCGCGAACACCCTGCCGGCAGCGATCGCCATGCGATTCGCAAAGAAAGAGCGCCTCGGGCAAATCTGGAAGGCCCGCTATTTCTGGTCCTTCCCCTACTATCTTGTGGCCGCGGCGATGGCCGGCGTAATTCACCTGGCCAGCAGCGCGCTTTCGCTAGATACGGGGCTGCTCGCGCTGACCGTCATGTACCTGGCTTACCGTTTTTACGGCGTGCAGAAGACGCAGCTCGATCAGAAACAGAAGCATGCCGATGAGATGGCCGCGCTTCATCTGCGCGCTATTGAGGGATTGGCCCTGGCCGTGGAAGCGAAAGACAACTTGAATACGCGGGGGCATCTGAGACGCGTTCAGATTTACGCGCTTGAGATCGGCAAAGATCTCGGTTTATCGGGCGAAGAGCTGGAGGCATTACACGCCGCGGCGCTGCTCCACGATATCGGGAAACTCGCCGTGCCGGAACACATTCTCACCAAACCCGGCAAGCTGACGCCCGAAGAGTTCGCCAAGATGAAGGTCCATCCGGTGGTAGGCGCGGAGATCGTGGAGCAGGTGAAGTTTCCCTATCCCGTCGCGCCCATCGTCCACTCGCATCACGAAAAATGGGACGGCTCGGGCTATCCGTTCGGTTTGAAAGGCGAAGCGATTCCCTTGGGCGCCCGGATTCTTTCTGCCGTCGATTGCCTCGACGCACTGTGTTCCGACCGTGAATATCGCCGCGCGCTGCCCATGGAGGAGGCTATGAAACAGATCGCCGCGCAGGCCGGCATGAGCTTCGATCCGAAGATCGTCGCGGTGCTGCAGCGCCGCTACCACGATCTGGATCGGTTGGTGAAGACGCAGGTTAACAATATCCCATCGCTCTCGACCAACGCCATCATCTGCAATGGGCACGCGCCCGCGGCTGGACTCGATTTAGGGAACGGCGCCAATGACGGCAGCCCCCTCGATTTTCTGGGAACCATCGCCGCGGCGCGGCGTGAAGGGCGTCTGTTGTTCGAGATGGCCGACGGATTAGGAAGCTCGCTCGATCTCGATCAGACGCTAACCCGCGTCGAGGAGAGTCTGAAGTCGATGATCCCGCACGATGCGGTAGTGCTCTTTATTCGGCGCGCCAACACCCTCACCGCGCAGTTCGCCGCCGGCACTAACGATCGCATTCTCTCCTACCTGGAAATCCCTGTGGGAGAAGGTCTGGCGGGATGGGTGGCCAACAGCGGCCAGCCGGTAGTGAACGGCAATCCGGCGGTCGATCCAGGTTTCGAATGCGAGCCCGCCACGCCTTTGCGTTCGGCTCTGGCAGTGCCGATTGAAGGCGTCAACGGCGCTATCGGCGTGCTGGTCCTTTATCACCAGGAGACCGATCATTTCACGCGCGACCACCTCCGCATCCTGCTGGCGGTGATACCGAAAATCGGGCTGGCCGTGCAAAACGCGCTCAAGTATCGCGAGACGGAAGCGCGCGCGAACACCGATCGATTGACGGGCCTGCCAAACGCTTTTCAGCTCACGCAAACGCTCGAGACCGAGCTGGCGCGGTCGCGCCGTTTGAATCGCCAACTCGGGTTGGTGCTGTGCGAAGTGGATGGTCTGGACGTCATCTATCGCCAGGCCGGGGAAGCGGTGGGCGATAAGGTCGCGTTAAACATTGCACAGGCGATGAAGCTGGACTGCCGCGAATCGGATCATTTGGGACGCTTGGCCGCCGGCGAGTTTGCGATCGTTCTCCCGGGTATGAGGCTCGATTCGATGGGCGCTAAAATCGCTCGCCTGGGCGAGATTGCCGCCGAGGCGCATCGTTTGCACGGCAGCCGCATCGGCTTCCGCATCGGCGAAGCGTTCTATCCCGAGGATGGCGACAGCGCGCGTCATTTGCTAAATATGGCGAAGCGCCGCGTCGGCGAGAAACGGCAGCACCCGGACACCAAAGCGCCCGCGCGAAAAGAAACCTGGTCGCGCCGCCGCGACGATAGCCTGGCACAGCAGGGAACCCACGCCGCCGCCGAGGACCGCTGGGCCGGCGTCATCGCCAACAGGTAAAACATCCGAGTAGAACAGACGATCGGTTTTCGTCGTCTGTTTCCTGCCGCTAGACGTCGCAACCAGTGGCCTGTTATGCGAGTGCTTCATTCCTCGTTAACCGTCGCGGCTCTGCAACTCCGTCCAACCTTTTTCAGAGTGTTACTGAGCCGCGCGCGTCAGCGAGCGTAACGAATGCCGAACTATGTGGACAAGCCGGAAGCCACATTACCAGCCCTGTCTGTTATGATCTCTTGATAGACGTTGCTGATCCGCAACCCACAAATCCAGAGCCTGGAAGCTGCGGCTCTCCGCAACTTCGAGAACGAGATGGTGGAGCATCTCTTCCAGTTTGCTCGCCGCCATTCCGAAGTAGTGGGCGCCGAAAGCGTACGGAATACGGCGCGGATGGGCATGGAGCGCGCCGCGAAATACGGCTTCGATAACCGCGGGCCGGTGCGCTTCTACATCGAGCTTATCGCCATGTTCGGAATGGATTTTGACACCGACCCGCAGTACCCCTGGGCTGCGGACGCGTTGCGGAATCCAGCCATTCCCGATCAGATGGAGCGAGCCGAACGCCTCTACGAAGCCTTCAATGCCTACCTCGATAAAGCCGCGGGGCCGGAGAACCAGTTTGCGATAGCCGCATTAAGGCGTTCGGCCGAGGTCCGCTGGGAAGATTTGGCGGCGCCGGGTAGCGCCACCGGTCCGGCCATCCTCAGGCGCTTCCAAGCCCTCTACCCCGAGAAGTTTGCCTACGTCGGGCCGCCAGCGTTGGTGCAATTAGTGCGGTCCGCGGAAGAGGCTGCCGGGGCCCACGGGCTCGGATCGGGCGCCGGATCGGCTCTCGCCGCGGGCCTTATGTTCACCATGGGCCACGGCTTCATTTCCGATCCGCAGTTTCCCTGGATCGCATCCACGCTGAATAACGAGGCCATCGCCGCTTCCAATAAAAAAGCGGAGCGCCTGTTCGCCCGCATGAAGACTTATCTGAACGCCGTTCTCAAGGGCTTGGAGCCGGGCTAATGTGTCTCACTGGATGCTCGAAATCGGATGGGCCCAGCGGTGGCAGCAGCCCGGCGGCGACGTGCACCGGCACCACTGCCGCATGTTCCGGTTCGGGGACGGGCTGGACCCCGGCCGATATAAAATCGTCTCTCGATAGCTGCGATGGCGGCGCCGGTACGTGGGCGGCTGCCAAGGCGGCTAATGGAGGCACGGACCCCACGCTCGTAAAAGGGAACTCCGTGATCGGAACCGGTGGCTCGGTGAATACCGGCACCGGCGTGATTACGCTCGACGACAAATACGACAAGTGCAATACCATCGAGACCCTGATTCAGGAAACGTCGAATATGTCTCACAAGGCGGACTTCGATAAAGTGGATGCCGACGCCGCGGCAGGCAAACTGAGCCGCGACGAGTATATCCGCGCCAAAGAAAAAATCGAATACCAGGGCGTTCAGAAAGCCCTGCAGGCTGAGAAAGCGTGCACTGCAAAATGGGGTTGCAGCAAGAATTCGTTTTCCTACGCCAGCGTGACCGACTCGCAAGCAACCAGCTTCGACGACTATTTCGATCATTGGCTTGGATCGGATCACAAGGACTATTGGGGGAACGCATGGGACAGCAGGTACAGAGATGCGTATTCAGCGGCACATCACTAAATGCGGCTCTATGTATGCAGCGCACTGCTCGCGGCGGCGGTAGCCGCTAATATTTGTGCGGGTGCCGGGAGGCGACACATGAACGTGACGGAGCTGAAGCGGGCCATCGCGCGCGGCGACAACCGCATTGAACTTGCGGTCGGAACGGTCGCAATCGAGCTGGGCCGGGTAGCGCCCGGAGAGTTTCTCATGGGCTCTCCCGCCAACGAGCCGGGCCACGACGCCAACGAGTCGCCCGTCCGCCGCGTGCGCATCGCCAAACCCTTTTATCTCGCAATTTACCCGCTTACCCAGGCACAGTACTTCGCTGCAACAGGGCGGCAGCCGAGCAACTTCCACGGTGAAGATCTGCCACAGGATCAGATCACCTATCCACGTGCGATGGAACTCTGCAAGAAGCTGTCGGACACCACCGGCATTACGGTTACGTTGCCCACCGAAGCACAATGGGAGTTCGCGTGCCGCGCCGGAACTCACACGCGCTTCTACAGCGGAGATTCCGAAGCCGATCTCGGCAGAGTTGCCTGGTACGAAGCCAACTCCGGCGGTTCACCGCACCCCGTTGGGAAAAAGGAGCCAAATGCCTGGGGATTTCATGACATGCTCGGGAACATTTGGGAACTGTCTCTTGACCACCTTGGTTCCTATCGCGAAATGAGCGGTATCGATCCGGTCGGCCCGGCCGATTGGGGAATGATGCGTGGAGGCAGCTACGCCAATGGTCCCGATTATTGCCGCTGTGCCTGCCGACTGATCGGAAACGTTAAGTTCGGGGGATCGGGCGTGCGCATCTGTGTGAATCCTTGAGTGGAACAGACGATCGTTTTTTGTCGTCTGTTTTCTCCGGCGCTCTTCACTTGCCTTCGAGGCGCTCCAGCCGTGTTTCATGGCCGTTCATGCGTTCGGAGTGCAGTTCCGCCGTATGTACCAGACGGGCGGTCGCCTCCATGATCTGCTCCATAAGGTTTTCGAGCTGCCGCATTCGATTGTCTTGTTGTTTGGCGAGGTTGTCTTGTTGCTTGGCGAGATTGTCCTGTTGTTTGGCGAGATTGTCCTGCTGTTTTTCGCGATCTCTGTGCATGGCTGCTAAGAGTTCAACGGATTGTACCAGCGCTTCGAGGCGCTCGTCGATGGTCATTTGGCTCCGCTCACCTTTATTTTATTCCGGTTTGCGTGCCGCATGCTATCGCAGTGGCGGGCCTTTCTTGCCACGCCTTTCAGCAGAACGAGGAGCCGGGCGCTTCACGTTCGCGAATAAGCTACTCACCGCCGCGATCCGTTAACCAAGTTTGATGGGAACGCCGTTTACCGGCCACTATAGTCGGTAGAATTTGGTCGTCGCGTCGCTAACCGCTGATCTAAGCGTCCAGATCGTACGATTCGTTGCGGATCACCAGCCGCCGATTGTCGCGTGCGAGCTTGTTGACGCTGACGGTAGCCGGCACACATTCATCGACAAAGTCTGGATTTTCAGCGAAGAGACGCTGGATGAACGGAGCCGGTATCCTCAGTCGGGCGTCGGCTGATCCTGACGACATCGAGTCTACGAGAGGATTGTCGGAGTTCATCGTGCTGCGGACTCAACTCTCGGAGTCGTCCAGCCCGGCCCAAGCACCATAACCCGGCTGGCCGAAGCGATTCAGTTTTTGAAGTGCTAGCATCGACTCGTATGGAACTGGCGATCCGGATTCAGATCGAGGAACTGCCGGAAGGCTTGTTCCTGGCGACCTCGCACCGCTCCAAACTGCGATTCGGCAGCGCCTACCCGGGCGCCTACTGTTTCATCACGTAGCTCCCACAATTGTCCGGATAGTCCAACACGAGCATGATAACCAGCCTGCGTCTGCATTTCTTCGCGGGATTCGACACCACGATTGGAGACCGAAATGGCTCGAAACCGTCTACCTCCGCATTAAGCTCATAGCTCCCGGATTTTAGTTGGCCAAAGATGAACGCGCCGTCACTGGCGGTCTTTACGGTGGCGAGAACTGGCGCGTCCTGCAAGAACCGCCGGCCGGCCTCATCGATACCAAAAAACGGCAGACCCTTAACAACCTTCACCGTTGCGCCCGCAACAGGTCCGCCGCTCCGATCAATGAGCTTTCCGCATATGCACCGAACTGGCTTGAGGGGGCGGACCTTGCCGCAAATCACTTCGGCCCTCAAAGCGCCAAGAGGAAGAAAAAATCCAGCCATTGTCGTCGTAAGCAGATGGCGTTTCTTGTTCATTAGGGGTCCTTCCTGAGTTCGCGACAATCGCCTTTCCGGCATCAAGATTCCGCAGCGTATCGCGATCCAAGTTGCGATGACCCACCCCCTCACTTATCCAAAATCGGCGAACAACACGGCGTCTGCACCGGCTTCGGCTCCATCAACTCCGCCCGCGTCAAATCCGGATCGTAAAGGTTGAGTTGCCACTTCCCATCCCGCCCGATCTTTGGCCCCTGCTCGATCTTCATATCGCGACCCTGCAGCGTCTTGTACGCCGCATCCACGCTCGGCACACCCAACGCCAAATGATGCATCACGCCCAGCGACTTGGGCGACGGATTGTTCACGTTCAACATATATTCGACCCAGTCCGTTCCATCCGGCACCCGCATGTCCACCCAATCCACGCGGCCGTCCTTCATCCCGCCGTGCCAGATATCATGGCATCCCAGAATATCGCGATAAAAAGCATCGGCCGCGGCGCGGTCCTTCACCGTGATACCGACATGAATAATGCGCTGCGAGATTCGCGTGTCCGGTAAAAACTTGCCGAAATTCTTGCTATGCAGCGATCCCGGCATGTACTGCACAAACTCGACATTGTGCCCATCCGGATCTTTCAGCATCATGCTGACGTTGCCATCCAGACCCGGCTTCAACGTATCGGGCACCTTCACGCCCTTGCTCGCCAGATAATCGCGAAGTTGCTGGATGTTGGTGGTCTCCAGCGCGATATGCGACAAGCGGTCCTCGGTATCGCTCTTCAGCTCCGGAAACACCTCGATGTACTGATGGTCGTTGACCTTGAAATACGTCAGCATCAAGCCGCCGCTGGGCTTGTCGATAGTGAACGGCTCCTCGAACCCGAGATAGTGCCCGTAAAATTCCCTGCTTGCCGCCAGGTCTTTCGTCTTCAATCCGATATGCGCCACGCCAACGATGGGCGGACGCTCTACTTGGCTCTGAGCGGAGCAGGGCAGCAATGCCAGCAACATTGCCAGCAGCGGGGCCGGAAAAATCACAGTTCTCATTGTGCCTTCAGTATATGCATTCACGGCGAGCCGTGGCGGCGCAAAATCTACCGAGGAAAAAACACGCCCGCCGGGTTAACATTGAAGGACTTCACGAACGAATGATGAACACCAAGCATAGCTGTCTCTTATCTCTTTGGATCGTTGCGTTAGCGGCCGGGGCTAACCTGGAAGCAACCATCACGATCGCATTGGCTCCCACTACGTCCACCCCTTCCTCCGCCTTGGCAAACCCCTCCGCGCCTTTGGGCACGTTGGTGCATTGGTCCACCACCGTGACCGACACCGGTTCGGGAACGCTTTGGTACCGTTTCCGCGCTGCCGAGCAAGCGCCCCACTCGCGCGGGACCACCGCCACCGTTTATCAAACGATCGTCGACTACGGACCCACTAACTCCCTCGACTGGACTGAAATGGACCACGAAGGCGCGTACGCGATTGAAGCTTCCGTCGAAGACACAACTACCGGTGAGACCGCCACGGCGGTTGTTCCCTTCACCTTCACCACGCGTCTCGCCGATGCCACCACTCCCGTAATCAGTCCCACCGCCAACCCGCTTGTGTTTTTGTACAGCGCGCCGGGTTGCAAAGAAGGCAGCCAGATGCTGGTGCAGTTCCAATCGCCGGACGGAGTGGTGACCAAGACGCCCTACCAGGCGTGTCACTCCCGCACCAGCATGAATTTTTATCTCGCCGGGATGCGCGCCCAGACCACCTATCAGGTCCAGCACACAATTAGCACCGGAGCCAATACGACGCAGGGCCCGGCACTAACAGTAACTTCGGGCTCGATCACGATAACGCCGCCGTCTTATAACGTGTACATGCCCGCGGCCAGCGCATCCAATGGCGGCATCCTGTTCCAATGCGGATTGGAGGTCCCTACTCTCGCAACGGATCTTGCTGGAAACGTTGTTTGGTACTACACGGGACCAATCACTTTTACGACTCGCGCCATAGCCGGTGGCTATTTCCTCGGCATCTACGAGAACGATACCACCGATCCTTCCCACGAATATTTCGCCAAATTCGATCTCGCCGGCAATATTCTCGCCGAGACAAATGCCGCGCGCGTGAACCAGCAGCTTGCGGCGCTCGGGCGCCACCCCATCGACGCGTTCCACCACGAAGCCCGCCAGCTTCCC
>JBEKUT010000326.1:0-8634 GCA_049514735.1 Bryobacteraceae bacterium
ACCCTCGGATGATTTGGCGGACTCCTGAGCCTGGGCGACAGGCGCGAATGCAAGCCCCGTGGCGAAAGCCAGCATGGCGGCGCCTAGTAGAATTCGCCGCTTCACTTCATCCTCCCGCGTGCAAGCGTTTCGACGATTTGCAGGGCCAGCATCTGGCTGCTGGACGCGAGGTCGCGCCCCGCGCTTTCCACTTCCGCCGCAATGGTTTGGCTGGCCTGGAGAATCTTGTTATGAGTCCGATGCCGGGCTTCCTCGATACGCGCCGCCTGATGATCGAGCCAATGCCGCCGAGTCTCTTCCTGCTCCTTGTACATCTCGCCGCGAGCCTCTTTGATGGCGATCTCATACATCGCCGCTTTCTCCGAAGCGATCGCGAGGCTCTTCTCGGCGCCTTCCTGCGCGCCTTCGGTAGCCTGACGGCGTTGTTTCAACACGCCCTGAAGCGGCTTGAAGAAAACAAACTTCAGATAGAGGTGGACGAAAATCAGGAGAACGACGGTCGGCACTGCTTGCAGCAGTAGTTTACCCAGGTCGTGCGCTATGGAATTCATGACTTTTGAAAGGGAACGGACTAGCGCCGTGAACGGGACGCTCCGGGAAGACCCCAAAGACCACAAACTAACATATTGGGAGCATTACATTCAAGCAGGAACTTACACGTCCTCACAAGAAAAAATCCCCGGAAACGATTCGCCGCTTCCCCTTGATATCAAGAGCATAGCAGTAAACCCAGGCTCGGATCGTGCGTCCGGAGCTTAAAACCACCTTCGTGGTGGTGCGTTCAAAGGCGAGCCCTTCATAAAGATCCAACGCCTGGAGGAGTTTCCCCCGTTGCGGGACTGCGAATACGTCGCCGAGTACCCAGCCGGTATGCGGACCACGTGGCACGAACCCCGGATAATGTTTGATGCGGTAAAGCCGGCCGCGCGCTTTGGCTGGGCCGATGAAGCGTGCGGACCGCGCCAGCATGGCCGCGAATCGATTGCGCGCGCCTCGCCGTAGCGTCCCGTACACGAAGAGATGCTGCGTCATTCGTATGGCCATGCGGGTTTGCTGAAGAGACCGCCGTCGACCCATAAGGTCTGGCCCGATACGAACGCCGCGTCTTCGCCCGCAAAGAACGCGACTACTCGCGCCACGTCGAGCGGCGTGCCCACGCGGCCAAGCGGCGTCAGCTTGGCCCAAGTGCCGCCGAAATCGTTGGCTTCGAGTTTGGTGCGCTCGATTTCAATCGCGCCAGGCGCCACGCAATTCACGGTGATGCCATACGGACCGAGCTCGGCCGCCGACACTTTCGTGAACATCTCGATTCCGCCTTTGCTCGCGGTGTAGTTGACTAAGTGCGGGAATGCGACCTTATTGCATCCGGAGCCGATGTTGATAATGCGTCCGCCGCCGTGGTCCTTCATGTGGCGGGCGGCGCGTTGGGTGCACAAGAAGCAGCCCTTGAGATTCGTGTCGATGACGTGATCCCACTCACTTTCCTCCAAGTCAAGCAGCGCTTTCCAGGTCTGGACGCCGGCGTTGTTGACAAGAATATCCAGCCTGGGGAACTCTTTTGAGATGGCTTCGAACATGCGATCGACCGCTGCAGAGTCTGCGACATCGGCCGCGATGGTGAGGGCTCGGCGGCCCATCTGACGGATCTCGTGCGCGGTCGCTTCCGCGCCATCCCGGTCGCGATTATAATTCACAGCGATGTCGCAACCGTGGCGCGCGAGTTCGAGGGCGATGCCTTTTCCGACACCCTTGCTGGCCCCGGTAACCAGGGCGGTCTTGTGAGCGAGGTGCATGGTCGTATTGTAGACGGGGAAGAAGGGTGACGAGAATTAGTAAACTGAATCTCGATTGGATTCAGTCGCTTGCGGCGGCGGATGAGCCAAGGATGTTTACAGCGGGTATCGTGAATTTAGAAATAGCTTTTGTGCGCAGTGAGCCGTACGATTAGCCCCTGGGATAGATCGTTGGTTCCATATGGATGGGGTTGGCTTATGGCTCATAATCATTTCGGGCGCGTCGGCGGCTGTTAGCTGGGAAACACGCGCCTGCTGCTTGACGTCGTATTTGATAGTTGATCGATAAGGTTTAAAGGAGGTTTAAGCAGTTCACCGCCCAATACGGCCTATTTGAGTCTTGTACCGATATATGGCTAGTGTTAATCTGTTTTTAGAACGATGCGAGAACAGATCAACGTATGTGGTGGAACTGTGCGAAAAATGGATCCAAAGCATAGAGCCGCTGAACTCCGTAAGGAGATCGTTGAACGATTGAGTCAAGGAGAGGACTGGCTCCATACCGGGCATCCGCTTCTCGGAGGACTGACACCAGACCAAGCCATAGAATCAGGTGATATAGAAGCAGTTCGAAATCTTTTAGGCTCAATACTCTACATCGGAATCAGTTGAACCTTACTCATTGCAGCCGTCTCGGTTATCGTTCCGTAGCTGGCACATGGTTTCGGGCCGTAGATCCCCAATATCTTGGAAGGGCTTTGGAGACGGAACAGAGTCGGGATTATGCGAGTCGCTTTTCTCATTCCACTTCAATGTCGCCTGGCTTTGAAGTTTTGAATCTCGCTGAGAATCACGACGTGGCGTCGCGAGAAATGCGAGTAGTCTACGGTCCCCGCGAGAATCCAATTTATACTCCCAAAGCAATTACAATCCTTCCGATTGAAGTCAGACTCTCCCATATCGTAGATCTAACCGAGTCTGCCCAGGCGGACATTCTAGGAACTAGCGCTCAAGAGCTGACGGGGGACTGGCGCTCCTACGCCGTGCGCAAACCACAGGGACCGGAATCGATTAGCCCTCATTGGGGAGATGCGCCGACGCAACGGTTAGGCGCAGCACTATTCCACCTGGGTAAATTCAAGGGCCTGATCAGTTTCTCCGCTCCGGTCCCCGACCGGAGAATATTGGTCGTTTTCACGGAGCACCTCGACGGCACCGATTCTCTCTCTTACGAATATACGGATACATCGGGAGTTCATCGCCAGAATCGAAGACCGTAGAAACGCAGCCGCAGGGCAAGTTTCCGGTTCCGATTCCAAATGGCAACAATTCTTATGCTGAAAACGCCGCGAGCACCGTCACTACCATGCAGCAGTCGTTTCAGGCGGGAAGCGGCATTAGCGGCTCGGGAATCGCGATCAAAACAGATCGGCAGACATTATATCGACCACGGAAAGGATCAATGAGGAGAACTTAAATGAAAACCATCCTACTGTGGGGATTCACCGCCGTTGCGACGGGCGCTACTGTCGGAGGACCTCTCCTCAACCAGATCAACGCGGCGGACGCGGTGGTTTCCGCGCACGCTATCATCCGGCCTGTCAACCCGGACGAACTGAGGCTGGATCTTACCGTCGGCCCCATTTGGAAAGGGAACATCCGATTCGGCCAGCAAACGCTTCATGACTTCTTCCAAACCTAACATCCAGGCATTGGGCTTGGCATGGCAAATCAGCGACAACAATGCTGAAGCGCTGAATCAAGCCTCCACGCAGTTAAGTCCGTTCCAGGATTCCCTTTTGCGCACCATGCTTACCTTGAGTATCAGATCCTATTCCGGAACAGACCCCCTGGGCGTCCGACGGATTAGGCAGCATGATAACCAACGGAAGCCCTCCTTTGCGGGAAGCCGCGAGTGCTGCTTTACGAGACATACATACCGCCGCAACGTTGCCCTATTTGACACAGTCGTTGGACAGTGCGGACGCGAATGTGCGGCAGAACGCGATTGCGGGACTCAGCTTCTATATCCTTGGGGCGCCGGTATTAAACGATAAGAACCGCGCGGTGGAATTCGACCGCGCGCTTAATCCGGCGACAAAGCGCCGGCTGTCGCCCGACGAGGAGGCCCACGTTCATTTCGGCCAGATAGAACAACCGGGCCGTGAACCGGACCTTATCCTATGGTGGAAACAATGGTCCAAGCGGGGCGGCGTTGACGCGCCTTAGCTCGTAGAGCCGGCTGGAATTTTCTGGCCCCGCGTAGCGACCGCTATACGCGGTGGGCTGATCCACGCCACCATTGTCGTCCTGAAGCGCAACTCCGAAGTCTTCAGCGTGTCGAACTAACGACGGCGGTTGGGTATCGGCGGCCCATCTCGCGGATCTCGTGCGCGGTCGCTTCCGCTCCATCCCGGCAGCGATTATAGTTTACGGCAATGTCGCAGCCGTGGCGCGCGAGTTCGAGGGCGATGCCTTTTCCGACATCCTTGCCGGCCCCAGTAACCAAGGCGGTCTTGTGCGCCGAGGTGCATGGTCGTATTGTAGACGGGGAAGTTAGCGTGATTCGGCAGAGTACCCCTACTGGGGTAAGCACGTTTCTCTTGATTTCCTTCGCCCAGCGCCGCACAATCGAGTCAAGGATGAACATTGGCGATATCAGAACCGATCAGGGAATCGTGAGCGATTCGGGCGATCTCAAAGATTTCGTCATGGAGCGCATGCGCTCCACGCCGGGCGTGAATTCGGTTGATGTCTCGCGCGACGGCAATCTCGTCCGCGTGGACATCGCGGTCAAGGATCTGGAGTTCGACACTTGTAAACCGGTGTACGCCAAGGAACTAGAGCTGTATAACGAGTTTCCCGATTACGACTTTCAATTCAACGTCAGCGCGATCTAGCTCCGCAAGGCATTAGGATGCCAAGTGAGGCTTGGGGTGGGTCCTTGAGGTGAGACAACCAGATAAGACACTGGTTACCGTTCAATGATAAATCGTTCCATTGGAGACGGCAATCTGGTTGTCTCACCTCAGGGGCCCACCCCATAGTGTCCCGCCCGCTGCTACGGACTGCCGAAATAGCTTTCACCGTCGTTCGAGAAGTAGCCTTTGCCGGCGCCTTTCTGGCCCCAGGGAGGCCTTGTGAGCGAGGTGCATGGTCGTATTGTAGACGGCAAAGAAAAGTCGAGAGAATCT
Source organism: Bryobacteraceae bacterium (assembly GCA_049514735.1). GTDB lineage: Bacteria > Acidobacteriota > Terriglobia > Bryobacterales > Bryobacteraceae > JAICMB01. The sequence continues at coordinate 4,928 of JBEKUT010000326.1, forward strand.
CAAGTGTGGGAGTACTACTCGCTTTCCGTGACTTACCTGATCACTTTTGTCTGTTACGGCTGCCACCTTCACGGCAGCGAAGCGGGTTCGGTCGATCCTGCACACAATTTACCTGGAAGCCCCACCGTGAAAGAGGATTCCGCGCGTGTCGCCTTTGAGGCGCAGCGCATGGATCAGCCTCCCTATCACCTGGACCAGCCCCGGCGCGACGCCGTATTGGAAGCGATTCAGGAGGTGTGTTTGCACCGCGGCTGGAGTCTGCGGGCGGCCCATGTGCGAAGCAACCATGTGCACACCGTCGTAGACGCGGGGGTTCCGCCAGAGCGAGTCATGAGTGACTTCAAAGCGTACGCTAGCCGCCGTCTGAATCGGATCAATTTGGATGAACCGGACCGGAAGAGATGGGCGCGCCATGGCAGCACGCGTTGGCTATGGAAACCGCAGCACGTCTCGGCGGCCATGCAGTATGTCGTCGTCGGGCAAGGTGATGCGATGAGCGTTTTCGATTGTCACAAAGTGTAGCTATCGAATCTTGATCGGTGTGCGCTCGCTGACTCTCGCGGCTCGGTTGGAGAGCCGCAAGGGTTGCAGAGCCGCAAGGGTTGCAGAGCCGCGACGGTTACGGAGCGAATGGGTGCGCATCTCGAAACAATCCCTCTTGAACGTTATACTAATAGTTAGTAACCCCGCATGCACGAAATGGGAATTTTCTGGCTCCGCGTAGCGACTGCGCTATACGCGGTGGGCCTGATCCACGCCATCATTGTTGTCCTGAAGCGCAACTCCGAAGTCTTCAGCGTGGCGCTCGGCGCGTTCTGTGTCGGGGTGGTCCTGCATGTTGTCGCAATCGTCGAACTGACGACAGCGGTCGGCCATCTGCCCGTTGACAACTTCTATGAATCGAGTTCCCTTTGCGCGCTTCTCATCGCCATTCTTTTCCTATTCGTCTATTGGCGATATCAGTTCGCTAGCTTGAGCATCTTCATATTTCCGCTCGTTTTTCTCATGACGGAGATCGGCGCCATGGAAGTCCCAGTGCCCTCCTGGCCGAACACCAGCATTCGAGACGCCTGGCTGCTGGTCCACGTGGTGATGATCCTGCTCGGTTATGCAGCGCTTCTGTTGACCGCGCTGGCTGCCGTTTTCTATTTGATTCAGGAGAGGCATCTCAAGAAGAAAAGGCCGGCCCGCTTCTTCGACCGGTTGCCTCCGCTCGGCACCCTGGACAACCTCATCACGAATTCCATGGGACTCGGCTTCGTGTTCATCACGCTGGGAACCATCGCGGGCAGCGCCTGGGCATTTATCGAATCCGGCACCCGCTGGATCGGCGACCCCAAGGTGGGACTTTCGCTTCTCACCTGGCTCGTTTATCTTGTAATGGTATTTTTGCGTAATTCCGCCGGGTGGCGCGGACGAAAAGCTGCGCTTATGGCGATCTGTGTGCTCGGTTTCTCCGCGATAACATGGGCCGCGCACGTGGGGCTTCGTTCGCTACTGACAAAGTAAGACGATGAAATTCTCCATCACAGGGCTGAATCATAGAAGCGCCCCGGTGGAGGTCCGCGAACGCCTCGCTTTCGACGAGCGTTCCATCCCCGACGCCCTCAAAATCTTGAGAAATCAACCCGGAGTTGTGGAGGGCATGATCCTCTCCACCTGCAACCGCGTCGAGATCGCCGTTTCTTTCGAAGATCGCGATGGCGGACAGGCAATTGACGAGTTTCTCGCCACCACTCGCAAGGTGGAACGCGATTGGGTCCGCCCCTACCTCTACAAATTTGAAGATCGGGACGCGATTCAGCACTTGTTCCGAGTGGCAGCCAGCCTCGATTCCATGGTCGTTGGCGAGCCGCAGATCCTCGGTCAGTTGAAAAACGCCTACGCCATCGCGAAGCAGGAAGGCGCTGTTAACGGCTTCATGGACACGCTGCTTACGCGGGCATTCAATGTCGCGAAGCGCGTCCGGTCGGAGACGGAGATCGGGGCCAGTGCCGTCTCCGTAAGCTTCGCCGCGGTGGAACTCGCGCGCGAGATTTTCGGCACGCTCAAGGATAAGAAAGTCCTGATCGTCGGCGCGGGCAAGATGTCCGAAGCGGCCGCGCGGCATCTCAAGCGATGTGGCGCCACGAAGATGTTCGTGACCAATCGGACGCAGGAACGCGCGGTCGAAATGGCCGCGCTGTTCGACGCCAAGATCGTCGAATACAACAAGTTTATTTCCTTCCTGCCTGAAGTCGACATCGTGCTGACCTCTAGCGCCGCGCCGCACTACATCCTGACCAAGCCGGATATGGCCAAGGTGATCGGCGCACGCAAGAACAAGCCAGTTTTCGTGATCGATATCGCTGTTCCGCGCAACGTCGAGCCTTCAGTCAATGAACTCGACAACGTCTTCGTCTACGACATCGACGATCTGCAGCACGTCGTCGAGAACAACGTCGAAGCGCGCAAACACGAAGCCGAAGAGGCCGAAGAGATCATCACCGAAGAAGTGGAGCGGATGCTGTCGCGGTTGAAGACTCGCGATGTCGTTCCCACCATCGTCGGACTTCAGGAGCAGCTCGAAAATCTGCGCACCGCCGAGATCGCACGCATGCGCGGCAAATTCGGATCGCTGACGCGGGAGCAGGACGAAGCGCTCGAAGCGCTGACGCGCGGGATCATCAATAAGATCGCCCACGGGCCGATATCGGAACTGCGCAAGCAAGCGTCGCAGGCCGAGGGCAACCATTACATCACAGTTATCAGAAAGGTATTCCGGTTAGAATAGCGCATGCTGGTAATCGGCTCGCGCGGTTCTCAGCTCGCACTTTGGCAGGCGCATTGGGTAAAGGCGCGGCTCGAAGAACTTGGCGAGCAGTGCCGCATAGAGATCATTCACACCACCGGCGATAAGATCACGGATGTCGCTCTCTCGAAGGTCGGGACCAAGGGATTGTTCACGAAGGAGATCGAGGAAGCGCTGTTGAACAACGCGATCGATCTGGCTGTGCATAGTCTGAAAGACATGCCTACCGAGGTTCCCAACGGCCTGACGCTGGCAGCCATGCCGGTACGCGAAGATCCTCGCGATGCCGTGGTTGGTGGCAAGCTCGCCGATTTACCGCAGGGGGCACGCGTCGGCACCAGTTCGCTGCGGCGCGCGGCTCAATTGCGGGCCTTGCGATCCGATCTGAAAATCGAAAATATTCGCGGCAACGTGGATACTCGCCTGCGCAAGTTGGATGAAGGACAATACGACGCGATTCTGCTCGCGTCCGCGGGGCTTCGCCGACTGGGCTGGGACGACCGGATTGCAGAAATACTCGATCCCGACGTGATGTGCCCCGCGGTGGGCCAAGGCGCTTTAACCATCGAGACGCGCAACGGCGGCGGCCACGCTCAAGAAGTTTGCGCGCGGCTCGACGACACACCCACGAGAATTTGCGTTACAGCGGAACGGGCTCGATTCAGAGTTCCGGACAGCTGCATTTGCAGGCGCTCGTTGTCGCGCCCGACGGCTCCACGATCATCCGCCAATCCGCAACCGGCGACCCTGCCGATGCTGTCCGACTCGGCCGCGAGATGGGCGAGCAACTCCTTGCCGCGGGAGCCCAGGATATTCTCGAAGCGGTTTACGGCGCATGAACAAGGTCTACCTGGTCGGAGGCGGACCGGGCGATCCCGACCTGATTACCTGGAAAGGCCGCAAGCTGCTCGCCATC
>JBEKUT010000327.1:0-8353 GCA_049514735.1 Bryobacteraceae bacterium
GATCTGGCCCCGGCCTTCTTTTGTTCGTTCTCCCGCACCTTCAAGCGGGCGATTTTCAAAGCGTGATTTTGCGAGAGCGCGAGCCTTACTGCATCCGAAAGTGTCAGCTTCATGGAATCCGCCGCGAACGCGTTTTGAAGTGCGCACGCGAAAAGAACAGCGAAAAAGATGCGGGTCATTTTACTTTCTCCGGATGACGAAGACTGATCGTGCTGGGTTTTAGAAACACGAGCAGGATCAGATATGCGGCGATTACCCAGGCGATGAGCATAAACGCATCGGAATACGCCAGCGTCAATGCCTGCCCTCTCACTTGCGCGCCAACAATGACAGCCGAACGCGCCTGCGCCTCCTCCATTCCCGCTGACGACGGCGCCAGCGACAGGGCGACTCCGCGCAGCCGTTCAGCGGTGATCCAATTTCCCGCGTCGACGTTTTGCCCCAGCAGGTTGGAGTGCAGTTGCTCCCGTACCGCGATGAAACGCGCAAAAACCACCGCGCCGATCTCGCCTCCCATCAGTCGCATGGTGTGCATCCAAGCCGAGTACGTGGAGGCGTTCGCGACGTTCGTAAGCGCGCCCATTTCCACCGCGAGCAAGAGAAGATTCACCACCAGGCCGACAAATGCGGCGGCAATGCCGGTGGCCAATAGGAGTTCGGGAACGAAGAAGCTTCCTCCCGCCCACGACGAATCCACGTGCGCGGCCATGAAGCACCCGAAGCCGACGGCCGCAAATCCCGCAGCCATCACGATGCGCGGCTGAATGAACGCCGTAGTGATCGCCGCGATCCAGACCAGAATAAATTGAGGCGCTGCGACCCACGCTAAAGCTGCGCCAGTCTGGATCGGCAGATATTGTTGAATGCTGCCCAAGAATCCTGGAATACCCGCCAAACCACCGAGCAGAGAAAAACGGATGGTCACTACACCCAAGCCCAGTATGATTATGTTCCGTGCGTTGAGGAAGGGCAAATTGATCAGCGGATTCGGTTGAAGGCATCGCCGTATCAACGAAGCGAGCAGCAGCGCTATTCCGCCGGTCAGCATGCCGACGAATATTCCCGAACGCCACCAATCCAATCGCTGGCCTTGATCGAGAGCGCCATAGATCAGGCTCAACCCGGCGCTGGTATAAAAGAATCCGCGCCAGCTCGGACGCGGCCCTTCGTCTTGCGGCGGAACGCCGAAATACGTGCAGACCATCACGATTGGCGTCAGAATAGAGGCGGTCCAGAAGATCCAATGCCACGAAAGATGCTCCATGTACCAACCCTCAATCAACGCCGCGACGTGGCTCGTCACAACGATGTCCAAGGCGTAGGCCGCGACGCCGAAGAGAAGAAGTTTTGGCGGCAGATTCCGGGCGACGAACGTCAGCGTCAAGGTGTAGAACGCCCCGGAAGACATGCCTGCGATCGCTTGCAACACCAACATCGTCGACAGACTCGAGGAGAAAGGCAGCAGAATCGACGCCACGGTGAACACCGCGCCGGTTATCATGAGCACGCGACGGATGCCGTAGGCGGCTCCTAAAAAAGCAGCGAACACCCCGATGAACATCATGCCCATGTTGAGCACCGTGGGAATCCAGGAGGCTTCATCGAATCCGAAGCCGAGCGCGCCGCGCAAATCCGGAAGTCCGACGCTGACTAAGCGGCCATTGAGGGTCGACGTGCACGCGCCAAGAAACACTCCAAGTATGCCGATGTACGGATGTACCGTGACCGGCCCCACACGCCACTTTTTCTTTAGCGCCTGCGCCGGGGTTGCTGCCGTTTGCGGCGCGCCCATTACGACGGGCCTTTGGTTCGGATCGATGCGGTGACAGAGAGACCAGGACGCAGGCGGTCCGCTTCGGCCTGGTTTTCGTCGAGAACAATCTTGACTGGTACGCGCTGCGTTACTTTTGTGAAATTGCCGGTCGCGTTGTCGGGCGGCAGCAACGCGAATTGCGATCCGCTGGCAGGCGCGATCTCCGCGACCTTGCCTTTAAGAGCCAGGCCTGGAAACTCATCGACCCGGATCTCGGCGGGGTCGCCTTTCCGGATGCGCCGCAGTTGCGTCTCGCGGTAATTCGCCTGCACCCAGACTTGGCGCTGCACCAGCGAGAGGATCTGAGTGCCCGGACTGACCAATTGTCCAGCACGCACCTTACGCTCACCTACCACGCCGTCTTCAGGCGCAACAATCCGCGTGTAACTCAAGTTCGTCCGCGCCAGGTGCAGACTGGCCTGCTTGGCCTTCAAGTCGGCTTGAAGCATCAGTTCCTGAGAATCCAGCACGGCGCGCTGGCGGCGTTGTGCCTCCACTTCCGCGCGAGTGCTTTCGAGATGCGCCCGTGCGCGGCTCAGGTCGGCCTGGCGGCTGGCCACTTGCGCATTAGCAGACTCGATCTCAGCTTGACGGCTACCTTGTTGCGCCCGATAACGTTCCTCATCCGCGATGGCCTGTTCGAGCTTTTGGTGTGTCGCCGAACTGGCTGCCACCAGCGCTTCCTGTCGCTTACGTTCGAGCGATGTGCGTTGCACGTCCGCGTCGGTCCCGGTCAATCCGCTCTTGGCGTTCGCCAGTGCCGAATTTGCCGCTTGGATACCCGCCTGCGCGGCCGCGATCTCCGCCTCCGCCGCTGTGATGCCAGTCTGCGCCTGCTGTATTCTGGCATCCTGCAGCTCTTTTTGCCGCCGATTGTTGACCAGCGCGCTTTCGCCGGCCTCTACCGCAGCTTCCGCCTGCGCTACCTGGGCAAGAAAATCCTCATCGCGCAAGCGCACCAGCAGATCGCCGGCCTTTACCGGCTGGTAGTCGGAAACTTCCACCGACGCGACGAGTCCCGCGGCCTTGGTGCTGAGCGGCGTGACGTCCGCCCGCACATACGCGTCGTCGGTCTTTTGCTCTTCACCATTGCTGGCCCAAGCCGTCCAGTTGAAGGAAAGAACAATAATCAGTACAACCGCGATCCCCAGGATAGCGGCGGCAACCAGCCAGCCTCGAAGTTTCTTCGCAAGCGTATCGGTCATGTGTGGCCTTTCGCGCCTAGAGCAGCGCCACGTTGTGTTCCATCGTCTTTATAAGCTCGTCCATTCTTCCGTTCAACACCTGTCTCGCTACGCTGAGGCTGAAGCCTTTGATGGTATGGAACGGAACGTGGGATGGCAGCGCCAGCGCATAACGATCCACTACGGCATCCACTACGACGGGCCCGCGTTTGTATGCCAGTGCCTCCGCCAGACCGTCCCGCACGTCGCCCGGTTCCTCAAGGCGAATACCTTTCGCGCCCATCGCTTCCGCCACGGCGGCAAAATTTGGATTCTTGAAATCGACGCCGAAAGGAACGTAGCCGGCTTCCTGCTGCTCGATGTTCACGAAATCGAGAGATTCGTTGTTAAGTACGATATGGACCACCGGACTCTTTCGCTCCACTTGGGTTAATAGGTCGCCCATGCCGAGCATCGTGAACCCGCCATCGCCGCATAAAGCGATCGTTTGCCGCCCAGGGTATGCCAATTGCGCGCCGAATGCGTTGGCGGCGGAGTTAGCCATTGAAGCCCATGCAAACGAACCGAAGAGCCTGCGATTTCTCCCGCCTTTGATGTGTCTCGCGAGCCAAATAACAGCCGTGCCCGTGTCGGCGAAGAACATGGCATCGTCGGAGGCAAGATCGGACAGCGTAGAAGCCAGGAATTCAGGCCGGATGGGTTTAACACTGGGACCCTTCTCAACGTAGTGCTGCAACAATTCGGAGAACGAATCCGTGGCCGCCAGATGTTTGCGAAGAAAACTATCGTCGGTCTTCTCCTGTACGCTTTCAAGCAGTACCGACACCGTCGTCTTTATGTCCCCAACCAGCCCCAGATCCACGGGAGTGCGCCTGCCAATGTGTTTGGGGTTCTTGTCGATCTGCACTTTCTTCACACGGGCGCCGGGCAGGAATTCGGAAAAAGGAAAATCCGTCCCGAGCATCAGCAGCAGGTCGGCGCCATTAATTGCGCCATAAGCGCCGCCGTACCCTATTAGACCGGTCATGCCGACCGCATTGGGATTGTCGTGCTCCAACCACTGCTTGCCTCGGAACGCGTAACCGACCGGCGCTTTCAGCTTCTGGGCCAGTTGAACCACCTCATCGCGGCCATCTCTACACCCATCGCCGCCAAAGATCGCGACGGTCTTGGCGTCGTCGATCATCTTTATGAGCTGATGGAGATCGGAGTCGGAGGGACGAATGGAGGGCTGTGACGGGATCGTGATTTCTACGGAGTGTTCCACTGCATCCGCCGCCGCGATGTCACCGGGAATCGAAATTACGGTTGGTCCCTTCTCGAGGATGGCTGTCATGATGGCCGTATGGATAATCGGCCTCGCCTGAGCGGGGTTGATGAGACGCGCGGTGTAGAGCGACGCAGCCTCGAAGAACTTATACGGATTGAGCTCTTCCAGCGCGGCCGTGTCGATGACCGACGTTTCCACGTCGCCCGCAATGGCAATAATCGGAGCGCCCTCTTTGCGCGCATCCATAAGCCCGTTGAACAGATGCACCACGCCCGGTCCGGCGGTTCCGCAGACAACCACCGGCGCACCCGTGAAATACGCGTCCGCGACCGCCGCAAATACACCGTACTCTTCGTGTCGAACGTGGATAAACTCGATCTTCCCGTTGCGGCGCAGAGCGTCGATAACGGGATTCAGAGCGTCTCCGACAATGCCGTAGCAGCGTTTCACTCCGGCGTTGACAAGCATTTCCCATAACACATCGGCTACTTTTTTGGCCATATTAATCTCCTTTTCCGGCTTGCTACGTCTCGCGCGGCGTCACTTCGCACGCTGGCGTTTCTGAAGTTCGGGACGCGCTCGCAGTCCCATGCGGATTCACAATCAGCCACGATCCCCGTTGCCGTGTGAAATAAGTCCAGACCCATTGCGAGAACACGCTGATCCGAAGAGCCGGCTGCGCCAGAGACAGCACGTGGACTACGGCCCATGCCAGCCACGCCACGTAACCCTTTAAATGCAACCTGCCGGTCTGCAGAACCGCATAGCCTAGGCCGACCACAGCCATCGTGCCCTTATCGAAATAGCGAAACGGCTTCGGCGCGGGCTTGCCTGTAACAAGCCGGTGAATAACATGACCCGCATAACGGCCCTGCTGCATGGCTACCTGCGCCACGCCGCCGAGCGGTTGTCCGTCCTGATTGAGCGTGGCACTATCGCCAACTACAAAGATCTCCGGATGCCCCGGCACGGAGAGGTCTGGTTGGCTACGCACTCGCCCGGCGTGATCCGTCTCCATGTCCAGCCACTTGCCCGCTGGCGAAGGCATTACGCCGGCCGTCCAGATCACCGTCTTGCTCTGGATGCGCTCGCCTCCCACGAGCACGCCGTCCGCATCGACGAGATCCACACTCTGCTCCAAGCGGACCTCTACTCCCAATTTTTCGAGCCGCTTCTTGGCGCCATTCGAAAGCTCATCCGCATAAGTGCCCAATAACTTTTTCGATCTGTCGATCAGGACTACGCGGGCACACCTCGGGTCGATGCGGCGGAACCGGGAGCGCAGACTGCCGCGCACCATAACGGCGATCGCGCCCGCCATCTCCACGCCGGCCGGGCCGCCGCCTACCAGCACAAAGGTCAGCAGATCGCGATGAGCGCGCGGATCTTCTTCGGCCTCGGCACTCTCAAAGGCCTGCAGGATTTTATTGCGGACGGTCACCGCATCCGCCAGGCTCTTCAGACCCGGTGCATATTTTTCAAATTCTTTATGGCCGAAGTAGCTGTGGGTGGCGCCTGTCGCCAGGATCAGATAGTCATAAGGGACTGGAACGCGCTCTCGGTCCGTGCTGTTAGCGAACACCAGTTTCCGTTCCTTATCCACGCCTACAACTTCCCCCATCAGTACGGTTGTGTTGCGCTGTTTGTGCAAGATCTCGCGGAGCGGCGATGCAATCTGCTCGGGAGACAGCACCGACGTTGCAACCTGGTAAAGAAGCGGCTGAAACAGGTAATGATTCGTGCGATCGATCAGGAAAACCTGCACGGGAGCATTTCGCAGCGCCTTAGCCGCGGCGAGGCCGCCAAAGCCCCCACCTACGATGATTACAACCGGCCTGCGATCATTCATTGCCTACCTTAAGAAAGAGTCGGGCTCCTTCAAATATGTTGGACCTTCGGCGCCTCTTTAACATGCCCCGTTGGGATGCTTTTTCGATAACACGAGCGGCGGAGGGCGCTGTACTTAGATCGTGGTAGTCAGTGACTGCCGACCTCCAAGTGATTTGATAGATGGTCCAAAAAGACGGTGCAAAAAATCTGCAAACTCAATCTCGAATCGTATCAGCGCTATGCAGACTTTCAACGAACCGAATGGAACAACATCGCCGAATATTTAAATAGATATGTTACTGGAACACACCAACGAAAATCCGCAAACAAAATGCACTGCGGAGGCAGAACACCATTTCCTGCCTCCGCAAGCGCCTCGCGAAATGAGTAAACACCGCGATATCTTAGACATAACTCGCTGTACCCACTCTCATCGCATCTGACAAAAAGAGCCGAACGCCGGGCGAACAAGAGCACGCCGCACGCGAAAAGTAGAACGTAGAACGTAGAACGCAGAACGCTCATTCGCTAACGCGCACCACCCTATCCACCCCAACATCTTTAAGCACCGTCTGCGCACCCGACGGCCACCGCACTTCGACAGACTCAATCCGCGCCGCCTCACCCAAACCAAAATGCAACCTCAAATCGCTTTGCGAAAGATAACTCCCGCCACTCCGCACCTCGTCGACCTGCTTGCGTCCGCCGGCGGTCACAGTTACGCGCGCTCCAATCGCGCTGCGATTCGATTTCGTTCCTGCCAATTGCAGCAAGATCCAATGACCGGCCGCGCGCCGCGTCTGCTTCCACAGCGACGGTGGTTCGTTCTGATTATTCGCAAGAATCTCGAGCGTGCCGTCATTATCGATATCGCCGGTCGCGAGCCCGCGCGCAGAATGACGCACCACGATTCCCGGCCCCGCCGTTTCCGAGATATCTTCGAACGTGCCTTTCCCGGTGTTGTGATACAAAATCGCGCGGTCCCGAAATCGAATATCGGTCGGCAGCCTGTCGATCTCCGGAAACACGTGCCCATTCACGACCAGCAAATCGTTCCAACCGTCATTGTCGAAATCGAAAAACACACATCCCCAACTCACGAACCGCGTATTATGTCCCAATCCCGCCGCGAGTGTGACATCGTCGAACTCCCCATCGCCGCGATTGTGATACAGCGTCTCATGCTCATCCGAAAAATTGGTGCGAAAAATATCGATGCGTCCATCGCCGTCGTAGTCGGCCGCTGCCAGGCCCATCCCGGAAAGCGCCTTCCCATTTTCATCGAACGCCACTCCACGCAACACCGCTTCCTCGGAGAAAGTCCCGTCGCCCTGATTGATAAAGAGCAGCGATGGAGTCTGGTCGCACGCCACATAAATATCCGGCAGACCATCGTCGTTCACATCCTCCGCCAGCACGCTCAACGCATAGTGTCCCGTCACGGCTGCGATGCCCGACTTTTCGGAAACATCTTCGAACGTTCCATCGCCCTTGTTGTGATACAGGATATTCGTGTCGAACGGCAATCCTCGCGGCCCGCAATTCACCGGCATGTTGCGATAGAAGCAGTACGCGTTCGCTCCCGGCTTCGGCGTGGTCGCAAAATCGAATTTCAAATAATTGGCGACGAAGAGATCCAGATGGCCGTCGCGGTCGTAATCGAAAAACGCGCAGCCCGTGTTGTAGCGCGTTCGATCCTGCTTCAGGTGCGCCTGCTCCGTCACATCTTCAAAACGTTTTCCCCCGATATTGCGATACAGCCGATTCTGTCCCCAGTAAGTGACGAACAGGTCGGTAAACCCGTCGTTGTCGTAATCGCCCGCGCAGACGCCCTCGCCCCATCCCGAGGATTCCAACCCCAGCGCCTTGGTTACGTCCGTGAAGTGACCGTGCCCGTCATTGTGATACATGCGGTTCGATCCGCCTTCACCGGACACGATGAAAATATCGGGGAACCCGTCGTTGTCGTAGTCGATGAACGCGACGCCGCTGCCCGTTGTCTCGATAATGAACTCTTTTGTTTTATCGCCGCCGTTGGGAAAGGATCGCGTGAGTCCGGCCTCTTTCGCGATGTCGCGAAATTCGGGAGATGGAACGGTAGCGGCCAGCAGCGCCACGCCCGCAATAAACGCGATCGCCTTCACGGCTTCGCCGGCTTATCGCCCAGCCTCTTCAGAAAATCGGTGAACTCGCCCTCCGGCGGTTTCTGCAGTTTGTTGAGCTCCTGTTGTTCGCGGCGCGCCTTGTCCATTTGCC
>JBEKUT010000328.1:0-15757 GCA_049514735.1 Bryobacteraceae bacterium
CCGATCATCAACAGGATGCAGCAAGCGATCGAGATGAGGGGAGTGAATGGAACCAACGGCACGCGAAAGCCGCGCTTTCGTTCTGGCTGCTTCTTGCGCAGTACAATCACGCCCGCCGACACCAGCACGAACGCGAACAGCGTACCGATATTCGAGAGTTCCGCGAACGTATCGATGTCCCACAAACCCGCCGGAATGCCGACCACAAATCCTGCGATCCAGGTAGAAATGTAAGGCGTCTTGAAGCGCTCATGCACGGTCGAGAACATCTTCGGCAGCAGCCTGTCGCGCGACATGGCGAACCAGATCCGCGCCTGCCCGTATTGATAAACGAGCAGCGACGAGAGCATCCCCATCAACGCGCCGGCCGTGACGATCAGCCGCATGCGATTCAGGCCCAGCGCCTTCAACGCGTCGGCCACCGGCGAATCCGTACCCAGCTTCGTCCAGGGCATAATGCCGGTGAGCACCAGCGACACGGACGCGTAGAGCAGTGTGCAGACCACCAATGTCGCGATGATGCCGATCGGCACGTCGCGCTGTGGGTGCCCGCATTCTTCCGCCGCTGTCGATACGGAATCAAAGCCGATATAGCTGAAGAAAATGATCGACGCGCCGGTCAGGATGCCCGGGAAACCGTGCGGCGCAAACGGATGCCAATTGGCCGTGTTGATATAGCGGCCCGCGCCGAAACAAAAAATGAGAATGGCGATGATCTTGATGATCACCATGCCGGTATTCACTTCGGCGCTTTCGCGGACGCCCCGCACCAGAATCCAGGTGACCCCCAGCGTGATCAGGAGCGCCGGGACGTTGAACCAGCCCGCAGGCCCGCCCGGCGCTGGAAATGGCGGGAAAGCAAATTGGGACGGCAAGTGGAACCCGATTAGGTTCTCGAATAAATCTTGCAAATACGCCGAGAACCCCACAGCCACGGACATGTTGGAGACCGCGTATTCGAGTATTAAATCCCATCCGATAATCCACGCGAAAATTTCGCCCAGAATCGCGTAGGAGTACGTGTACGCGCTCCCCGCGATGGGAATCATCGAGGCCAGTTCGGCGTAGCAGAGCGCCGCGAAGCAGCATGCGATCGCGACCAGCACGAACGACAACGTCAGCGCCGGGCCCGCGCCGGGACGTCCCATTTGGGAGCCAGCGTGAAAACCGTGGACCACGATGTCGAAAACCGTGGCGTCCAAGATGGACTTGAGAGCGAGTACCTTACCGGCGGCCGCCGTCCCGGTGACGGTGAAGATGCCCGATCCAATAACCGCTCCTATGCCGAGTGCCGTAAGACTCCACGGCCCGAGTGTCTTTTTCAATCGCTTGCCCGGTTCCTCGGACTCGGCGATGAGGGCGTCGATGCTCTTACAGCGAAGAAGCTGGCTCATGGGGATGCGGCTACGCGCCTGGCGTTACCGCTTCCGCTGGCCCTTAACCATCTTCTGAACTTTTTTCTTCATCGAGCCGCGCGCTACACCAGCCGCGCGCTTGGCCTTCGCCGGCGCCTTTTTGCGAGCCGCCCGCTTCAGCTTCTTGCGCTCGGTTCTGTCTTCAACGTGTTTTGTGTTCATTCTTCCTTGATCCCTGCGTATTTTTCCACCAGCTTCTTCAATCCGTAGCCGGGAAAGCTAACAGTCAGTTTAGCGTCATCTCCGTCGCCCTCGCGGCGCAGCACCGTTCCGCGGCCGTACTTGGGATGCCGAATCGTCGATCCGGAACCGAACGGTTTCTTCTTGGATGTAGCTTGCGGACGCTGCACGGCGGGCGCAACAGCCGCTTTCTGCATAGCCGGTTGGGGCGTTTGCGGTTGTGGTTTAGGCTGCTGCGGAGACATCGACGGAACCTTCACGCCGCGGCCCGCGAAGAACTGTCCGATGTTCTCGAGGGAGTTGTAAGTCTTCCCGGTATAAAGATTGCGCTTCACCGTTTCGCGAACTTCGTGGCGCTCGGAGAAGAGGTCCACTTGCGGGACGTCGCGATCGTCGCGCATTTTTTCTATCAGATCCTTGGGGACCTCTTTCAGGAATCGCGAGGGTGTTGACGGCTCCGACTGACCCCCGCCGAAGCGCCGCCGCATGCGCGCCCAACTCAGATACAAGCGCTTTTCGGCCCGCGTCATTCCGACATAACAGAGCCGCCGTTCTTCCTCCATCCCCGATTCCGACTCCAGCGAACGGTTATGCGGGAAAAGCCCCTCTTCCAAGCCTGCGATGAAGACCACCGGGAACTCCAGACCCTTGGCGTTGTGCATGGTGAGCAGCGATACTGGTGCGCGCTCGTCCACCGAATCCGCGTCCGAGACCAGCGCCGCGTGGTCCAGAAACTCCGTGACGCCTTCCCCGCGCTCCGAGGCTTCCGCCGCGGCGTTCAGCAATTCCTGTATATTCCCGATTCGCGATTCGGCCTCCGGCGTGTTGTCGGCTTCCAGCATCCTGCTATAGCCGGTGCGCTCCAGAACCTGGCGTAGCACATCGGCGATGGAAGGCGGGGGATTAGTCGAAGCGAAGAAAGAAAGATCCTGGAGCAGCGCGCTGAAAGATCGCAAAGCAGCTTCCGCGCGAGCCGGAAAGGCTTGCTCTTGAATCATCCGGCCGATCGCAGCCCAGACGCTGAGATTATTTTCAAGCGCGTACTGTTCGATCTGCTCCACCGTGGTTTTCCCGATGCCGCGCGCCGGAGTGTTGATGATGCGCAGCAGGCTGATGGAATCCTGCGGACTCGAGAGCGCCTTCAAATAGGAGAGCAGATCTCTGATTTCGGCGCGCTGATAAAAACTGAATCCGCCGACGACCGTATATTTACGGCCATAGCGCCGCAGCGCTTCTTCGATCTGCCGCGATTGGAAATTCGTGCGATAGAGCACCGCGACTCGATCTTTAGGATTGCTTCTGAGAACCTTTTCGATGGTGTCGGCGATAAACAGCGCCTCGTTCTCGCCGTTGGGCGCCTGGTACAGGACGATCGGCGAGCCAGCCGCGGAATCCGTCCACAGCCATTTCCCTTTGCGCTCCTTATTATTCGCCACCAGGGCGCTAGCCGCGTCCAGGATGGTCTTGGTTGAACGGTAATTCTGTTCCAGTCGAATAACGGTGGCGTTCGGATAGTCGCGTTCGAAGTCGAGAATGTTCCGGATGTCGGCGCCGCGCCAGCCGTAAATCGACTGATCCTCGTCGCCGACCACGCCGACGTTCCGATGCCGCTGCGTCAATAGCCGCATTAGCTCATATTGGCTGCGGTTGGTGTCCTGATATTCGTCGATCATTAGGAATTCGAAGCGGCGGTTGTATTGTGCCCGCAGGTTGGCGTCGTGCGCCAGCAGCCGGACCGTTTCTAGCAGCAGGTCGTCGAAATCGAGCGCGTTGGCCTGCCGCAGCCGTCCTTCATACGAGTCGTAGATCTTCGCCATGCGGGACACCTTCGCATCCGTGGCGCTGTTGTAAATATCCTGAGGCGTGAGCTTGTGGCTCTTGTTGTGGCTGATCCAGGAGCACATGGCGCGATAGGGCATGAACTTGTCGTCCAGCCCCAGGGACTTATAGATGCTCTTGAGAATCGATACCTGATCGTCGTCGTCGTAGATGGTGAAGCGCTGCGTGAAGCCCGGGCGGACCTGTGCGAGCGTGTTGCCATCGCGCCGCAGCACCCGCACGCAAAAAGAGTGGAACGTCGAAACGATAGGCGAGTTGCTGCGGTCCGGTTCACCGAGCAGGCGCACCACGCGCTGCCGCATTTCGTCGGCTGCTTTATTCGTGAACGTTACGGCCAGAATGGCGGAGCCGGGGATGCGATGCACGTCCACCAGGTGCGCCATGCGATGCGTGATCACGCGCGTCTTGCCGCTTCCCGCGCCGGCCAAAAGAAGCAGAGGGCCTTCCACGTGTGCGACGGCCGCGCGCTGTTGGGGGTTCAAACCTTCGAGGAAATCCATGAAAACATAGGCGGGGGAGTTCTCCAATTGTACCACGGCGAAAGCTGCCGTTCCCAGGGATTCGTTGCTCCGCGACTTCGATTTACATGGCGATGAAACTCGCTGCAGCCGATGACGAAGACCAAGAAGTCTCCCACGGACGAGTTCGCGATCGGGAAGGCCGGAGAAAGGTCGTGGTTAGTTTGAAATTTCTGGGGAGGGTACCCAAACCTTGGTCCCGCATCTATCGCATTGAACAAGAGATGCTCCGTCGTCTTCGTTGATAATGGGAGGGACAGTTGCCTTCACGTTTCAATCGCCAGCTCTTGGCCTTTATATCCTCCTGGATAGCCTTGAAGTCGTCGTTTAGATCATCCTCTATATGGGGATAGTCCTTCTTCCATTTACTCTTAAGAATGTTGAATTTCGAGCTGTTTTGATTAATCTTGCAGCCAGCCAACTGGCCCTCAAGTTTATTGACTGATGTCAGTCATAATTAGCGATGAGCTTTTTGAACGCCGGGTCTCTTAATAGCACGAGATTCTCAATCAGATCGGAGAGATCCTCGGTGAGGTCCTGAACACGCGACACGAACTTCCCTAAAATGGGGATGTTGAGTAATTTCTGAGCCTCTGGCGAACGAGCTGCGTCAACAAGCGGAGCATGGACCTTTTGCAACTGGGCCGTTAGACGGTCCACGCGAGATGGATCCAATTGATCCACGCGCTCTTGGGTTACCATGCGGAGTAGCAATTCAAGTGCACGGACGAGTTCATACGTTCTAAGGGACGTCGAGACTATAGTAGTAGCAGTCTTCGCCAACAGCGCGTATGCAGTCGCGCGCTCCGCCGTTCGTTCGATTTCGCCATATGTCACGGCGATGCTCATTTTGGCCCCGTACAAGCGTTTTCAGGTTACCACCTACGCGGGTTTTGCTGTCGATTAGAAAATGGCCAGTAAGCCTATGTAATTACAGAACTTAGTACTTCTCGATGGCTTGAGGAATGGACCTCGCCGACGAAGCCGCCGTCCATTTAACACAGTGGCGGATACAATGAATAAAGCTACGATGACGCTAGTAAAGAGGCCGGCATTCTGGGTGTTCGCTCTCGCTGGTCTGACGGTCTACACCCTTATCTTCTTTGTCGCCCGCATGCCCGCCGCCTTAGCGCGCCCCGGACTAATCGGCTTGGCCACCACCATAGATCTCGCTGTCACGGTCCCGGCCCTGTGCTGGTTTATGCTTTTCCGTCCCGGCTATGCTAAATGGCCGGCCGTTCTCATCACGGGTCTGGTCGGAGTACGCGCTGCCGTGCTGCTCCTGCCGGCTTCAGAACAGGTTCATCTGCCGTTCCTGCGATGGATCGGCATCCCGCTTGAACTCTGGGTTGTCACGCGACTGTTACGCCGGTTACGTGAAACGGATCGGAGCCAGGACGCACTATCGAACATTCGTTACGCCTGTGCCCAGGTGATTCCCTATGACAACGTTGCGCGGATTGTCGCAAGCGAAATCGCGGTTTTCTACTACGCGTTGTTCTCCTGGCGCGCGAAACCCGAATCGCGGAGCGGCTATCGGTCCTTCCATTATGCACAAGCCAGCGGGTGGGGGACTTTGCCCATGTTCTTAGCCATCGCGGTGGTCTTTGAAGCGTTTCCGGTCCATTTACTCTTGCGCCATTGGAGTCCGCTGGCGGCCTGGATTTGCACCGGCCTCGACGCCTATGGACTTCTATGGCTGGTGGCGATGGTCCGGTCGGCAGCTTTGCGGCCAATCCTGGTGGGAGCGGATCGCGTTTTGTTCCGTGTTGGATTTATGTGCGAAACGGAGTTCTCGAGAGATTCCGTTGCGGACTGCCGGCGGATCGCGGGAGCCGCACCGCCTCGAAAAACCAAAGAATACCTTCGCGCGGTGGTAATGAACGATCCCGAATGGATCATCGAATTTCGCGAGCCGGTGATGGTTCAAGGACTGTTCGGCCGGCAGCGCTCCGTCACCCACATCGGACTCGCCGTCGACAACCCAGCCGCGTTTGGCACGGCGATGCATAAATCCAACCCGTTGGAATTTTCGTAGTTTCAAGAAGCCTATGCATACGTTAAGCGGATCCACCATTGAGGCCCGGTATGAAGCGCTGGCGCGTGTATCGCTCGCCATGAACCGTCCGCAAGACATAGCTCAGATTTATCGGGTACTCGGGGAAGAGCTCCGTGGTGTCGTCGGCTTCACTTTTGTCGCGGTCGGGGTGTATGACGCCAAGAGTCATACTATGCGAATGCATATTCTGGAGCAAGGGAAACCGCTGCTGCCGGTTTTATCTTTGATGCCAGAGGAGACTCTTTCGTTTGAAGTCTTCCGCTGTCAGTCGCCCCTGGTGGTCCCGCAACTGGACGAAGAAGTCCGGTTGCCCAAGCAGTTGCAACGCATCCGGACGCACGGACTAAAGTCCTTTTGTGCGCTCCCATTAACGACGGCACAACGGCGCGTGGGCGCCATCACTTTTGGAAGCATTTACGAGTATCCGTACTCTGACGGCGAGGTCGAATTTCTCTGGTTGATCGCGAATCAAGTGGCTGGCGCCGTGGACAATGCGATGAATGCCGAATCGTCCCGGCTGGCGCGGGATCGCCTGAAGCTGTTGGAGGAGCTCAATCGCTGCGCGAGCTACAACCCGGAGGTTTCCGATCTGTTAAGCGCCATCTCCAACGCGGTTCGCACGGGGATGCGCTGCTGCGTGTCCGGCGTGTTACTTCCCGACTCCGAGTCCGGACAGTTGCGGGTGGCCGCATCCGATCCCGCCGAGGAGGGACTCGACGCCGCGGCGTTTGTTAACTCGGAGATGTCGTTTGCCAACAAGGCGTTTGCGGCGGGGAAGCCAGTTTTGACCCCCTCAAGGACCAATCCCGGATCTCTGTGCCTGTTCCCGCTCCTGGGGCGCGCACGGACGCTTGGAATTTTATTCGTAGGCCGGGCGCACGAGGACCCGTTCGTTCCCGACGATCTCGAGTTCCTCAGTCACGTGGGAAGCCAGGTCACCATCAGCCTGGAGAGCGCGCTTGCCCGGCAACATGTCCGCCGGACAGATTTGTTGTTGACGGAGAAGGGAAGTCTGGTTCCTACCGGTAGTTGGACCTGGAATCCTAAGACCGGTGAGTGTTCCTGGTCGCAAGAGTCGTTCCGGCTGTTAGGATACGATCCAGAAACGGTCAAACCTACTTTGAAGCTTTTCTGCAATCGTCTCCATCCCTTGGACCGGCCGTTGCTCGAAACCGTAATGGACCGCGCCGTACGCGAAAAACGGGGCTCTCAAGCAGAGTTCCGGATTGTCCTTCCGGACGGATCGGTTCGGTTCATCCGGGGCATTGGGGACACGATCGTCGATCAGTCGGGAACGCTCCTTGAATTGGTAGGAACGTTGGTCGACATCACGGAGCGCAGACGCGCCGAAGATGAACTACGGCATACGGCTGCCTGCCTCGCCGAAGGACAGCGCCTGACGCATACGGGCACTTGGTCCAAGAGGGCTCTGGAACGTATTCTTGGACATGATCCGGAGAAGGTTGAACCGTCTTGCGAGAATTTTCTGCAGTCGGTTCATCCCGAAGACCGCACCGAGGTCGAGAAAGCCATGCTCCGGGTCCGCGGTGAAGCATGCGACTCCATCCATCAGTTTCGTATTCTCCGCGGCGATGGCGCTACGAGGCATGTCCATTGCCGCTTCCATCCCATCTCTAACGCCGCCGGTGATATTGTGGAATATTTGGCGACAATCATGGATGTCACCGAACAACATCTGGCGCGCCTGGCTTTGGAAAACGCGCTGGGAGAAATCCGGGAATTGAAAGACCGCCTGCATAAAGAGAATGTGGCGCTGCGGAACGAAATCAGGCGGAAATCCAAGTTTGACGACATCGTGGGAGCTTCCCCAGCCCTTCAACAGGTGCTTTCGCGGGTAGAAAAAGTGGCGCCGACGGATTCCACGGTATTAATCACCGGCGAAACCGGCACCGGCAAAGAATTGATCGCGCAGGCCATCCACAAAGGCTCGCTCCGCGCCGGACGCGCCTTCGTCAGCGTCAACTGCGCGGCCCTCCCGGCATCCTTGATTGCTTCGGAGCTCTTCGGTCATGAAAGGGGATCGTTCACCGGGGCATTACAGCGGCGTCTGGGGCGTTTTGAACTCGCGGATGGAGGCACGATTTTCCTTGACGAAATCGGCGACCTGCCAGCCGAAACCCAGGTCACGGTGTTAAGAGTCCTGCAGGAACGGAAGTTCGAGAGAGTGGGGGGCAATCACGCCATCTCGGTCGACGTCCGGGTTGTCGTCAGCACGAATCGGGATTTGCGCCAAGCCATTGCCAGCGGGGCTTTCCGGCCGGATTTGTTCTACCGTCTCAACGTCGTCCCCATAGAACTGCCTCCTTTGCGCGATCGCCGTGAGGACATTCCGATCCTGACGGATTACTTTATCCACCATTACGCCAGGCTGTGGGGCAAACGTATCCGGCGCGTCGCCAGCCCTACAATGAAGCTATTCCAAACCTACGACTGGCCGGGCAACATCAGGGAACTTCAGAACGTGATCGAGAGGTCTGTTATTTTGTGTGGCGGCGAAACCTTATCCGCCGACGAAACATGGATTTGCAATAGTACTGAACCGGCCGTTAGAACCTCGCAATCGCTGAACGAAGCGTTGTTGGAACAAGAGCGAAGGATCATCGAAGCAGCCTTGGCGGCGAGCAAGGGGAGGGTTTCGGGCGCCTCGGGCGCGGCGGTCCGGTTGGGCGTTCCGCAGTCCACTCTGGCGTGGCGGATCAAAGCCATGAGAATCCAGAAGGACAGGTTCAAGGTCTGACTGTAAATTTCCAAAGCATTGTAAATTTCTAAGTTTTGGCGGGAGTTATTTTGCCGATCCATTGCAGTTTGTTTTTGTTAGCAATGGGTATCCAAGTGCGGAAACTCGAAGAATCGCATCCCCAAGTCAGGAATCCGATAAGCACGGGCGTTTGCCGCAAACGATTCGAACGCTACAACTCCGTCTGGAGGCGCTCAAAAAGCGCCGGGACGAAGTGGAGCGGAAAATTCGAGAGCTTTCCCAACGCCTCACGGCTACCTCGGATGAGAGCCTTTCCATCAAGAGTACTAGCGGCAAGCGGCGCAGCCGGTAACCCGCTTTTGCATTTTCGCGTAAGGCCTTGTAACCTAGCAGTTTGCCGGTGCGCCCTTTATACTGTAGAGGTAGAGGACTTTCCGGCTGAAACGGCCGAATGCTCGTTGAGTTTGAGCAAATACAAAAGGCGCAGTCCGGTGACGATGCAGCCTTCAACCAGGTTGTTCTGGTCTATCGCAAACGTATCATGGGTACTATTGCGAGGTTGATCGGCAGGCCTGAAGATGTGGAAGATGTGGCGCAGGAGGTTTTCCTGCGATTGTATTATTCGCTCGACCAGTTGCGGACGCCGGAGGTTTTCGAGCCCTGGCTGTACCGTTTGACGGTGAACGCTTCCTACGATTATCTGCGGAAGCAGCGCCGCCGGAACGAGGCGCGCATGGCGGACCTGTCGGAGCAGCAGGTTATGATGGCGGATGCAGCGGCTGGGGGTAAGGCGAACAGCGACCAGAAACATCGCACGCAGGTAAAAGAGCTGCTCGATTCCCTGTTGGGGCATTTGTCGGAAGAAGATCGGGTTCTGCTGAAGCTGAAGGAAGTGGAAGGGTTGTCGCTCAAGGAGCTTGAGAAGGTGTACCGGGTGAAGGAGAATGCTTTAAAGGTGAGGCTTTTCCGGGCCCGGCAGCGAGTTTTGAAAGCATTTGCCGCGTCGCAAAAGTCTAGCCAGGAGAATGTGGAAGACTAGAGTTGGCGGCCATGCTTGACGAGAGGGTGCTTGGTTTCGAGGCACGAAGATGGAAAGACTGGACCAGGAATTAGATTCGCTATTCGCAGCATATCGCGATGCCGTCCCGGACCCCGATGCGAGTCCGGATTTTATGCCGCGTCTATGGGGCAGGATTGAAGCGCAGCGCAGCTTCGTTTACAGACTCCGCAGGATGGCTCAAATTGCGGTGGCTGCGGCCGCGGTTGCCTGCCTGCTCGGCGGCGTCCTTTTCACGCCAGTGACGAAGCACGAAGCTCCGGCGGGAAGTACCTACGTCGACATTCTCGCCGAGGCTCAGCCGGAGGACGTTCTGGCAACGACAGGTATGCGTCTGGATCTCCTCGACACGGACCAGCATTAACGCCGGCGGCCTTCCATGAAACGTTCGAATCTGCTGATCGGGTTCTACCTGGTGTTGATATTTGCCAGTGGAATCACGGTGGGTGTCTTTGGGACGCACCTGTACATGGCTCGCTCCGTCATCGCCGGTAGGGCCCAAGGCGCGAAACCATCCCCCGAAGAACTCCGGCGCGAATACGTCAACGAGATGCAGAGCCGCTTGAATCTAACTTCGGAGCAGATGACAAAGTTCAACCAGGTGCTCGACGAAACCGGCGCGAAATTCCACGCGGAGCGCGAGCGTCACAACGAGGATGTGAAAACTATCCGGGAAGAGCACGTGAATCGCGTACGGGCATTGCTCACCGAGGCGCAACTTCCGCAATACGAGCAGTTGCGCAAAGAGCGCGAGGAACGGGCGAAGAAGAATCAGAACAGAAAATAGAGCCGCTGCCCCGCCCTCACGCTCTGGCTGGCGCCGTTTCCTTCTTCGTCGTGCTAGCCTTCTTCGCGGCCTGCATATCCTTCGATTTCTGAACTTTCTTCTGGAACCGGTCGACGCGCCCCTCGGTGTCGACCAACTTCTGGCGTCCGGTGAAGAACGGATGGCAGTTGGAGCAGATTTCCACGCGGATATCGCCCTTGTGAGTCGAGCGGGTCTTGAAAGAGTTGCCGCACGCGCAGGTGACGTTTAGTTCTTCGTAGGCGGGATGAATACCGGCTTTCATGGGAAAACAAGAATCCTTTCGAAACTATCAGTGTACCATCAAAAACTAATGAACCCCCGTCCCGGCATCCGTTTTGCGGACCCGAAAGGCGGGGGTTCAGGTAGCCTTAACTATCTCGCGCAGTGAGGTGGCCGGTCCACTTGAACGGCGGTCTCGGCACTGTACGAAACCTGAGCTGTAGGAGCAGTCGACTTAAGAGTCGGCCACCTCACGCGGGGATTGATTAGAACAACAACTACCAGTACTCATATGTTTTGACTGGACCACCTCCTTTCTCAGTGATGCTTACATCATAATCCGAGAAATTACAGCCTGTCAACAGTGGCGCGAGATCATTGGATTCCGATGCAGCTCGTTTGAGCTGTATTCTGCGCGATGCACTATATCAGCCATTCACCACGAGCACAAGCACCTTAATGTTAACGTTCGATTAAAATATAAGAAATTTTAGAAGTTTCATCGTACGATACTCGCAAGGAGCAACCGATCTGATCTACAGAGGATCTATATGAGCGTGGGTACAGTAAGACAACGAGAATCGGGCGCGGAGAGAACGCGGCAATCCGGCGAGGACCAACTTACCGGGGCTCGCCAACGAATCCACTATCCCGATCGCCGGGTCGCCCTCGACCAATTTACCACGGGGACGTCTATCGCTCTGGCTGCGGGAGCAATCGGTCTTTTCATTGCTGGAGCGCCGGGGGCTTTCCTGGGTTCGGTCGTCGGAGGAATCGTCTTTTTGTTTCTTAGAGTTGCTCCCAACTCTTCTCTCCTTTCGAAGGCAAAATAGGCTTCCCTACTGACCAGCGCGGCGACTACAGACTTCTTAAACACACTGGGCAATCTCATACTCGATTGGGGTAGCGACCCGCGCTATCTCGCAATCGGCGTTTTGATCGTACTGATTTATCTCTGCGTGGTCCATAGATTTGTGTACAGCCAATGGCCAGACGTTTCGGCGTGGTTTCGCGGAGGGTTCGCTCTGCTGTTGATCTTCGGAGCTTTATTGGCTGCCGCCATATTTCTATTGACGAAGCCACCGGCCTACGCCAGGATTTCGGAAGAGGCGAGGCCGTGGATGGGATTGCTTCTGCTGGTAGTGCCTATCGCATTCGCGATCAAAGAAATAGACGAAGTCTTTTTCAAGAGCGGGTCCGATCCTCATGCTGTGCCAATCCAGCGGCCAGCAGCGAATTCTGCTGGGGTCTCTTCGCGGCCCGCTAAAAAGAAACGCTGAAGGAAAAAAGCCCCGCCGTTTGAGCGGGGCCAATGACGAAGAACCGAGAGGCAACTGCCACCAAAGCCACCCCATCTTTCCCCGAAGCGAATCGTTGCACTCTGCAGAGCAATCCCGAAGCCAGCAGCTAAGCGGCTCTTTTTCAATAGTTCATCGATTTGTAATCCAGTTTATGGAAACGGTAAACTGGGTTGACCTATGCTATTTGGGAGCGTGACCCATTTGGGTCACACTCTCGGATCGAGCGATGCCCTACGTAAGGCCCGAGCAGACCGAGTTTGTCGCCGAGAACCGCCGCGCGCTATCCGGCTTCTTCGTGAGCGGGATCCTCGTCTCATTCCTGGGTGCTATCCTCCCGGCCTGGGGCCACCACGTCGATTCCAACTTCCTGACGATCGGCTATTACTTTCTGTCGCTAAACCTGGGAATTCTCGCCGCCGTCCGCGCCGCGCATGCCATCCTGCCGCGCAAAGGGATCCGTTTCGTGCTAGTCACGGGAGCCCTGGTAGCTTGCGGAGCCTTTTTCTACCTCGCTGCCGTGGGACCTCCCTGGCCCCCAATGTGGCGCGACGTCGGGCTCTTTCTTATTGGCTTCAGCGCCGGGCTCCTCAACACCTCGATCTTCCACGCCATCTCCCCCATTTACAAACACGATCCGGCCGCGACCGTAAACCTCAGCGGCATCCTGCTCGGATTGGGTTGCGTCACCACCGCCCTGCTCGTTTCCGGGACCTTTTACGTCTACACGGTTCCGAGCATCCTGATGCTTTTCGCGTGCATTCCCGGTCTCTTTGCTATTTACTGCGCCAAAGGCCGTTTTTCGATGGAGGCCGTCACCACCGAACGTCCCGTCCGCGACGTTCTGCGGGACTTCACCGACCCAACCGCGGTCCTGTTCAGCCTCCTGTTGTTCGTCCAGTTCGGCAACGAATGGTCGATCGCAGGGTGGTGCTCGATATTCCTGATTCGCCGCCTGGGCCTTAGTCCCGCGACCGCGCTAGCGATGCTGGCGCTGTATTGGACAGCGCTTCTAATCGGGAGAATCCTAGCGCAAGTCGTCCTCGGACGTGTCCGCCACCTACGCCTTCTGATGGGTTCGGCTCTTGCGGCGCTATTCGGCTGTCTGATCCTGACCTACACGACCAGTAGTTTTGGCGCAGCAGTCGCTATTCTTCTGGTGGGATTTGGCTTCGCCTCGATCTATCCTATTGTCGTTGAGAAGATCGGGCACCGCTTCACCTATTACCATCCCGGTTTCTATAACGGCATCTTTTCGTTTGCCTTTACCGGCGGACTTCTGGCGCCCTGGACACTCGGCTATTTCGCGGAAGCCTGGGGCATCCGTTCCGTTATGCTGGTGCCGACGGTTGGGATGTGTGTCGTTGTCGTCCTGGTTCTCTTGATTTCTCTCGAAGCCCGGCTGACGGGTCCGCTCCAGAACGGCGCGGGGGCCTGACGCTCAATCTCCCGTGCTGTACATTCTGTCCGGCGCCCGCACGATCCGGTCCAGCCCGCCGTGATGGAGCCAGTTTACTTCGCAACGCTCGCAACTGCCGATGACCGCGTTTCCGCCGCCGCCGTAGACGTGCGAATCCATTTCCTGGCCGCAGTGCGGGCATTGGATGCACCGGCCGAGGTCTTTCGCATTCACCGGAAAAACAATCTGCGCCGCCATATCGCGCTTGGAGCGCAGATCCTCCACCAGCGACAAGAAAATGTCCATCCGCACCAGCATTCCCCGGCACCTTTTGCAATATAGAATCCGCTGCGCGTCGACAGCAGCCTGGACCATAGGGATCGCGCATACCGGGCAATTCGACCGCGCGGTTTCTCCCAGCACGCGAACCCCGTCGCCGCTGGTCTCGCCGGCGTGAATGTTGCCGCAATAATCGCACATCAGGAAGTCTTTATCGTCCTCCAAACGCATGGGAGCGCCACAACCGGGACAAGTCATGGAAATGAGATCGACAGGAAACGTCTGTTGGATGAGCCCGCCAGTCCCCGATTCTCCATCATCTCGCCGATAAGTTGTGTGATGCCTTTTCGCACGCTCGGACAGCTCTGGATGAATCTGCCGGTTTCGATAAAGGGACCGCTAACCATCTGCATCCCCGTCGCGAGCACGGTGTTCTTCGCGGTTGTGTTGTGGTCGCTGGAGCCACAACTCGAGAGGGCCCAGGAACTCGTTTTGCATGTGACCAGAGTGCAGGCCGGGGCGCGCCGGGTTCTGACGGCCTCGGCGGATCTGGCGCGCGTTGTCGATCACTGGCAGATTACGGGTGACCGTCAACTCCTGGGGGATTTCAGCCGTGGAACGGAGGATTTGCTGGCGAGCTCTACCGCCCTCGTTGCTCTTGCCATCGATCCCGCTCAACACCAGGACGCACTGGGAATCGACGTTCTTCTACGAAGCGAAATCGACTCCCTCCAAAAGGAACTAACGCGGAACCCCGGTCCGGAGCCGCCGGGTCGTTCCAAAGCTGCCATCCAAGCCATCCTCGGCCAGGACGGGCGGCTTGCGGAGATTCAAATGCGCCTGAGCCGGTTTCTGAGCGGGGAGGAACGAATTATTAACCGGCGAATGGCGCGTTTGAACGAATTAAATCGCTCCTTGCGCAACGCTCTTCGAAGGGCTGCGATCGCGGCCTGCTGCGCGGCTATCGTGTGCGCCGTGCTCTTTTCCTGGACGATTTCGCGCCGTCTCATTCTCCTGGCGCGCGATGCCGAGGCGGCTGGACGTGGCGCGGTCGTCACGGGGGGCGGCGACGCCCTGGATGAGATCGGGCGTGCCGCGCGAGAGATCCGGCGCAACTCGAAGGCGCTGGCGGAGCGGGAACGCAGTCTGGCCCTAAGCCAGGAAGGATTGGCGCAAGCGGTGGAACGCTTCGACCTCGCTGTGCGCGGCTCCAACGACGGAATCTGGGACTGGGATCTTTCCTCTAACTTCGTCTATTACTCCGGCCGCTGTGCGGAGATGCTGGGCTGCACTGTCGCCGACATGCGGGGTGATCCGAATTCCTGGACCGGCCGCATCCTCGATGAGGATCGCGCGCTCGTGCTCGAGCCGGTCCGCAAATGTTTGGAGGGTGAGATCGAGTCGTTCCAATGCGAGTACCGCATGCGCCGCTTCGACGGCCGCATCGTGTGGATTTACGGACGCGCTACCGCATGCAGGAGTGGCGGCGGGACCACTTATCGCATGACGGGGTTCTTGACGGATATCACGCGGCGCAAAGAGGCGGAAGACAACATGCAGCGCGAGCACGGCCTGCTGGAGGCGGTTGTGGAGGGCACCAGCGACGTCATTTACATCAAGGACAAGGACCTGCGCTACATAAAAATCAATTCGGCCTGCGAGTCCTTCCTGGGTGTTCGGAAAGGCGCGGCGATCGGCCGCAGAATGCATGAAATTGTGAGCCAGGAATCGGCGGACAAGGTCACGGAACACGAACTGCGGGTGCTTGCCACCGGCCAATGGGACGCCGTCGAGCATGTGATTCAATTGCGCAGCGGAGCCAAGAGCATCTGGCTAGCAAACAGAGGTCCCTGGCGCGATTCCCGCGGAACCATTATCGGCATAATCGGCATCTCGCGCGACATTACGGAGCTCAAGTTAACGGAGGAGAGGATCCGCGCATCCCTGGTTGAAAAAGAAGTTCTGCT
>JBEKUT010000329.1:0-11107 GCA_049514735.1 Bryobacteraceae bacterium
GCTCGGCGTAGCGGAACGCTTCGAGCGCCGAGATGGTTTCGTTCTTGTCGGTGTCGGCTGACGGATCGCGTAAAGCTTCCACCCAGTAGCGTGCAAAGACCGTGGCGTTCTTCTCGCTGCCGGTCTTAGTCGCGGTGATTATCGCGCGATTCGGTCTTTCGAGGATCGCCCGCGATGCGCCGCTGCAGCTCGTCATATTTACTACTAACTGCCGCTTCGCGGGGATGCGATCGAGCATGGCGGCGAGATCGGTGGCCGTCAGATCGGGACCCGGAAGATTGATTTTGTAGTCGAGGCCGTCGAAGGTGCCGTGGCCGATCAGCATTAATACCAGCGCGTCGTCAGGCTTCGAATCGCGGGTGATTTGGGCGAGAGCAGCTTCGACTTTAGCGCGGGTCGCATCGGGACCGAACAGCGTGGTTACCTTGGAATCGGGCGAGCCGCGCAGAACTTTGTCCATGTCCTTCGCCCAACCGGAGAAGCGCTGTTCGTACTCGGGCTCGCCGCCGAGACCGGCGACGGTGAGATAAAACGTGGTCGCATTCAGGGACAGCGTGCCGGCTAGCGCCAGCAAAAATCCGTACTTCATACCACTCCCCACTTGCGGCGCAGCAGCCATTCGGACGAGCGCAGCAAGAGCGCCAGGAAGAACACGGCCGGCATGTCCCACAGATCTTTCGTTTCGCGCACCGTGATGCCGGCGTCCGAATAAGTGATCTCCTGCGCCAGCTTGTTAGCTTCGTCGGGGCGATAATATTTGCCACCGGTCTGCGCGGATAGCTTTTCCAAAAGCTCCCGGTTCTGTTCACGATGGAAATTTTCAGCGGTTCCGTTTTCGCGGCGGAACGTGACCACGTCGCGGCCCAGGTCCTGCGTTCCGCGTTTGGCAGCCACTTCCGCAACGTAGGACCCGGCCTGATCCGCGGTCCACTCCACAGAGTAAACGCCCTGCGTGACGGGATCGGGCTGGAACGCGACGGTTTGGGTCGATCCGTCGGGAGCCACGATATGCGCTTCCACCTGCGCGTCGCTGGTTGGAAGATAGGTTGTGTCGCGAACCTCGGCGCGCAGTTTCAGATGCCCGTCGTCCTCAAGCACGGGCTGCGGCGTGGACGCAACCACGCGTGTGGGAGTGTCATTCACAAGCCAACCGACAAGCTGACGCCAGAACATCTGGTGGCTGGTGTCGCTGTGATCCTGCAGCATCTTCCAGCGCCATTCGCCGCCGCTAGCGAAGACCGCAGTACGTCCGCGTCCATAATTTTGCGTTACCAGAAGTGGCATGCGATGACCGGACGCAATCATGTCGGCGAGCACCAACGCGCCCGGTTTGGGCTGACCCGGCTCCTGAAAGTTTGCGAGGTAGGGAAGCTTTTTCCAGCGCGCGACGTTCCTGTCGGGATCTTCTTCGATGCGGCAGATCAGGCTGTCGCGGCCTTGCGGAGTCAGTTCGGAAGTCGCAGGGTCGCGATGGAACGTGTCGCGATGATCGGGCAGCTTCACGGGCAGCATGTCCGCGAACGGTTCCTTCGCGTAGCCGCCATCGGCGAGGCTCGCGCGGCCTCCCACGAAGAGCAGGCCGCCGCCGCGCCGGTCCACAAACTGATGAATCATCTCCTGTTGCGTGGGCGTAAAGTAATTCGCTTCCACGCTGCCGAAGATGATTCCCTGGTATCCGAAAAGGTCTTCCACTTTGCTCGGGAAGCCTTCCGCCAGTTCACTCTCTCCCGAGATTCCCTGGCGATAAATCTTGTTCTGCGTGGTGCGCAGCATGCTGACGATTTCGATGTCCTTGTCGTCGTCGAAGGCCCGCCGAATGAACTTGAAATCCCAGCGGGGTTCACCTTCTACATAAAGGACGCGGCGCTTGGCTGGATCGACGTTGATGACGCGGGTCAGTCGATTGTTCTCGGTGTTCTCTTCGCCCGCCATGGTGTCCACGGCGATCTCGACGTTCTTTACGCCAGCCTTGCCGCCGTTAAAAAGTACTGGTACGATTTGCGTGTCTTTATTGAGCTGCACCTGCTGGCTGGCGACGATGGCTCCGTCAACGCGGGCGGTGAGGTGAGCGCGTTGGCCGTTATAGCCGTGCTGGCGGATGGTGATCTGAGCTTGCACGCGCGAATCGGGAAGGGCGCGGGCGGGGACCTGAATGTCGCCAAGCTCGATGTCGCGGTCGAACTTTTCCTTGCCATAACCGATGGTGTGCACTGGTATGTGCTGACGTCTGATTTCGGAAATGGTCTCCAGATCGATGCCGCCGGAGTTGTCGGCGCCGTCGCTGAGAAGTACTATCGCGCCGACCGGCAGAGTCGCGGTGTCGGCGAGTAGATCCTTGAGGTTCGATCCAATGTGCGTCGCGGGGTCGGTGGCCCTCAGGCCGTTCGGGTTCTGAACGCGTTCCAGGTGATCGCCCAGCAGGTAAAGCCGGACTTGAAAGTTATTCTGTAGATCTTTGATAAGGCTGGAGTTCAGTGTCTTCTCGACTTTGCTAATGCGGGACGATCCATCTTCCACGGTGCCCATGCTGCGGCTATCGTCGACGACCACTGCGACGATGTTTTGCTGCGGCTTTAACGTCGCCACGCTCAGCGCGGGCTGCCACAGGAGAACCAGGATCAGGGCTAGCAAGGTGGTCTGCAAGAGCCAGACGGCGACGGTGTGAACGCCACGCATGGAGGGCGCGATGCGTTTGCGCCGCGACCAGATCACGCCGGCCAACACGGCGCCGGCCGCGATAATCAGCAGACCGAGCACCCACACAGGCCATCCGGCAAGCAGCACAAAGGTGCCTTTTGAGAATACGGTGACCGGATACTTAAAGAAAAACTCGAACATTGTTTGGGGTCCGCCGGGTACTTCCTAATGAGTCATTGAATAGACAACATAATCGACGCCGATCCGAAAGCCAAGTGGGGGTTGTCGGCGTGTTCCCAGGAATCGCCGAGGTCCATATTATGGCAAATGGCAACCACAACCCGGCCGTGGTCGTCATAGATACCGCGCCAACGCGGCTCGAAGCCATCGTGCTCGTAGGTGCGATGCGTTTCCAGGAACTGCGCGCCTGGCACCTGGTAACGGTCGTCCAGGTCATAAAGGGTATGAAAGATGGGGTCCTTGCTGTCCAATTCCACTATCGGATGGTCCGGGAAAATACGGCTCATGCCGGCCGTGAAATTCTCCCACTCTTCGGTTCCATGAAAGTCGTCGACCATCATGAATCCGCCGCGATCGAGGAACTCCCGTATCTTCTTGCACTGCGCGTCGGAAAGGTTCCAGTGGCCCACCTCGACGGCGTACATAAAAGGATAGTTGTAGAAGTCGTCGGGAAACTCGGTGTCGAGGGGATCGATAATCTGCTCGACGGAGCGAACCGAAATTCGAGTGAGCCGCCGCAGCGCCGCCGAAAAATGGCGGTCGGAGCGCGGGTAATCCATGGTGAAGTAATTGTCGGGGCAGCGAAAGCGGTGACCGCAGGCGTCGACCTTTACCGGATAAACCATGCGGCCGAAAACCCACTCGCCTTTGGTTTGATAATCGGGCGGGATGGGGAAATTTCCGTACTCGATCGCGTCCACTTCGCGCCACGGTCTCTGGAATGCGTAGATTGTGCCGAGAAGTGACAATCCAAGCACGGCGGCCACGAAGGCCTGGCGTAAACGCATAAGAACAACAGCTCTAGACGCTTAAGGATAGCATGTGGTTCCTTCTACCTCAGTCTTACGCCGTACGCAGTACGCGGTACGCAGTACGCGGTACGCAGTACGCGGTACGCAGTACGCGGTACGCGGTACGCCTCACGCGCTCGCCAGCCCCCGCAAATTCCAGCCACAAATCCGGCTGCCTTCGAGCTTATCGCCGTTGGGACCGGGCCAGTGCGTTTCAAGGCTGATATAGCCGCGGTAGTTGTCGGCGAGCAGCGCGGCGATTTGACCTTTCCAATCGATGGCGCGCGACCCGAGAGGACCCCATTCAGGCTTGTGATCGAAGACCTCGCAGTCCTTCGCGTGGACGTGCACGATCCGGTCCGGCGGAAGCAGCTTGTAGCCGCCCGGAAAAGGGATCTCGCCGGCGACGTAGGCGTTCGCGGGGTCCCAAACCACTTTCAGGTTGGGATGTTTGACGCGGTCCAAGACGCGCGCGGTCTCGGCCGCGGTTCCGATATTGCAGGCGTGCTCGTTTTCGAGGCCGATGATGAGGTCCTCTTGCGCCGCCTTCTCGGCGAGATCTTGTAAGGCGAAGACCACGGCGTCGAAACATTTTTCCGGTTCCACGGTTCGCCAATAGGAGAAAACGCGGACGATTTTCGCGCCCATTCGTTTTGCGACCTCGAAGGCGTGTTCAGTCAACCGGGGCTGGTCTTCAAACGTGTGTTTCGAGGCGAAGATGTCCTGTTGAAAACGGCTGTCGACAGCGGGCGCGTTAGGGAGTACGCACTTGAGCAATGGCGAAGCGATAGAAATAATCTCGATGCTGCGGGCTTTGGTGAGGGCTAGCGCGCGGTCGAGTTCGGCGTCCGACAAGTCCATGATGTTCTTGCCGAAGACGACGCGCAACTCAGCGGCCGTCATTCCGATCTCAACCATCGGCGCGAGAGCGGTTTCCAAGTCCGGGGAGAACTCGTCTGTGATTGCCGCGATCGGTATTTTGGGCGTCAAGCCTTTATTTTACTCAGGCGCCGAGCAGGGTCTGCAATTGCTTCACGATTTCATTCAGACCGTCGGCCTGTGCGGCCATTTCTTCACTCGCCGACGCGCTCTGTTCAGCGCTCGCGGCAGTGCTCTGAGTCACCTGCTCGATAAGCAAGACGGCTTTTGCAATGCCATCGATGCCGGAGGCCTGTTCGCCGCTCCCCACGTTCACCTGATCCACCAGAAGCTTAACGCGCGCCGCGCTGCCGGTGATCGATCGAATCACTTCGGCGACGTGCTGCAATCGGGTGCCTCCGTCGTTCGATCTGCCGATTGATTCCGCGATCAGATCGGAAGTATCGCGCGCCGCTTGCGCCGAACGCTGCGCGAGATTGCGAACTTCATCGGCGACCACGGCAAAGCCCGCTCCAGCTACGCCCGCGCGCGCCGCCTCCACCGCCGCGTTCAAAGCCAGGATATTAGTTTGAAACGCGATCTCGTCAATCACCTTCATGAAGGCCGAGATCTTTTTGCTCGACGAAGTAATTTCGTGCATCGAAGCGAGCATCTCGTCCACGGCTTGATTCCCGTCGCGAACCTGTGCGTCCACGGTGGCCATGACGTCGGCGGCGGTTTTCGAACTCTCCGCATTGCGATGCGTCATCGATGCCAGTTGCGAGGCTGAGGCGGAAGTCTCTTCCAGCGAAGCCGCTTGCTGAGAAGCCCCATCCGCGAGCGACTGACTGATGCTCGATACCTGAAGCGTCGCGCTGGCGATCTCGCTCGCGCTCTCGCCAAGTTTGGCGGCGACGGCCCGCAGCGTGCGCGTGGCGCCCAGCACCGTCAAAGTCATGATCACCGCCATCACGATTGCAACCAGGTTCATGACGATGGCAATCCAGCGTGCGATCAGAAGCTTCTGAGCGCCGAACGCCGCGCTCAATTTCATAAAGGTTTTTTCGTGCTCCATCAACTGCGACGCGGTCTTTTCCATCGCAACCCCTGCAGGAGCGCCCCTGTCCTTGTACATCGCGAACGCTTCGGGAGTCTTCCCCGCCGCACAAAGTTGGCGGAGCTGCTCGAAACACGAGACGTGCGTTTCCACTGCCGCGTCCAGAGCTTTTGCCAACTCCCGCTCTTTCCCGGAGACCAGCAACGCATTCAACTTCTTGAGGAGGGCGCGAGCTTCGCCATGCCGCATCTGATATTCCGCGCGCGTTCTTTCGCTTCCTTTTGCGTCGTTCTGCACCGCATTAAGCAGCAACCCGCGTTGGCCGGTGCGCATAAGGTTCGCCGTGGCCTTCAACTCTCCCACCAAAGCGATTTTTTCAGCGTTGGGACCAGTCGATTTTTCCAGTTCGCCGCCTACCTGCGAAAGCGAATAGAGCGACGAGAAAGTGATCCCGAACACCACGGCGAGCGTGGCGGCTGCGGCGATGAGGAGTCTCTTCGAGAATGTTGTGTTCGAAGCCAATGATCTCTCGAATACACGTATCGGCGAGGAGAGCTGGGATTATAGCTTTTCGCGAATCGTCAGAAATTGATTGGGCTTGACATTCGTGAGAGTGTCTTTTTGCCCGCTCGGCCACAGGACTGTTATCGACTTAACCTGCTCGTCGCGGCCTAGGCCGAACGTCAGGGCCAAATCGCTCTGCGAGCAATAGCTGGAGCCGCTGTGGACCGTCTGCATTTGCTTGCCGGAGGCGCTTTCGACATACGCGACCGCGCCCAGCGCGCTGCGGTTCGACTTCGTACCAATTAGCTTGAGAGTTATCCAATGATTGCGATTGCCGCCGTCATTCCGGTAGAGAAATGCCGGTCCATTATTAGTGGAAATGAGAATATCGAGATCGCCATCGCGGTCGAAATCGGCATATGCGGCCCCGCGGGCAACGATGGGCCGTTGGAAATCGGCGCCCACCGACTTGCTCATATCTTCGAATTTGCCCTTGCCCTGATTGCGGAACAACAGTGGCGGTTCTTTATATTGAATCTTAGGCTGCACGCGGCCGATTTCTTCTTCAATGTGCCCGTTGCCCGCGAAAATGTCGGGATATCCGTCTAAATCGTAATCGAAAAAGAACACGCCGAACGCGAGACTCAACAGGCTGGCGCGCCCAACGGCCGACCGCGGAGCTTCGTCGACAAAGAGATTATTCCCTTCGTTGTGATACAACCCGAGCATCTGATTTGAAAAATTGCCGACCAAAAGATGCGTCCGCCCGGAGCGGTCGTAGTCGGCCGCGTCCGTGCCCATCGCGCCGCGCGCCACGCCGTCCTCGCTGAACGCGACGCCCGCCGACACCGCCAGTTCACCGAATGTGCCGTTACGATTGTTGCGGTACAGCTTGTTCGGTTGCGTGTCGTTGGCGATAAACAGATCGGGCCAGCCATCGTTGTCGATGTCGAAGACAGTAATTCCCAACGATTTGCTGGTGGGCTCGCCGAGGCCGGCCTTCTGCGTCACGTCCTCGAAATGACCGCCGCCGAGATTGTGGTAAAGCTTTATCGAATTTCCCTTGTAAGATTCCGGCGTGCAGTACGACTTCGTGGACCCGTCGAGGGAACACCACAGGTCGCCTTCGGCGGTCCACTGGACGTAGTTCGCCACCACGAGATCGGCCTTGCCATCGCGATCGTAATCGAACCAGGCGGCGCTCGATGCAAACGCCGCGTTGTTCAGGCCCGAGCCCTTCGTGACATCGCGGAACTTGCCGTTGCCTTCATTGTGAAAAAGGCGATCGCCGCCGAGAGCGGTGATATAGACGTCGTCGCGGCCGTCGTTGTCGTAGTCCGCGATCGCGACGCCGATGCCGTAGAGTTCCACGTCCAGGCCGCTGCCGGCAGTGATGTCGGTGAACGTGCCGTTGTGATTGTTGCGATAGAGAGCAGCGTGAGTTGTGCGTCCGTGCGGGATCAGATCTTTGCCGTTGATGAGCAGAATGTCAGGCCAGCCATCGCCGTCGGCATCGAAGAAGGCGCAGCCCGACCCCATGGTCTCAGGGAGCCATTTCTTGCCAGTGCGCCCCGCGTTGTGCGTGAATTTGATGCCGGCCGCCTTCGTCACATCGGTGAATTGAATGGGCGCTTGCGAGTCCACGGCCGCGGCCAGCAGCAGGGCTCCCGCGGCCAAAATAGTGAGGGCGAGTTTCATTGCAGACAGCTCTCGTGATCGTGGATTAGCTGGCGCTCGTTATTCGCTTCCGCATTCGACATACGCGGCTTCGACGTGATGGACTGCGCGGATTCGTCGGCCTTGAAGCGCTCAAAAAGTTTCTGCTCGCGTTGGGCGCCGGCGACGTTACCGAGGCCACGATAAGCGAGCATCAGGTTGTAATGCGCCTGCACGTCTTCGGGATCGACCGCGAGAACACCCTGTAGCGCGGTGACCGCATCGGCATACTGGCGCTCCAAAAACAGAATACGGCCCAGTTGATTTAGAGCTACGCGATCCCGCGGATACTGCCGCTGGACGCGTTTCAAAGAAGCGACGGCGCCGTCGAAATCGCCGTCGGCTTTCTGAATCATGGCCTTGAAAAACCAGATCCGGCCGAGGCTGGAGTCGATCGACAGGGCTTTTTCGATAAAGGGCTTCGCAGCGTCGGTCTCGCCTTCCTGAATCAGCGCGCGCGCCACGTTGAGCCATCCGTCGGCGTAGCCCGGCTCGGCTTCGGTGACCTTGCGGAAGGCGTACTCGGCGCCCTTCAGATCGCCTTGCAGGAGCAGTCCGATGCCCCAGTCGTTCCAGCGCTCGCGATCTTTCTTCTCAACCACTGGCTGCCAGTTCGTCTGGCCGCCTAAGGGCAGTTTTGCCTCGGCGCGAGCCAGCACGACGATGGGCAAATCGGGGATTTCGCCCTTGATCTGGCCTGAAACATTCGCCGGGATGTTTGCTTTATCGAAAGAGAACTGCCGGCTCTCATGTGTGACGCTTACCAGGTCCGCCGGCTGTCCCGGCTTCGGCTGCCCGGCATAAGCGAACTGCGTGTAGTAGCGTGAGAACTTCCGGTAATTGAGGCGCGCCGTCAGCGTGATCGGTCCCCTGGCGTCCTTCGGAATCTTCACACGAAAATGTGCGACATCGGCCGCGCCGGGCGGAATCAAACGAACATAAAGAAGGCTGCGCGATTGAAACGCATTGCGCTTGTTGATCTCATTTCCGTCCTCGTCGATCTGGTAGGACTTGTAGAAGTGCGCTCCCGGTTCCACCGGTCCGCGCCCGTTGTCCTCTACCATGCCGCTCCAGAAAACCTTGCGGCCGTCGGCATCGCAGCCTTCAAGCTCTAACCAGACATCGAACGCGTCCACCGTACCGGCGGGAAAGAAATGTCCGATCTTGCGCGTGCGGACTACGGTGTCCACGCGAATCGTGGAACCGGGCTGGAACGTCACACCCGAATGGTCGATGGGCGCGGCGATCTTGCCGACCTCGCGAATGAAGACCGGACCGGTCTGCTCGCTCTCTTCGCCGGAGGCGAACGTGGTGCTCTCGACGGGAGCGTCGCTGGTTCTGCGCCGCATGGAAATTTGTTTGCCCGCGTCGTCGATAGGCGAAGCGGCGAAGATGTCGACCGTGATGAATCCGGAGGTCAGGAATTTTCTTTCTTCCTCCATTTGCGCCTGATCGCGATTCACATAAGCGACGGCCATGTTCGCGGCCGGGAAGCGATGCGAGTGAATCTTGCCGGCAATGTTGCCGGGATCGCGCGACGCGACAAGAGGCATGTGACAATCCGCGCACATCGACGATTTCTGCGGATAGTAAAACGACCGCGCTCCCTGGCCTGACACTCCGCTGGCCTGCCAATTATCGTAATCGTTGAACCCGCGCTGCCAGCGATAATTATTTACCGGAACATCCAGATGCACTTTGTGGCACGATGCGCAAAACTCGGCCGTGTCTTCCTTCATGAACGGCTTCAGAAACGTGCGGCGATGGGGTTCCGGATCGAGATAGGTGAGGAAATGATCCATCGCATGCACCACGGGATTCTTGCTCGATGCCAGTTCATGCAGCGGCGGATACTCCATGGTGAAATCGGCGTTGCCCATGCTGCTCCCGACATGCACGATGGAATGGCAGGACATGCAGCCGAGGCCGTTCTGCGCCTCTGGCGTGTCGATCTGGCCTTCAATCGGCTTCTCGAAACGGCCGTTGAAAAAGACCGCATGATCGTGACAACCGGCGCACCACTTGGTGGGCTGCACGCCGGCGACGCTCTGCATATACTCGATCGACTTCCGGTAAAACTGGTTGTTGAACGATGCAAAGTGGTGCATTGAACTTTTCCACTGGTTGTAAATATCCTTGTGGCACTCGCCGCAGGCCTGCGAATCCATGAAAAAATTCGAGGGAATAATTCCGCCGACATTGGTCTTCGACGATGACGGCCAGAATGGCGATTTGGGTCCACCGCCCTCTTCGCGCATCGAGACAGGCACCACTAGCGGATTGCGAATGCGCAGGTTGGGGTCGGGAAACTTCGCGTCATATATGTGTGCGCCGAGAGGCAAGAGCACCAGCACGGCCACCGCCGCTGCGTAACCGTTGCGGAACGTGGGCGTGGCTTTCAAGGCATACGGAATCAGCGCAGCCAGGCCGATGGCAGCCGCGATGATGTGCGCCACCAGCACGGGATGGAACTGACGCGTGGCGCCGCTGAAAACCAGAAACACGCCCAGCCCTGCGGCGACGCTGAAGACAGCAAACGTGAATCGCGAGACGGCCGGCCGCGACCACCACAGCAACAAAAACGCCGCAAGCCCGAGAACGACGTGCAGTAACACGTTGCCCATGTAGAAAACAGTAGGCTGCGCAAAAGCCGCGACGTAGGCGGTGTTCACAAGCAGCAAAAGGAAGCAAAAAGCAAGCCACTTTCGCATGATTCAGTTCGACGTTACCAAGGGCGAGACGAGAGTTACCGCTGTTCTCGTATTGTACTGCTTCCGATATTCGTTGTGAACCGCGTCGGACGGGAAATGTTCGTTGGGAGGGTACGGGTACCGCGACATAGCATGGAACGGCATGGGCTCCACGCTCTGCGAATAGGCGGTGTTGGCATCGCGATCCTTGGCCCATCCGTCGACCTTCAACAGATAATCGCGCTTCCATCCCGCGGCGGGCGGAGGCAGCGCGCCAGCGCGGAACGAGAGACTCATTTCATCGCCGGACGCCATCACCACAAGCTGGTCGTCCACGCGGCCGATCAACGGCGCCACATCGCCATAGCGCGTGTAAAGGCCTGGCGTCGGGTTCCACTGCGAAACCGGACTTACCACGTCATATAGAAATTGTTCCGGCTGCTCACGAGACTCGGCAACAATGTTTCGGGAGAAACCGCGAAAATGAACGTCGGCCGAGAGCATTTCCACAGGCTTCGTAAAGAGCGCTACGCCCGCATCCTGCGCCATGAAAATCTCATCCCAGAACACGCACAGGTTGGTCACGATGCGCACCTCGCGCGATACCGACAGGA
>JBEKUT010000330.1:0-8338 GCA_049514735.1 Bryobacteraceae bacterium
GAGCCTTGCGCACGAAGAACCTCGCCGATGGCAATTTCAGCCCGTGCCTCCCCAATCCGGTTTGAACACTGTTGATAGAGGGCCTTCGCTTCCTCAAAACTACGTAGAGCATCCATCAGGCGGGCGTCGCCGCCGGCAGCGAATATATAGGTGCCGTCTATCAACTTGAAATTTGCTCGGCCCAAGAAGGTCGAAGAACGCTTAAAATACTCAGCCGCGGCACTCATGTAACGAGCAGCTTGAATTGGTTGTTGATAAGGTATGAGAATACTTCCTATGTTTAAATTACTGTTAGCAGCTCCATCGCGATTGTCAGTTGCGGTGTATATGTCAAGCGCACGGCGATATCCTTGAAGAGCGCTGAAGAGCATGCCGCGGTATGAGTTCACTGTCGCCGTACCGGAAATGGCAGCCGCTTCGAGGTCTGTCCGCCCACGTTCTCTTGCGATCCGATCGCAAATGTCGAATTCTCTTTCTGCATCGCTAAATCGAGCCAAGTCGGAAAAGACGTTTCCGAGGTTCAACGCAAAACCTGCTTGCAGATCCCGATCACCTGAGGCTACAGAGTCCGCAAAACCCGCAGTAAGCGCTTTCTCCGCTTCCAGGTATCGCGATATCGTATATAAAACAGCTCCCTCATTTAGACGTGCAGACAAACTCTCTGATGTGGTTAAAGAATGTTTGTACGCCTCAAGCGCCTCCGCAAATCGCCCTTGCGCCTGCAAATCGCTCCCTTCGTTAAACAACATTCTTGCTCGCCATCTCGCCAGAGGCCCAGCGCCACTTGGTTCCGCACGGGTTGCTCGCGCCACTACGACTCCGGGTTGCGCGGTTGCAAAAGCCAGGGCTGTCGACGGTTGATCGACCAAGAAGAACGCGATGAGAATACAGACTGCGGCCGCTAAGGCAAGTGGGATACGGAATCGCTTGAATGTCAGTGGCCCCTTGGGCTGGCTCTCTTCCACCCTCTCGTTGCTCAAGCGCTTCGGCGCCGACATGATTGCGAGCGAGGCATCGGCAGCCTTGATCTCGCGAATCCACCGGACAACGACGTCGCGGCTTTCAGGAAATCCCGGCACCTCGATGTCTCTGGCCTTGGAAAGATCGCTACTTTGGAGTATCGCGAGTTGGCGGAACAAGCCCACTTCGACCGCTCTAAAACCGAATCCTTCCTTCTTTGCCGCGCTTCCGAATAAATCTGGAGAGAGCACGTCCCAAGCACGGCGGCAGAGTCGCACGGCATCTTGATTTCGTTGAATCTCTTGCAGGAGGTTTTCGACCTTCTCGCTGTGTGAACCCCGGGCGAATTTCAGAGAACCCTCGAGATCCGCCGCGCCTGGTAAAGGCGCCACAAATAATCGATTCTCAATAAACCGGTAAACGACACCATCGGAAAACAGTTCTTCCAGACAAGGGGCCGACTGCTTCCGTCCTTCATCGGAAGACTTCCTATCAAGCAGAATGAGAATGAGATGCAGTGCGCCGTCCTTGCGCGAAGCCAAATCCAACTCGCGCCTGACGTCCTCGATCGAAACATTGCACAACTCCACAACGTCATCCGAGTCCGCAAGGAGATACGGCCAGTCATGTGGGCCGTGAGCGGTCAACGCGAAGCTGTCGGCGCGCATCGAGGTGGCCCGCCCTTTTTCAAGGATTACCGCTACACCTGCTTGTCCGGAGACCAGAGCTTTCAATCCCGAACCTCCACTCGAACGCCGGATTCATTCATTACGCGCTGCGCTTCTAACAAGATTATACGATCCCGCCTTGTTGAAGGTCGCCGCACAACCACGCGTTCGATGCTTCCTCGATGCAGCTTGCCGTAGATGTGGACCTCAATGAAATCCTCACCAGAGATCAGAATGCCCGGAAAGTCCTCCTCGACTGTCCCAGGTTGGATGCGCGAGAACAACTTCGCGCAAGCAATGAGCTCGCGTTGTTTCCAGGCAGCCCTAAATCCAGATGGGACGGGTGCACCGAACCCAAGCTTTTTCTCCTGGCAGAAGACAAGGGAGTTCTCCTCAAAGACAGTAGCTCGGTCTCTTATTGCAGTGTCTTTTAGGACTATCGAACAAGGGCCGTATTCAACAGCGCCAAGGCCGTCGAGCGAAAGGGCCGCGAAACGGATTTCCTCTTTGTAGAAGGGGAAGAGAAGATCGTCGGCCAGCAGTCGTTCGCGCTCCACAGTCGTTTTCTCGGGGCGGCGTGCACCGGAGCCGATGAGTTGATAGAAACTCGCGTACAGCTCGTTGTCGTTCGAAATCAGGTCCTTGACCTTGCCGAGGCCTCGGCATATCACAGCCTGAGCGGAAGAGACAGCGGCTTGGAAAGCCAGCAACAAATCCAAGCAACCTCGACTGCTCGCGTCCCCGGTGGCAGCCTTGTACCGTGCACCCAGAGCTGCGATCTCGGCCTCCGCCTGCGCTGCTCTAACATTGGGATAACCCAAGTCTTTGTCGCAGGCGGGACAGAGCCGTTCCGACTCACGGATTTCGGTACTGCACCATGGGCATTCCATCTACATACATGGTAGAAGCAAAAAGCCGTCCGGGGTAA
The DNA here is from genome assembly GCA_049514735.1 of Bryobacteraceae bacterium. GTDB lineage: Bacteria > Acidobacteriota > Terriglobia > Bryobacterales > Bryobacteraceae > JAICMB01. The sequence continues at coordinate 2,557 of JBEKUT010000330.1, forward strand.
CCGGACGGCTTCGCGATTCCAAACAACTGACGGATTAATTAATCGCCGAACGATCCGACTTCTTCCTGCTCTTCGACCTTCGCCGGAGCCGGTGCGGGAGCAATCTGGCCGATCTGGATCAGTTCGGCGCCGGGCTGTTCCTTAAGCACATGCTGCCGATACAACTTCGCCAAGCGCTCGTTCTCCTGCTGCTCTTTCAGCTTCTGGTCGCGCGCCCGCTTCTTCTCTTCCCGAGCCGTCTTGGCAATACCGAGCTCGTCCAGATCGTGTTGCAAACCGTGATTCACGTCGATCTGATTCAGAACCAGCGAGTGCTTGGTCTCCTGCAGGTTGACTTTCTTACCGCCCGCGAAGATCTCGTGCCGGCCCTTTTCGTCGTACCACTTCGTAAGGGTCGCGGTCATGTGCATCTTCTCGATGATGTTGCGCCAGCCGACGCCGGTGTTATAGGCGCAGAATGAAATCTCGCCTTCCTGCGTCGCGTATGGAATGATGCACTGTTCCGTGCGGCGGAAATCGTAGTTGAACAGATCCTGGAACCACATGCCGGCGATGAACAGGAAGTTCCAACGGTCCTTGCGGCGGGTTTCTATATCGGCCATGGTGCGGTCGCCACTGACCTTGCCGTATCCGCCCGTCTGGGCCTTCTTCGACATGCCGAAGCATTTGTCGAACTTTGCGATCAGATCGCTCAACTTGAAATGCGTCGGGGCTTTGAAGGGATCGTAGTTGCGGAGCAGGGCGAGCGAAACGCCGAGAACGGAAAGACTCCGGCTGCGCGCCCCATCATTAATACGCGCGATGTCCTTCGCCAGGCGATCGGCATTCAGGAACGCGGTGACGGGAGCGGCTTCCTTGGTTTCCTTGTCGACCATGATCGCCATGCCGATACCGCAATTCGGATGGCAGCCGCAGCTCAACTGACCGAAGTTCGCTTCAGGACCGTGAACCAGGTCGGCGAAATCGGAGAAGGTGCTCATAAACGAAATCGGGAACCAATCGCGCACCGGCACGCCGATTCCAGTCTGGTCCTGAACGTCATGCGCGAGATGTGAGAGTGTATACCGCTGCGCTTTGCGGCGCTCTTCGGTAACAGCTTCGTCGCGGCCGGTAAATGAAACGGGCTGGAACGAGAGGAACGGAATCTTCTTGGGATTATCGAGAGCGAAGCGGACCACCGCGCCCACCTGCTCGTTGTTGACGCCGTTTATGATGGTGATCACCGGCACGATGTCGACGCCGTTGCTCCACAGATTCTCGATGGCACGCATCTTGACGTCGAACAGGTTGCCGACGGCGCGATGCGAGTTCGCGGCATTGCCGATTCCATCGAACTGGAGATAGGCGTAGCGCAACCCGGCTTCCGCGGCCTGCTTGCAAAACTCCGGACTCTTCGCGAACTCGATACCGTTAGTCGCGGCCTGCACGCTGTTGTAGCCTACTTTGCGCGCGTAGCGAACCGCGTCCAGGAAGTACGGCGACAGCGTCGGCTCGCCGCCTGAAAACTGCACCGACATCTGGCGGCGCGGCTTAATGGTGATGGCGTTGTCGAGCAGGGTCTTGATGTCGTCCCAGGTCAGTTCATGCACAAACCCAACTTGATTGGCATCCATAAAACATGGATCGCACATCATGTTGCAGCGATTGGTCAGGTCGATAGTAAGAACCGAACCGCGGCCGTGTGTGATGGTGCTCGATCCATGGTGATGAAGCTTCTCGTCGTTGTGGGCACGGATGTCGCGGCCCGGGAAAACGTCTTCCAGATGCTTGAAGAAGGCCGGATCCATCGACATGACGTCTTCAAATTGCCCATGGATGGGGCATTCCTTCACCATCAGGATTTTGCCGTCGCGCTCAATGATCTGCGCTTTTATCTCGCCGACCTTTTGATCCTTGAGAATCTCCACCGGTACTTCACCGTCGATAATGCGCTGGCGAATCTCCGGGATGCACTTGGGGCACAGCGAATCGGTTTCGCGCGGCCAGCCGAGCTTCGGCTTCATCTTCTCGTAGCTTTTCAGCAGAGGTTTGTCGGACCAGTTGGGCGTGAACGAAGGGTTCTGCTTGATTTGGTTGAGCTTGTCGAAAACGGTCCACGCGGCGCCCGCGGCAACCGTCACAGCTTTTTCAACATATTTGATCGGCTTGGCCATAGTTATCTCAGTTCAAAAATTGCTGCTTACGGGTTTCTCCTGGGTTTCGAGGCGTGGCGGAAGCGGCCCGCCTGCGTGTCGCCTAACACTGGCCAGTATACGCAGGCTTGCATTAACAAGCCTACAGAAATGAATTAAACCGGCTGGATTCTTCGCCGTATGGGGATATCGGCCATCGAACGGCGAGGCGCGCCGCGGAGCCCGTTTTGCGATCATAAAAGTATGAGCCCGCAGAAGATACGCAATCTAGCAGCGCTCTGCGGATTCGAACTGGCCGGCGTTGCGGCGGCCCTTCCTCATGAAGACGCTGCGCGCTACGGCGATTGGGTGGCGCGCGGTCTGGCCGGGCGGATGGGATACCTTACGGACCATCGCGCGGCAATTCGATGCGATCCCCGGCGCCTGCTCGCGTCCGCCCAGTCCATCGTATGCGTGGGCAAGTTGTATAACGGTCCGGAGCCGTACTCCACCAACTTCGAGTCGCATGAGCGAGCCTGGATTTCGCGCTACGCCTGGGGTGACGACTATCACGACGTCCTTCGCGCGGGCCTGGAGCGGCTGGCGCGGGAGATAGGACCGGATCACGAATGGCGCATTTGTGTCGACACCGCGCCGCTGCTGGAGCGATCTTACGCGCGGCAGGCTGGCTTAGGATGGATTGGGAAAAATACCTGTCTTATAAATGAACCACTAGGGTCGTGGTTTTTTCTAGGTGAGTTACTAACGTCAATTGAGATCGCACCTGAGACTCCTCCTCCGGACCGCTGCGGGACATGTACTCGCTGCATCGATGCCTGTCCGACAGCTGCGCTGACGCCCTACGAGTTAGATGCCACCCGCTGCATCTCATATCTCACCATCGAGTTACGCGCGCCAATTCCGGAAGAATTCCACGCCGGTATGGGACGCCATGTTTTCGGATGCGATATCTGCCAGGACGTTTGTCCGTGGAACCGCAGGGCGCCTGTTACTACGGAGCCCGCCTTCGCACCGCGCGAGTTCGCACCGCCGTTCGAAAAGCTGGCTGGCATCACGCGCGAGGAGTTTTGCGCGATGTTTCGCGACAGCCCTATTACGCGAGCGAAGTACGACAGTTTCATCCGAAATGTCGAGATAGCAAAGAACAATTGTAAGTAGTTCACCGTATCGCTAGAAGCGGCCTATTCGAAGTACTTTGTTGTTTGCAATCAATTAATACCCGGCTAGCGGTCATTGCGCTGTTATGCACCGCCTGGAGCCTTAATAGCCAGAACGCGGAACTCGGCGAGGCCCCGCGGCCGCGCGCGGATCTCGCCAGCCAAAGCTCGGTAGCCGCACTTGCGGCCACGGAATCTGTCGTTCCATGGCTGCTGACTTCCAGCCGGGCCGCGGTGCGGGCGTCGTATCTCAATATATTCGTCCCTTCAAGATTGGTGGCGATGGGATGGGCGGGCAATTTGGCAGATGGCAATGCCGGAGCAACCTCGCCAGCTTATCGGAACGCGGTTACAACAAGGATCAACTGGCTGCGCTCTTTTGCGGGCATCGCGAGCAATGTCGCTTTGAACCCAACCTATGACGCGGGCGATCAGCAGGCTGCCCTGATGATGAGCGTCAACGGGCAATTGAGTCACTCCCCGCCGAGTAACTGGCTCGACTATTCTTCAGGCGGCGCGACGGCCGCTGGAAACTCGGACCTTTGCCTCGGATTCCCCTCGAACGACCCCGGGTGCCTCGAAATGTATATGCAGGACTTCGGAGCCAATAATACGGAGGCTGGTCATCGCCGCTGGATTCTATATCCACAGACGACATCCATGGGAACCGGCGACGTGCCTTTTATTTCCGGCTATTACAGCTCCAACGCGCTGTGGGTGATCGATTATCCCAGTTACAGCAATCCTCGCCCTACTACCCGAGATCCGTTTATCTCCTGGCCTCCCAATGGCTACGTTCCGTATCAGTTGGTCTACCCGCGCTGGTCTTTCTCTTATGCGGGGGCCGATTTCAGCGCCGCGACAGTCACGATGACTAGTGAGGGCTCGTCGATACCCGTCAACATGGAACCACAAGCGCAGGGTTATGGCGAGAATACCATCGTATGGATTTGGAACAACCTGGACGCGACGGGACCAATTAGCCCCGTAGCGCCCGCTCACGATACAACAGTGACGGTCAACGTCGACAATGTCATGATCTCGGGATCGCCGCGAAGTTTTACTTACAACGTGACTATTTTCGATCCGAGTCAGCCAACTCAGGTCATCGGGGATTTCGACGGGAACGGCGTGCCGGATCTAGTCTGGCAGAATAACTCCACGAATCAAATTGTGGTGCATTATTATGAGGGTCCCGGCGGAGCGGCGTATGAAGGCTGGAACTGGCTCAGTTCCACAGGTGTCTCCGGATGGCATTTAGCCGCGGTGGCCGACTTCAACGGCGATGGAGTGCCCGATCTGGTCTGGGAAAACGACACCACTCATCAAGTCACCGTTCACTATTACGGCGGCGCAGGCGGCGCCGTACCGGCCGGATGGAATTGGCTGAACGCTGCGAGCGTGTCGGGCTGGCATGTGGCCGCCGCGGCTGATTTCAATGGCGATGGCGTCCCGGATCTGGTCTGGGAAAACGACACCACCCATCAGGTCACGGTAAATTATTACGGTGGCGCGGGCGGAGCCGTACTCCAGGGATGGAATTGGCTGGAAGCCACCGGAACAACCGGCTGGCATGTGGCCGCCGCTGCCGACTTCGATGGCAATGGCGTACCCGATCTTGTCTGGCAATGCGACACAACTCGCGAAGTTACCGTCCACTATTTCGGAGGCGCCGGCGGCGCGGTCCTGCAGGGATGGAATTGGCTGTTAGCGAATAGCGTTACCGGTTGGCATGTTGCGGCGGCATTCGATTTTAATGGCGATGGAGTTCCCGATCTGGTCTGGCAGGACGATGCCACTGGACAAGTTACAGTCCACTATTACGGCGGGAGTCAAGGCGCCGTGGATCAGAGCTGGAATTGGTTGGACGGACCCGGCGCCGCGGGATGGTCGGTGGTCAATTAAAACTACCAATAATACCGGCAGTTCTATCAGTCCCGTAGGTCCTCCCGTCACCCATCCATAACTAGTAGCCATACATTGACTTCCAGCACCCTTTTGCCTTAAGATCATCCGGCCTACTCATTTAATTTGAATCGACATGACAGGAATCAGCATAGTCCGCACGTGTGTGCGTTTCGTCAGCTACGCGCTGGTTTCTCTCTTGTTCTTCGCCAGCGCGCAGGAGCCGACCCGTACTCACTCCAGAACGGCGAAGAGCGTCGTTATCGATTTCAAGAGCTTGCCTCAGATAGATCCGCGGGCGGAGCCCGAGGGAAAGGAGCACAAAGAGGAGCCAGCCCCGCGGACGGCGCCACGGGGCGGTCCGCCGAAGGGCTATGTGAACCTAAACTTCGAACCCGCCCCTCCACTCAGCCGCGATCCCTCTTCGAAGGCGGTCACGGGATCGGCTCCAGCACCGGCCGCGATTAACTTCCAAGCTTTGGGTGACGACGATACCATCGCGCCTCCCGACACCATGGGAGCAGTCGGGCCGAATCACGTCATGACGGTCCTGAACTCTCAGATACTCATTCAGAACCGCTCCGGAAA